>JAPLUI010000296.1 GCA_026397725.1 Verrucomicrobiota bacterium | reverse complement strand
TTTGGTAGCTTGTGGCCGTTCGTCAAGGCTCGGTGGACCCGGACCCCACCCGCCAAGACCGAACAAGTCGGTGGAGGCGACGGCGATAAGCCCTCAGTTTGGATTCGCAGTCCAGCGCGCCGTCGCCTCACCTCAAACGTTGTGCAAGAAATGAAAGCGACACGAATAGCCGCAATCGCGATATTATGGGCCACCGCGCCATTCTATTCGCGGGTGCCCTATGGACTCAATGTCGCACTTGAAGGAAAAGCGATTGCGAGTTACGGCGCGCGATACGTTCTTGCTGGATACATGATCTCTGCGACTATTGCATCTGCCCTTCTTGCCCTCGTCTTCTTCCGTTGGAAGTGGAAGCATAACGCCGGATTCGGTTGGCTGGTTGTTCTCACGGTTTTGGCATTCGGGACACATTTGATATTGTCGGCTGTATCTGACTTTGTGGTAGTTTCGTTTGTTCCCGGTTTACCGATTGAGGGCGAGGACGGAAGAATCACGCTTTACCCACCACAAACGATTCCAATTCTTGGACAATTCACAAGTGCAGGGCTGTATATCCTTACCTTTCCAGTATTGGTGCTGATTCTAGCAACCACGATGGGCCTTGAATGCGGTCTATCTAGGATCATGCACAAAAGAAATGAAAAGGCACAACAAGACGCGCCATGACAACCCCTACCAGCTGTGCAGTTTCGATGATTTTCCGTAACTACAACCCCAACCCCGTGATCGACGCTCGCCCCCGCTGGTAGGGGTGCACGCGCTTCACGTTAGGCAAAGAATGAAACCTGTCTTGGCGATACTCTCTCAGAGCGCATTGCTGATTGCATGCGTGCAGTCAGCCGTCATCAGCCTTGATGTCGGCGTGAGCGCCTTGTCGTATACCGCAAAGGCATTCGATATCGATGGAGACGGAATCACAGATTTCACCTTTCGAGGGAACGGAGGGATATGCACAGACGACTATCCGGCGAGCATCTGCGTCTTTGCGGTCACGCTCCAAGGGCGGGAGGGAGTCGAATTCCTGTTCGATTCGTCCTTAGGCGGTCCAGCTCGACCGCTTGTCTCCGGAGACATACTCGGTAGTAGCAGCCCAGGGGCTTGGGGTTCCTCTGCCTATTACTCACTGCATGTATCGTCCGTGATGCGCCTTCACGATCCGGACCCAGCGAATAGTGGCTACGCAGCATATCTGGGCGGATTCGAGGTTTACTCGATTGGCTTTCGGCAGCCCACCGAAGGAGATCAGTTCAGGTATGGATGGATCGACGTAGCACTTTTCATGTCACTAATCGGAGGAGACGAATCCACGCCGGATCGGATCCCGATTCCAGGGGTCATGAGGATACATTATGCGGACACGCCCGGGGAGGACGTGGTGTTTACACCTATTCCCGAGCCTTCGTCGATTGCACTTCTGGCAGCATCGGGAGCGCTCATCCTAAAACGAGGCCGTCGAACAAGACCTCCCACCGAATGACCGATAAGCCACACCACCGAAATTCCAGCCACAGCCCAGCCGCCGGTCATCGGTGGGCTTGAGCGTGCGGCTCTGAGGACCTTCATGCGGATGCAGGAGCACTTCACGGGGTGCCGGGTGATCCTGAAGTGTACCGGACTTCAGGCTTGCCAAGGACGGTCTGCGGTGTTTTGCTGGGCTTGTCGAACTCAAGAGCCCCTTACCCTGTCAAATTCGTGAGATTCCTTTCGCCCCCCTGAGCCATGAAACGCCCCTACACCTATCTTGGCACCGTCAACGGCATGTGCCGCGAATGCCGGGCGTTGGTGCCGGCGCGGGTGCTCGAGGAGGGCGGGGCGGTCTATCAGGAACGGTTGTGCCCGGCCTGCGGTCCCAGCCGCGTTCGACTCGCGGATGACTTGGCATGGTATCAGGACCGCATCCGCCAAACGGTGAATTGCAAACCCGCACATCTGCCGGGCGACCCGGTTAGAAGTGGCTGTCCGCTGGATTGCGGGCCCTGTGCGTTCCATGCCAATGCGTGCCGCCTGCCGGTGTTTTCGGTCACCAACGCCTGCAACATGGCTTGCCCGATCTGCTTCACCTACAACCGCAGCGACCGGCAATACCACATGTCGCGCGAGGAATTGTGCCGCTTGCTCGACCCATTGATCGAGCGTGCCGGGCCGTTTGATCTGATCAACATCACCGGTGGGGAGCCCACCATGCATCCGGACATCCTGTCGCTTCTCAAGGAATGCCAGCGCCCGGAAATCGGTCGGGTGACGATGAATACCAACGGGCTGCGCCTCGCCAAGGATGAAGACCTGTGCCGCGCCCTGGCGGATCTGGGGGTTTATGTGGTGCTCTCGTTTGACACCTTCCGTCCTGAAACGGCGGTTAGGATTCATGGTGGCAATGTGATCGACCGCAAATTGCGCGCGCTGGGGAACCTGGAACGTTTCGGCATCGGCACCACCCTGTTGAATGTGATGATTCGCGGGCTCAACGAGGATGAGATTGGCGGCGTGATCGAACTGGCCAATTCCCATCGCGTCGTGCGCAGTATCACGGTCCAAACCATGACTTTCACCGGGCAGGGCGGCAAGCACTTCAAACCGCACGAGACGATGCCACTGGATGGCGCCGCCCGCGCGATTGAAGCCGCCACCGCCGGCACCATGCGTGCCAGTCACTTCTTTCCCCATGCCGGCGCGCATTCGCTTTGTTACAGCGTGGCCTATTATCTCAGGGACGGCGGGAATCATCATTCTCTAACGGACTTGCTCACCGTGGCCGAACTCCGGCAAATGCTGGGTCATGGCTACCTGTTGCAGCCGGATGAGCACAGCCAGACCTTGTTGCAACACGCCATTGACCGCTTGTGGGCGGCCGGGGATGAGGGGGGCCTGCTGCCGGTGGTCCGGCGCCTGCTCGATAAGATGTATCCGCCCGGCCAGACCCTCACGCAGGGGCAACGCCAGGCGCTGGCCGAGGACCGCCTCCTCACCGTCTATCTGCATTCGCACATGGACGAGGACACCCTGGATTTGGCCCGCCTGGTGGCTTGCCCCGATCAGGTTCCCGACCCCGATGGCCGGCTGATTCCCGCCTGTGCTTACAATCTCTTTTACCGCCAGAGGGACCCACGTTTCTGGGTGGAACCTAACCCATGAGCACCTATCTAACCACCACCCAATCGCTCTGCCGCATCTGCCGCCGGCTGATTCCGGCGCAGGTACACATTGCAGACGGCAGCGTGTGGTTTCACAAGATCTGCCCTGATCACGGTTTTCAAAAAGCCCGCGTGCATGGCGATGCGGACGCCTATTTGAAACTGGGGGATTACCACAGCCCTGCGACCATTCCCCAGGAGTTTGCGACCGCCAGCCAGGGCTGCCCGGATTCCTGCGGGCTCTGCCCGGAGCATGAGCAGCATGTCTGTCTGCCGATTCTTGAAATCACTGATCACTGCAATCTGGATTGCCCGATCTGTCTGGTGGACAATCCCGGCAAACGTCACCTGACCCGAGCGGAGGTGGCCATCATGCTCGACTCGCTCATCCGGTCGGAAGGACATATTGATGTGGTGAATCTATCGGGCGGCGAGCCGACCCTGAATCCGCATTTCCGCGACATCGTCGAGGAATGCCTGTCCCGCCAGGAAATCCTCCGGGTGAGCGTTTCCACCAGCGGCACCGTGTTGGTTAGAAACTCCGACCTGCTGCGTTTTCTGGCCGAACGCCGGGTGATCGTTTCGCTGCAATTCGATGGCATCAGCGATGATGTCTATCTGAAATTGCGGGGCCAGCCCTTGCTGGCGGAGAAGCTCCGCCTCATTGAGGCTTGCGCCGCCCTGAACGCCCCGATGTCGCTGACCGCCACCATTGCCAAAGGCATCAACGACCATCAGGTGGGAGCCATCGCCGACATCCTGTTCGAGCACGACCACCTTCTGAGCGCGATGTTTCAGCCTGCCGCCTACACCGGCAACGGCGCGCATATGGAACGTCCGCTCGACGCGACCACCATTCCTGAGGTCATCGCCGGTCTCAAGGGCGCGGGTAAGGGCGTGGTTGCACCCGAGGATTTCTCGCCCTTGCCGTGCAGTCATCCGGCCTGTTTTGCGCTGGCCTTTTACCTGAAGAACGAAGGGCACGGGTTCCTGCCGATCAAACGCCTGGTAAGCCCCGAGCGCTATCTGGGCTTGCTCCAAAACCGCGCCATCTTCGGCACGGACGCGGACAGCTTCCAACAAGTCACCGCCGCGGTGTATGACATCTGGGCGGGACTCCCGCCACCCGGCAAAAACCGGCTCACCCCGCCATCCGGGGCTGGCGAGCCGGGAGTACCCTGCGGCTGCAATCCGGTCATGTCGGAGCAGGCCTTGAGAGCAGTTAGAAAACTGCTGACTGCGGCCACTGCGGGCGGATACTCGCCCCGCCAAGCGATGGAGACGGGCGAGCGAGCGGTGAAATCCATCTTCATTCATCAATTCATGGATCCCGACACATTCGACCTTGCCCGCGTCCGCAAGTGCTGTCAGGTATATCCGCAAGCGGATGGGCGCTTGATGCCGGCCTGTGTCTTCAACAATCTGCGAAGGGGACGAACATGAACAAACCGCTACCATCCATGAGCCTGATCGGGCTGGCCATCCTTGGCGCCGGAATCCTGCCGGTGCTGATGTATCGATTGGTGGCTGCGGATGCGTGCGGCCTGGTTGTCGCCCAGTGCGCCGCCTTGACCACCCGTGAGATGAACCCCGCTGAGCAATGGCTGGCGTTTGCCGCCGGCTTCGTCGTGAAGCCGGTTTACATGCTGCTGGCGTTCATCTGGATTGTCTGGCTGTGGCGGCGGCGCGAGCCGGATTTGGCCGCCTTGCGCCACGGCTTGAGCGCCTTCTGGCTGGGTGAGAATGCTTGCACGGTGAACTATCTGTGCTTCGGCGGGTGCTCGGATCTCTGGGAGTATTTCCACAATTTCGGCATGGCCGTGGGCTTTGCCTTCATCGCCTGGGCGGTGCTCGATGGGGTGGACCGCCGTCTGCTCAAGCTCAGTGCGCCCAAGGAGCGCTGTGCGGCCATGAACCTCTGCAAGACCTGCATCAAGTACTCCGCCGTGCCATGCAAGTTGCAGCGGGTGTTCAAGATGCTGCTGCCGGCCACCCTGATGGCCGCCGTCATTCCGTTCACTGCCGGGATCAAGCTGGTCTCATACGACGCCGTCGTGATGGGAGCAACCGAGCACTACGCGCTGATGGCCAGCTCCCAACTGTTTGAGAACTACTATTGTCCCGCCATGGCCATCCTGCTCATGACCGCCTCGTGGCTGGTCATGCTGCTCAAGCGGAGCGATCCCGTGCCACTCGCCAAGGTGCTGTTTGCGGCGGCGCTGGGGCCGCTGGGTTTTGGCTTCATGCGCCTGTTCTTGTCCGGCGTGTTTGCCGACAAGCTGCTGTGGTATGTGGTCTGGGAGGAGGTTACCGAACTGATCTTTGTGGCTGCCGTCGGTTATGTGCTGTGGGTTTTCCGTCATACCTTGTTGGCGGAACCGGGGCCAGGGGCGGGAGACCCATCAAACCACTGAAAGCACTGATGAGATGAGATATATGATATGCAGATCCGTGTTCCCGGTGGTTCCGCTCGGTGGCATCAGTGGTGCGCCCACTCCCGTTATGACATGAAGCAAACCCGTACTCATCATGTGGTCCGTTCTCACCAATGACCTTGGCAAGAAACTGCGCTTTGCGCGGAATTTCCTCCGCCGCCGCATGGTGCATGTGAACCTGCAGATTTCATACAACTGCAACTTCCGTTGCGGCATTTGCGACTTCTGGAAGGAACCCTACCGTGACAAAGGACGGCTGTCGGCAGCCGAAGCCGCAGTCATTGCCAACAAGCTCAATGAAATCGGCCCTCAGATCATTTCCATCGGTGGCGGAGAACCGATGCTGCACCCGGAATTGGTGCCGATCGTCCGCGCCTTGAGGCCTCATCATTTTCCCGTGATGATCACCAACGGCTCCCTGGTGACCGCAGCGATGGCCCGCCAGCTCTGGCAGGCCGGGATGGTCGAGATCAGCGTGTCACTCGACTACGCCGATCCGCACAAGCACGATGCCCAGCGTGGCAAGCCGGGTGCTTTCGAGCAGGGCGTGGCAGCCTTGAAAATCCTGCATGCGACCCGCACCCATCCCGAGCAGCGGGTCCACATGATTTCAGTTATTGTGGACGACAACCTCGACGAGGTTGAGCCGCTCATTGAGCTTAGCCGTGACCTGGGCATCACCTATCTGGTCACCCTTTACAGCCATAGCCGCGGCAACCAGCCATCGCGGGCGCCAGCAGGTGATCTCAGCCGGCGGCTGTTGGAGTTGAAGCAGCGCCACCGGCACTTTGTGGCCCTGCGCGGGTATCTGGCGCGGTTCTCGGCGGCCGCCGGCCGGACTGACCGCAGCCGCTGCCATGCCGGGCACAATCTCTGCAACATCGACTGCCGGGGCATGGTATCCTTCTGTATCGACCGCTTGGAGCACCCCGCCGGCAACCTCCTCACGGACAACCTGCGCGAGATCGAAAGCCGCTTGCTGGCGAGTCATCGTGCGAACGATTGCCGCGCTTGCTGGACGAGTTGCCGGGGCTCGATCGAAGCCATCCTCTATGGTCGCCAGCGACTGCTCAACGCATGGGATTACCATCAGATGACCCGTCCGGTGCCGCTGCACGGGAGGTTTTGAGTGCAGCCGTTGGTTGCGGCCGGCCCGGCCGATGAGGGGTTGCTCTCATGGTGCGGTCAGCGCATACCTCAGGAACATTTGCGGGTTGCCGTTGGCAGGGACGTTGAAGGTATGGGTGCTGCCAGTCCCCGTATCGGCAATGGCGGTCCAGCTTGCGGCGGCCAGGGTGGTGCTCCATTCCGCTCCATAGGTGATGCCGGACACCCCGGCGGGCTGCGTGAAGGTGACCCCGAAGACGCCGGCTATCAACCGGGGCTGCGGCAAGGCTAACGAATTTCCCTGTGTCGGATTGAGGCCGAAAGCAAACTCGATCAGATTCACCAGGCCGTCGTTGTCAAAGTCGAAGGTATCGGCGGCGTTGCCACTGTCGGAGGTGGTGCCGAACCAGGTGAGGCGCCAGTCTTCCAGGGCGGTCAGTCCGGTGCCGGTGAGCGCGAGGTTGAACGGGTTTGCGGTCGCATCATTGCTGGCGATGTGCAATGCGGCGGTCTTCGCGCCTGCGGTCGCGGGAGCAAAACGGACGGTGAAAGTGGTGCTGCCGTTCGGACCCGCGATCGGAGCGGTGGGACTGGCGGTGACCGTGAAGTCAGCGGCATTGGTGCCGTCAAAGGTGATCCCCAGCCCGGTTAGATTGGCATTGCCCGTGTTCCGGATGGTGAAGCTCTTGCTGCCGGAGTTGCCGGGGGCGACGCTGCCGAAGGCCACGCTCGCCGCGCCATTAACCAGATTGGTGCCGGCGGGTTGTTCGACGACGATTTTTTGCAGGGTGCCTAACAGATAGCTGGGGCCGCTGTTTCCAACCACCGTGGCGGGCACGGCGCTCAGCGCGTAGTTTGCAGCGTTGGTCGTGCTCGGGTCTCTGGCGAGACCCGTGAACAGCACCCCTTGGCGGCCGCTCGTCGGCAAGGTCTGACCGAAAGGCGGGCCGTAATTGCCATCGGCATCATTGGTGATGGCACCCGTATTGCTGCCTGCATAGGCCGCACCGCCCCAAGCGAGTGACCAGAGGATGGTCCCGGTGTCGCTCTCGAAAGTCAGCCGACCCGCGGCGAGGTAGCTCGCAGGGATCGGCGTGGTGATGGTGAAATCCGGCGCGAATGTCGGCGTGATCGCCTGCACCGCGGTGGTGAAGGCCGCCGTGGCCAGCAGCACGCGCGAGCCCGCGGCGCTGCCGGTCACATTCGTCGTCATGTCGAGCACCAGCACCGGATTGGCACCCGCCGCATCCCACGCTCGCACCCGCGCGTTGCTCACCAGATTCTGCCCCAGCACACGCATCCGCAATTGGATGGCCTGCGCTGAAATGTTGCCATCGATGCCCCCGATGACCTGTTCGATTTGCATCTCATGGAATGTCGCGAATGCGCAGGGCGCAAGCACCAGAGAGGCGAGGATGGAGAGGGTTGATTTCATGGCGTGGTTACAATTAATCTGATGAACATCCGCGGGTTGCCGTTGGCAGGGACGTTGAAGGTATGGGTGCTGCCGGTTCCGGTATCGGCAATGGCGGTCCAGCTTGCGGCGGCCAGGGTGGTGCTCCATTCCGCTCCATAGGTGATGCCGGACACCCCGGCGGGCTGCGTGAAGGTGACCCCGAAGACGCCGGCTATCAACCGGGGCTGCGGCAAGGCCAGCGAGTCACTCCGTGTCGGATTGAGGCCGAAGGCGTACTCCGTAATGTTGGCGAGACCATCGTGGTCATAGTCGAAACCATCCGCAGCATCGCCCGTATTGGTGATGAGGTTGAAGTATAACTGCCGCCACGCTTCGAGCGCCGTCAGCGGGGGAGTCGAGCGGACGTAGGAGAAGCCACCGCCGGCGCCGCCCCACGAGGTGAATTTGATGTCAATGTAGATGTTGCCGTTGATAAGATGGACGACCGCATCCTTGTCAACCGTGCTGGGCGGGCCGCCGCCAGCGCCACCGGTCCACGTTTCCCAATTCTGGTAGGTCAGCGAGGCATAACTGGCGGTGGTGCCATAGGCCCATTCCGTGCCGACGGGGCTCAGGCTGTGGGTGTATGACGACTCGGTCTTGAGGTTGAAAAGCCCCTGGGTACTCGCCCGCGTCAGCCAGACACTCTCGGTGATGCGGTCCTGATTTTGCGGCTGGGTCCAGGCGGCCCCGGATGCTTTGCTGAAGGCCAGCGCCGGACCGTTCCACACGACGGGCGCGTTTTGGAGGGCATAGATGATCCCCCCGGTTCCGCTGGACGGGGTGTTGGTGGCCAGCGCGTAGAGTTCGCCGTTGGCGTCCTGGCCGAATCCATGCACGGTCAGGCCGTTAGGCAAAATGCCCCCTGCAAACTCGGGCAACAGGAACTCGGTGAGCGCTCCGGTGCTCAGGTCGGCGTAGAAAAGCCGGCCGTCGGTCCGCGTCGGCGAGGCATGCAAGGCCAGGTCGCCGAAGACATATTTGCCGTACAACTCGGGCATCAGGCTGCCGCGATAGACGAAGCCGCCGGTGATCGAGATGCCGTCGTCGTGATCGTACACGAGGGTGCCCGCCGGGCCGGAGATCGGATCGCTCAGCCCAGCGGGACTGCCCGGGCTGCGGACCCCGACGGTCCCGACGGTTCCGGTGGCAAGTGTCCGGTTGAACAGGAAGTCCCCTTCTTTAATGGCCCAGCCGAAGTTGCCGCCGAGGACGACCCGGTCGATCTCCTCCACGTTGCCCTGGCCCACGTCCGCCACGATCAGTTGGCCATTCAGTTTGTCGAAGGCGAAGCGGTATGGGTTGCGAAACCCATAAGCATAGATTTCGGGCACCTGGCCCGCTCCCTGAAACGGGTTGGTGGCGGGAATACGGTACTGTCCGTTGCTGCTGATAGCGTCCAGACTGCCTGGGGTCAGGGTTGGGTTCAGCGGGTCGATGCGCAGCATCTTGCCCAGCGGGGTGCTTAGGTTTTGGGCGTTGCCGCCCGGTTCGAGATGACTGGCACCCACGTCGTTGGCGTTGCCGCCATCGCCAAGGCCGAGGTACAAATAGCCGTCGGGGCCGAACGCAATCGTGCCGCCGTTGTGGTTGTTGGCGTTCTTGCCGAATGAGATGATCTCGCGTTTGGATAGGGGATCGATCACGTTGGGGTTCGTCGGGCTCAATTTCCACTCGTTGATGGCGTTCGCGTAACCTTGAGAGGCTCCATTGGGAGCGACATAAGTCGGCGAAGTCAATGCGGGAATCAGTTGGCTATTGTATGTGTAGAGCGTGTGATAACCGGGGCTGCCGGCGGTATTGAACCCGGGATGGAAGGCCAGCCCGAGCAGTCCGCGCTCGTCGTTGGCGTTGGTGCTGACGAGCGGGGGCGCCACCAGGCTCTGGAGGTCGAGGGCAGGGGTGGGCAGCAAACTGCCATTTTGCAGGATCAATACTTGCCCATTCTGCTCCAGCACGAACAGGCGGCTGGCATCGCCCGGCGCGTTGATCGCGTAGTCCGGCGCGGACAATCCCGTCGCGATCGGCTTCAAACTGAGCGAGATGGTTCCCTTAGGGATGGATGGCAGGACGTTTTGGCCGCCGTTGGCCCCCGAAGTGAGCGCCAGTACTCCGGCCAGTATGCCTCCAAGGTGCGTTGTGCTTGTTGTTTTCATGGTCTTGATTTTCTCATGTTGGTTGTTGATGTTGTTGGTGCTTCACTGCTGCACCTGGCGAACTTCCGCTTGCCGCCGGCGCCCCGCAAAAACATTACCGTAACGGAATTGTTACCTGGCGGCCGGCACCTGCGGCGGCCGTACTGGAAGACAACACGCGTGATGGTTGTTCCGGTCGCCGCGCTGCGGGTGCGCCGTGACACCGCAACGGAGCGCGGGGTCCCGTTCGCGCCTGCCAACCGAGCGTCCGGGACCGCTTCCAACTCTCACCGGAGCCTGCACCCAGCGCCTTCGCCGGGTGCCTGACCCAAAAAGTCAGAACGATCCCGGGATGCCGACAACTGGCGGGCGGGCGTCTCACGGAGCGGCGGGTTCCCAGCCCAGCCGCCGTGGTTCATGTGGAGCCAATGCGTGGAGGCAATCCGCTTGCCATTGCCCGCCGCGCATGGTCGAGGGCGCTGCGGAGATCGCCGCTCCGCAACATTTTTTGGCCTGCCCCCGCCGTCGCCTGCAGGCATGAAAAATTGTTGAAAAATCCCGTGAGTTTCATCAGTAGTGAGGGTTCTTGAAGTCCGCTTCAAGGAACGTCCCCGCAATCCGCTGAAATACCTTTTATGAACAACTACCCCAAACTTCACAATGCCATGTGGCCGGGCCTTGTCGGCAAAGGCAGCCCCGGTGCCGAACCCTGCATCGACCTTGATACCATGCTCGACCTCACCGCCAACGCGGAGGTCAACGGCGTCAGGTTCGATGGCGTGGACCTGTTTCTGTTCGAGCCGCATGTCGCCATCGACAGCAGCGACGACACCATCAGGGCGCTCGCCGACAAAATCCAGGCCAAGGGCTTTGTCGTTGGCTCGCTGGTGGCCCCGGTGTGGCCGCCCACCGGCGGCGGCTCCGCCATGGGCAGCGCCGAGGACCGCGCGAATTTCGTCGGGCAGGTCCGCAAGGCCTGCCGGATCGGCGCCAAGCTGCGCGAACTCGGCATCCGCCCGCATGGCGTGGTGCGCATCGACTCGGCCTGCGGCCCCGCCGAGTGGGCCACGGACCCAAGCGGCAACACCACGAAGATCGCCACCACCTTCAGGGAAGCGGCCAAGGTCGCGGCGGACCACGGCGAGCAACTCGCCGCCGAGGGTGAGATTTGTTGGGGCGGCATGCACAGTTGGAAGTACCTGCTGCAACTGCTTGAGGAGGTCGCGTGCCCCGCGACGCTGGGCTTTCAGGCGGACATGGCGCACACCCTGCTCTTTGCGCTCGGCTACAACGCGCCGGAGCACCGCCTGGTGCCGGAGAACTTCAACTGGGAGCCGGACGCCTGGGCCGCCGCGTTGCAGGAAATGACCCGCGTGTTGCGCCCGTGGACGCTGGATTTCCACGTCGCGCAGAATGACGCCACCGTCAAGGGCAGCGGCACCCACGACAAAACCGGCCGCCATTGCCTGGCCAACGACCCGAACGGCAAACTCGACATCGCTCGCGACGCCGGCTATTGGCTGCGCGACGACGCCGGCCAAGTGACGCGCACGATCAAGCACATTTGTTGGGACGGCTGCATGTTTCCCAACGAGGTGATGATGCAGCCGGACACCTGGACCAACATTCTATCCGCCATGCTCCGGGTGCGCGAGGCCCACGGCTGGAGCGCCTGAACCACCTGCCATCATCCACCGCATGAAAACACTCAATATCGGCATGGTCGGCTATGGCTTCATGGGCCGCGCCCACGCCAATGCCTTCCGCAAGGTCGGCAATTTCTTCAACCTCGAATGCCAACCGGTGCTCAAGGCCATCTGCGGCCGCGACGCGGCCAACGCCCGGGCGTTCGCCGCAAAATGGGGCTTCGATTCCATCGAGACCGACTGGCGCAAGCTCATCGCGCGTGACGACATCGACGTGATCGACATCGCCGCGCCCAACGACGTGCATGCGCCCATCGCCATCGCCGCCGCCAAGGCCGGCAAGATGATCCTGTGCGAAAAACCACTCGCCATGAATGCCACCGAGGCGCTCAAAATGGTCGCCGCCGTGGAACATGCGAAGGTCCCTAACATGGTTTGGTACAACTACCGGCGGGTGCCCGCCGTCACGCTCGCCAAGCAACTCATCGACGAGGGCAAGCTCGGCCGGATCTTCCATTACCGTGCGAAGTTCCTGCAGGATTGGACCATCTCCAAGGACCTGCCGCAGGGCGGTGCCGGGTTGTGGCGACTCGACGCCAAGGTCGCCGGCAGCGGCGTCACCGGTGACCTGCTCGCCCATTGCATCGATACCGCGCTGTGGCTCAACGGCCCGATCGACAAGGTCACGGCCACCACCGAGACCTTCATCAAGGAGCGCCAGCACACTCTAACAGGCAAGGTGGAGGCGGTCCGCATTGACGATGCGAGCCTGTTTCTGGCCCGCTTTGCCAACGGCTCGCTGGCGAACTTCGAGGCGACGCGCTACGCCCGCGGCCACAAGGCGCTCTACACGTTTGAAATCAATGGCGAGCATGCCTCGATCGCTTGGGACCTGCACGACCTGCACCGCCTGCAATACTTCGAGCACCGCGACGAAGGCCGCCTGCGCGGGTGGCGCTCCATCCACGTCACCGACAGCGACCATCCCTACATGGACAAGTGGTGGGTCCCCGGTTTGCAGATCGGCTACGAACACAGCTTCGTGCATCAGGCCGCTGATTTCATCCAGGGGCTGCAATCCGGCACGTCGGCGGCACCGACCTTCCGCGACGGCCTGGCCACCGATTACGTCACCGACGCCGTCCTGAAATCCGCCAGGACCGGCCGCTGGGAAACGGTTAGGCGATCAGCCTGAATAGATAATGACATGAGCACTAATACTAACACCAGCACCACCACCATTCACCAGGCCCTGGATCAGGGCCAGGGCATCCTGCGCCTGACGCCCACCTGGGTGCCCCGCTCGTTCTGTGTGCCGGGCCGCAGAATCAAGTTGCACCCCGACGATTATTACGCCCTGGGCGGGGCCCGCGGCGGGATTGACGAACGCTGGTTTGCCTCGACCACCTCGGCCCAGAACGGTCCGCTCACCGGCGCAAACGAGGGCTTGAGTGCGACCGTTTTCAAGGATGGCGCGACGGAGCGCACGGTCCTGTTGCGCGACGCGGTGGCGGAACTGAAAGGCGCCCTGATCGGCGAGCGCCTCTGGCAAGCCTACGGGGCCTGGCCGATGTATTCGAAGTTCTTCGACAACCAGGGGGCCTTGCCGCACCACATTCACCATCGCGATGAACACGCCCGTCTAACCGGCCAGCAGGGCAAGCCCGAGGCGCACTTCTTTCCGCCCCAGGTCAACAACCATGGCGGGGATTGCCCCTATACGTTCTTTGGCTTCGCGCCGGGCACCACCCGCGATCAGGTCCGCGAGTGCCTGGTGAATTTCACCAAGGGCGACAACAAGATCACCAACCTCTCCCAGGCCTCGCGGCTGGAGCCGGGCACCGGCTGGGACATCCCGCCGGGAATCCTTCATGCGCCGGGCAGTTTCTGCACCTACGAGCCGCAGCGCGCGTCGGATGTCTATGCCATGTATCAATCGCTGGTCGGCACCTCCATCGTGCCCAGCGAGTTGTTATGGAAGGACACCCCGCCGGAGCGCATGGGGGATATCGAGTACCTCATGGAGGTGATCGACTGGGAAGCCAACGTGGACCCCGATTTCCGGACGCATCATTTCATGCGCCCCAAGCCGGTTAGACCGGTGGCGGAGATGCGGGCCGAGGGCTATCAGGAGAATTGGATCTGCTACAATTCCGCCGCCTACAGTGCCAAGGAACTCACCGTCCTGCCCGGTGCCAGCGTGACCATCAGGGATGCCGCCGCCTATGGCATGATCCTGATGCAGGGTCATGGCCGCATGGGCGTCTGGGACATTGACACTCCCGCGCTGATCCGCTTCGGACAGTTGACCCACGATGAATTCTTCGTCAGCGAACAAGCGGCCAAGGGCGGCGTGCAAATCACCAACCCGTCGCAGAGCGACCCGCTGGTCATGCTGAAACACTTCGGCCCCGACAATCCGGACCTCCAACTCGAAGCGTGAACTTCTAACCGACATCGTGAAAGCGCTCCCCAAGGAAACCATCTTCGGCCAGCCGTCCTGGACGCTGGCCTCAGATCGCGTCACCGCTGCCGTCACCCAATGCGGCGGCCATCTCGCGCCGGTGAGTTTCCGCCTCGGCAGGCGCAGCGTCCAGCCCTTTGCGATCGCGCCGTGGTGGAACGAGAAACTGGCGGCCGACACGCCGCCGATTCTGCGGGTGTTGCGCGGTGATTTTTTCTGTTTGCCCTTTGGCGGCAACGCCACACCCTACCGCGGCCAACAGCACCCCGCCCATGGCGACACCGCCAACCGGCGCTGGCGCTTGCTCGGCAGCGACTCGCTCAACGGCGTGGTGACCCTGCGCTTGGGCATGGACCTGGCAACCTTCAGCGGTCAGGTCGAAAAACGGATCACGCTGCGGCCCGGCCAGACTGCGGTCTATCAAGAGCATGTGGTGAGCGGCGTGGACGCGCCCACCAGCCTCGGCCATCACGCCACGCTGCAATTTCCCGAGCGGCCGGGGGCCGGGCACTTCTCCACCTCCGGCATCATTCATGCGCAGGTGTTTGTCGAGCCGGCGGAAAACCCGGCGACCGGCGGCTACTCGCTGCTCCAACCCGGCGCGCTCATCAAGGACCTCACCCGGGTGCCAACCATCACCGGCGGTTTCGCCGACCTCAGCCGCTACCCGGCCCGCCGCGGCTACACCGACCTGGCGATTTTCTGCGCCGACCCGGCCTTGCCGGTCGCGTGGTCCGCCGTGGCATTGCCCGAGGAGGGCTATGCCTGGTTCAGCCTGCGCGACCCGCAGGTGCTGGCCTCGACCTTGCTCTGGATGTCTAACAATGGCCGCCACTATCCGCCGTGGAACAGCCGCCACCAGAACGTCATGGGCGTCGAGGACATCACCGCCTTCTTCCACTGCGGCGCGGCCGAGTCGGCCCGCCCGAACGTCTTGTCCCGGCACGGCGTGAAGACCAGCCTGAAACCGACGACCCGCCAACCCCTGCACGTCCGTTACATCATGGGCCTGGTGGCCATCCCGAAAACCTTCGGACGGGTGCGCGACATCGAGGTCGAAACCGCCCGCGTGACGCTGGTGGGCAGCGCCGGCACGCGGGTGAGCACCGCCGTGGACACCGGGTTTCTTCAAGGGCCGGGCTAGCACTATGGGTCAGACAAATACGGGGGATGACACCCACTGCGGGGCGGGCGGCAAACCTGCGGCTAGCAGCGATGGCGCATGCTAGCCTGTCAAGGGCTGAACCTGCTGCCCTGGATGATGCCGCGGCGTTTGATGGCCTGGTCGAGGTGAGTCTGAATGCGGACTTTCTTGAGGCCCCAGTTCGGGGCGACGAGCAGGTTCCAATCGGAGATGCCGAACAAGCGCTGGACCACGATGTCTGGCCGCAGCAGCGGCAGGAACTCGCAGAGGAAATCGGTGTATTCGGCCAATTCGAAGAGCTTGAAGGGCTGGCGCTGGTAATGCACGGCCATGATGGAGCCGGCCACGATGTGGAGGTGATGGAGTTTGACGAACTTGAGCTGCGGGAAGCGGTTGATCTCATGGGCGTAGGCGAGCATCATCTCCCTGGTTTCGCCGGGGAAACCGAAGACGGTGTGAACGCAGAGGTTGAGCGGGCTGTGTTCCAACTGATTCAGGATGGCAACCAGATCCCGGTGGGTGCAGCCGCGCCTGAGTTTGAGCAGGGTCGCATCATGGATGGACTCCATCCCCATCTCCAGGTCCACCATCAGGTGCTTGGCATAACTCTCCAACAGGGCGATCTTGGCGGGGTCGAGGCAATCGGGGCGGGTGCCCACGGCCAGTCCGACCACGTCATTCGGGCAGATGGTTAGTGCTTCGTCGAACAGGGTGCGGAGAGTTGCCAGCGGGGCGTAGGTGTTGGTGTTGGGTTGGAAGTAGATGATGAATTTCTCGGCATGGTAGTTTTCCCTGGCGCGGATGATGCCTTGCTCGATTTGGGCGCGGATGGCGGCAAGCGAGCGCGGGAGTTCCGGCGTGAAGGAATCCACATTGCAATAGGTACAGCCGCCATAGCCTTTGCTGCCATCGCGATTCGGGCAGGTGAAGCCGGCATCAACGATGACTTTGAAGACGCGGCGGCCGCCGAATCTTCCGCGCAAATAGACCCCGTAGTTGTTATATCCCTTGCCCGGGGGATGGTCGGGACTGCCCATGAACGACATAGTGGCTAGTCCCGCTCCTCGGTGACGACGAGGCCGGGCTGGCCCGGGGTGGCGCTGGAGTTGCCGAGGCCGGGGATGATGCGGCGGACGAGCTTCTTCAAGCCGGAGTCGGCGGACTCGAGGTCGGCCTCAGCCTGGCGGACGGCTTTTTCCCAAGCTGCGGCGAAGCCCGGGGCCTGCTCGCGGAGGGTGCGGATGGCGGAGTCGTGGATGTGGAGGAGGCGCTGCTCGGCACGGCCGGGTTTTTGGCGGAGGGCGGCGAGGTTGACGCGGAGGTTTTCGTTTTGGCGGCGGAGTGACTCGAGTTCGGTGTTGAGAGCTTCGTTGCCGGTGGCGTTGATCTTGAGCTGGGTGTTGAGGTGGCCCTGGAGTTCGCGCATGTCGGCTTGCACGCGCTTGATTTCAATGGCGGCGTGGCGGCGGGCGGTGAGGCCGGCTTTCCAGAGAAAGCCGGCGATGAGCAGGCCAAGCAGCAAGCCCCAGACGAAGGGGAGTTGGAGGGCGGATTGGAGGTATTCAACCATGGGAAGGGGAGGGGAGCAGGAGGGGCGGCTTGGTGCTCAGGCCAGACGGGTGCCGGTGCCGGAGCGGGCGGACGCCCGAGTGGTAGGTGAAATCACCCCTGTTGGCACGCATTTTTTTTGCGCAGTGAGACATCCCAGGCCCGGCGGCTTAGCGGCCTATTTTTGGAGGGTGGGTCATCATATCTGCCAGGGTTCTCGCATGGCCCGCGAGCGCAGTCGGTTGGCGGCTTCGTCGCCGACAAACTCCTCCAGTTCCGGGTTCCACTTCAGTGATCGGCCCAGCAGGAACGAGAGCGTCACCAGATGCCCCAGCGACGCCGAGCGGTGGCCGATTTCCTCGTGCGCAGAGGGCTGCCGACGCGAGCGGATGCAGTCGATCCAATTCGAGTGATGGTTGTTGGAGCCGATGGCCACTTCGCGGGTCCTGAGGCGCATTTCCTCCAGCAATCCAACGGGTCCGGCCTCCACCGGTCCGGAGCCGGTCATGGACGTGATCCAGCCGCGCTCGCCGACGAACAGGCCGCCGAACAACCCGGCCAGTCGCGCCTCGGCGGGCACCGCGTGATAGAGGTCCTTGACCTGACCCCAGTGATCCACATGGTGCAGCAGCACGCCGTTGGCATAGCGGCAGGTGAGCGTGGGGAACTCGCCACTGGCGGGATGGATGATCTCCACCGGCCCGCCGGTCTCCATGCCGATGGCGTATTGGATCACATCCGCCGCGTGCGAGTGATAGCCCGTCACCGCGGCCGCACCGAAGGCCTCGCAAAAAGACCACGGCACCACGCCGGGCAGCGGGTTGCGGTGATAGGCCGCATTGTAGGGCCGATAGCGGGCGGGGCCGACCCAGAGGTTCCAGTCCAAGCCCTCCGGCGGCGCTTCTTCCGGCAACGTCGGATCCAGCGGCACATAGGATGCGCCGAGCGTCGGGACCTCGGTCTTGGTCCAGATGGTGAAGACGGCACGCACCTTGCCAAGTCCGCCGCCGCGCACGAACTCGCACACCTGCCGGATCACGGGGATGCTGCGGTACTGCGTGCCGGTTTGGAAGACGCGGGCGTAGCGCTGAATCGCCCTTGCCAACTCGCGCCCCTCCCGGATTGTCAGGGAAACCGGTTTCTCGCAATAGACGTCCTTGCCGGCCCGCGCCGCTTCGATGCTGAGGAGCGAATGCCAGTGATCGGGCGTGACAATGACGACGGCGTCGATGTCGGGCCGGGCGAGGAGTTCGCGGTAATCGTTGATCGCCGCGCAACCGCGATAGGTGCCGGCGGCGCGGGCCGCGCCATAGGTTTCATCGGCGAGGCGGCAACCTTCCTCGCAGCGGGTGCGGTCCACATCACAGACGGCAAGCACTTGGGTGTCCGGCCGGCCTAACAGCACCTTGAGGTGGCCCGAACCCATCAGGCCGCGGCCGATGAGGCCGACGTTGATGCGCTCGCTGGGAGGAACCGCGGGATCGGCGCCACGGGCAGCGGACGGGCTGAGCCGCAAGGTGGCGATGCCGCCGACAGCGGCAGTGGCCGTGCGGAGAAAGTCGCGCCTGGTGGGCAAAGCCGCATCCAACTGAGGCGTCGGGGCCGGGCTCATCGCGCGGTCTCCTTTTCGATTTGCAAGCTGACGCCGTTGAAGAACTCCACGCACTTGGCGATTTCCGGCATGGACTCCAACCAGTTATAGGCATACTCCAGCCCCCACATCGTCGGTTTGAGGCCGAGGCGGTGGACTTCCCGGATGAACTGCTCGGTTTTTCCCTGACCCGAACCCCAGGGCACATCATGGCCTTGTGGGCTGAGATCATTGAGGTCGTGCATCTGTACCGTGATGAGGCGCTCCTTGAGCAGCGCCACGGCCTTGACGGGATCAATGCCGGCCCGCATCCAGTAGCCCAGGTCGGCGCAGGCGCCAAGGCGTTTGCTGCGGCCCTCGCAGGCTTTGAGAATGCCTTCCGGATTCCAGTAAACCGGTGAGGCTTGCGGGTCGTGGTTGTGCAACGCCACGTTGATCCCGTATTCGTCGCAGAACTTTTCGATCATATCGAGCGCCTCCAACTTCGGCTCGGACATGAAGGTCTCGATGCCGATTTTGCGGCCAAACTCGAACACCTTCCGGCAGCCCGCTTCGTCGCCGGGGATGTCCTGGAGGTAGTAGGTGAGCAGGCGCACGCCGGCGGCGTCGAGTTTGAAGCGGATTTGCCGCAACTCCTCGTCGCTCAGGCCGGGTTCGAGGTTTTTGGGCAGGTCCTTGCTCACGGGTTGGAAGCTGAGTCCGCCCATGAACGGCAGGCCGAGTTGGGCCGTCTTCTCGATGGCCTCGAAGAAAGTGAACTTGCTGAAGGTGTAGGCTTCGAGGCCCAGCCGCCAGCCGAGTTTTTCCTGGGCGCGGATGGCAGGCGTGAGTTGCGCGCTGGGCACGGTGGGGGCCGGCAAATCGCCAAGCACGAACTGCGTCGCGGCCAGATAGAACCGCAACAGCTTCGCGTCCCAAAAGATGGCGGGCTGGTGCGCGATGGTGCAGTAAAAGGTCCGGCCGCGACCGTAGTGGCGCACCCAGGCCAGCGCAAAGTCATGGTCGGCCCGCTCCAGGTTGCCATAACCGGGGCCCTGTTTCAGGTCGGACTGGTCCGTGTCGATGCTGAAGAGCACGCGCACCCGGTTGCGCGAGTAGGGCTCATGCACCCGGAAAAACTCGCTGCGGTAATCGAAGCCCTGACCGCCGAAGGGCGCGTTGAGCGGATGGGTCGGATCGTCGAGCTTGATGAAAAGATGCTCGTCGTTGGCCCGATGGTTGGCACCGCGTGCACCGATCATCAGTCCGAACTCCGGCCAGTCCTCCGTCGCGCCGGGCCATTGCATGAAGGCCACCGTGGTGCCATGCACGCCCATCAAGCCGCCGCCGCCATAGACGAACTCGGCCAGGTTTTGCCGCAACTCCGGCTCGGCAAAGCAGTTTCCGACCGTGTTGTTGAAGAACACCGCATCGAAGCGCCGCAGGCTCTCGCGCTCGAACACTTTGGGATCGTGGCTGACCGTCGTCTCGAACGCGCCGGTCTGCTGCCCCATGCGGGTGAACGCAAGGTTGGCCGTGGGGATGGACCCATGGCCGCCATAGTTCACGTTCAGGTCGAAGATGAGGAGTTTGCGCGGCTTGAGCGGCTGCGCAAAGGCCGTGCCGGGGATGGCGGACTCAACGCTCTGGCGCTCCGCCTCCGGAACCCCCTGCGCGTCCGCCGGAACCAGCCCTAACCAAAGCAGCGCGAGCAGGCCGGTCCCGATAGTCATTTTCCGTTTGCAACGCAGTTTCGGCCTTGCCGCTGCGCCGGTGAGGGCGAATCCAGGTTCTTGCGCATTCATTGGGACCGCAGGCTGTCACCCAGGACGGCGGCTGTCAAGCGGCCCGTCAGACAAATGCATTTGAGCCAAGGGAATCATGAGGAAACGCCGCGCTCGCCATGCTTTTGGCTCCATTCCCTGGGCATGTTCTTGGGGGCAAGGGAATATATGAACCAATCCTGCCGCCCGCGGCGCTGACCCACCGCCGGACCTGGCCACGAATGAGGGTTGACTCCACGGCATTGCCGAACCTCCCGGGTCGAAAATCGGGGCCTGGAACGAAAAGTCGGGGCAGATCGAAAATTGGGGCTTGACGGGTGGGCTGGCGGCTGCTTGTCTCGCGTTTCCAGCAGGCGATTCGTTTGAAGAAAACCGCTTGCCGCATCATTTTCCGGGTCTTGCACTCACCGCCACCGCCGCCGCCACACCCATTTCCCCCAACCAACTGCTTCCTTCATCCCCTGCAAATTCTCATGGACTGGTCATCACCCCTTTGGTATTTCTGCTACATCGTTGTCTTGCTCGGCCTCGCCGGTTACGGTTCACATCGTTTGACAATTGTCTTTCTTTATCTGAAACACTCCAGCAAGCGCCCGCACCCGCTCAGGCACTTCACGGAACTCCCGCTGGTCACCATCCAGCTCCCGGTCTTCAACGAAATGCATGTGGTGGACCGCCTGCTCGACTCGGTTGCCGCACTCGATTACCCGCAGGACAAGATGCAGATCCAACTGTTGGACGATTCCACCGACCAAACCGTGGAGATCTGCCGCCAAGGCATCGCCCGCCTCAAGGCCCGCGGCTTCGATGCCGCACACATTCACCGCACCGACCGCACCGGCTACAAGGCCGGAGCCCTCGAAAACGGGACCCGCTTCGCCAAGGGCGAGTACCTGCTGATTCTCGATGCCGACTTTGTCCCCAACCCGGATCTCCTGCAAAAGACCATCCACTATTTCACCGACGAAACGATCGGCCTGATCCAGACCCGGTGGGTGCATCTCAACCGCACCTTCAACGTGCTGACCCGTATTCAGGCCATGTTTCTGGACGGTCACCTCGAACTCGAACAAACCGCCCGCAATCGTTCCGGCCGGTTTTTCACCTTCAACGGCACCGGCGGCATCTGGCGCAAGTCCTGCATCGTCCATGCCGGCGGCTGGGAACACGATACCCTCACCGAGGACATGGACCTCAGCTACCGCGCCCAACTCAAGGGCTGGCGCTTCATCTTCCTCAATGATGTGGAAACCCCGGCCGAATTGCCGGTCGATATGGATGGTTTCAAGAGCCAGCAGCATCGTTGGACCAAGGGCTCGATCCAAGTCTGCAAGAAGGTGCTGCCCGCCATCTGGAAGAGCAAGGTGCCGCTGTTCATCAAGTTGGAGGCCACCGCCCATCTCACCTCGAACTTCGCCTACCTGATGCTCATCTGCCTGTGTTTCCTGATCTATCCGAACCAGCACTGCCAGCCGGACTTCGGGAAATTCAGCTATTACATCGTCAATGTGCCGATTTTCTTTTTCTCCTCGGTCTCCGTGGTGCTGTTCTATCTGGTCTCCCAAAAAGCCCTCCGCCCCGGCTCGTGGTGGAAGGAGATTCCCTACCTTCCCTTGCTCCTGGCGCTGGGCATCGGCATGTCCATCAGCAATGCCAAAGCCGTCCTTGAAGCCCTCTTCAATCACGAAACCGCCTTTGTCCGCACCCCGAAATACGGGATTGATCAGGTCAAGCGCCAGGACTGGAAAAAGAGCAACTACAAGGCCATGAAGACCCTCACCCCATTCGTGGAACTGCTCTTCGGCTTCTTCTTCCTCTTCGTCGTCGTCGAGGCCGCCATGCAGGGTCGCTGGTCTTCTGCCATCCTGTTGTTGCCGTTCCCCGTCGGTTTCTTCTACACCTCGCTCTCCTCGCTCGCCCAAATGCTGCCGGCCCGCCCGACACTCACCACCGGATACCCCGCCCCGCGCGACAAACCTTAATCTCTGCCATCACCGCCACCCGATGCGCCTGCTCCTGTTTGCCACCTTCGGCGTGCTGACCATGCTGGGATTTTCCGGTTGTGGCGGGGTCGGCAAGGACGCCAGCCACCAGGTGATTGTCAGCGTCCGCGATCAACGCATGCTGCTGGTGCGCGATGGCAAACCCATCAAGTCCTACAAGGTTTCCACCTCGAAATTTGGCATCGGGGACCGCGCCGGCAGCAATTGCACGCCGCTCGGACGGATGGAAGTCAGCCGCAAGATCGGCGACCAGGTGCCAGCCGGCACGGTTTTCAAGAACCGCCGGCCGACCGGCGAAGTCGTCCGTCCCAACGCCGACGGGCGCGACGCCATCGTCAGCCGCATCCTCTGGCTGCGCGGCACGGAGCAGCGGAATCGCCACGCCTTCGTGCGCTTCATATACATTCACGGCACCCCGGAAGAGCGCCGCCTGGGCACCCCTGCCTCATACGGCTGCATCCGCATGGGGGGCCGCGACGTGATAGATCTCTACAACCGCGTCGGCCTCGGGGCGGATGTGGTCGTCATCCGCAGTTCCCTCACCAGCACCCGACCCGGTGCCGCCTACGCCAACCTCCGCCGACCCAAAGCGCACAATTCCTGAAAATCCCACAAACCCGAGCTTGACAGAACGGCGCGAACTTCTACGGTTTGCCGCCCGTCGCCTACCGCAGCCGGCAATCCTTCCCCTAACATCATGGCCAACACGAAATCCGCGCTCAAGCGCGTCCGTCAAACTGAAGTTCGCACCGAGCGCAATCGTGCGGACAAAACGCGCATGAAGACGCTCCGCAAGAAAGCCCTTGCCGCCGTGGCTGCCGGGGATGCCCCTGCCGCCGCTGCCGCCGTCAGCACCTTTGCCTCCGTCCTGGACAAGGCCGCCAAGCGCAACCTGATCCACCCGAACAAGGCCGCCAACCTCAAGCGCAAGACGGCCAAGGCCCTTGCCACCCTTGCCTGATCCAGGGCCATCCCTGGTTCATCAAAACAAGCGGACCGTCCTGCCGGTGCCGCTTTTTTCAGCCGCCCATGCCAACCTTCAAACAAACCAGTTCCCGGGCGGAGGCCGCCGCCAAGATCGCCGCCAATCCGGCAGCCTTCAAAGTCTGCGAAGGTTGTGACTCGATCATCGGCAGTGCCACCGCCATTTGCCCGAATTGCCATAGCTTCCGCTTTGATGCCACCGCAGCTCAGGTCATCCGGCAGGCCCGCCTCCTCGGCTCCCGCGAACAAACCTCGGTCACCGCCAATGACCTGTCCTGAAGACGCCAGCCGGGAAATCCGGCCGCTCGTCTTGCCTGATAACTGATAACTGATAACTGATAACCGGCACGCCGCACCTCCTCTCATGCACGAAATCATCGGCTTTAAGGAATGGCAGGTTGTTTGCGAGGCACTCGCCAGCGGACGGCAATCGATCCTTCTGCGCAAGGGCGGCATCCACGAGGGACGCCACGGGTTTTCCTTCGCCCATCAGGCGTTTTTTCTCTTCCCCACCCGGTTCCACGTCCAAGGTGACCAGGTCCGAGAAGGCACCGTCAGTCCGCTGCCGGAGTGGCAGGTGGGGGAGCCGGTCCGCATCACTCACCATGCCGAAGCGCTGTGGGCGATCACGCTGACGGATTGGACCAGGGTGGCGGCACTGGAACCCTACCACATCTACTCCGCACCCACGGTGCGCGAGCGCTTTGAGTGGGAAGGCAAGGGGATGAGTGCTGGCAGCATTCACCTCGCCTTGGTGCGGGTCCGGGAGCTTGCCGCGCCTTGGGAATTCCCCTACGATGCCGGTTTTGGCGGTTGTCGCAGTTGGATTCAGCTCCCGGCGCCGCCCGCGCAATGGCAGCAAACCGCCCGCCCCGTGCTCGACGAAGACGCCCTTGCCACGCTCGCAGATCGCCTGGGCACTTGATCCGCACTGGCATCCCGTGCCGACAACCCGCTCGCCTGCGGTGAGGCTGGTTGCATCAACTCCGGTGCCCGGAGGAAATGGTTTTTGAAAAGGGATCATTCGGGGACTGCCGCAGGCGGTGCCGACGTGTCGGCGTCAAGGGCTGGCGTGTGATACCGTTCTTCATCAGGCGGTGGCAGGTGTTCCTCGCACTGCCTGTTTGGCAGCAGCATCAGGCAAAGAAAAACCACCAGCGTCGGCGGAATGGCTCCCAGGGCGAGACCAAGCGGCGAAATGCCGTGCTTGAAGAACCGTGAGAGGATGCTTTGGCCCGCGGGGTTCGGCGCATTGGCAATCACGGTCAGGCCGCCACCCGCCACCGCCCCGGCCACGACCGCGTATTTGGCCGTGGCGGATATGTCCGCCACCTGCGCCGCGAGGTAAGTGATTGCCGCATTGTCGTTGAAGGCGGTCAGCACGGTTGCCCCAAGCATCAAGGTCTGATCGTGCAGACTCTTGATGATCGGTTCGATCCACCAGGCCTGGCAGCCACCGTGGATCACCAAGCCGGCAAGGAAGAAGCCGACCAACATCGGACTGCGCAGGGAGACGACATTCTGGTGATGGCGGGTCGCCATGACAAAGGCCAGGAAAAACAGGAAGCCACCGATGAACAGCACCGGAAAGTGCGTGGCATACACCGTCCACGCGAGAAACCCCAGATGCACGCCAGTGACCCAGCCCGGAATCGGATGCTCCCGTTCATCCCATGGCGGAGGCTTGCTGGCGCCAGCGGCCAAGGCCGTCGCCGTTGCCGCGATGCGGGTCAGTTCCCGGCGAAACAACAGGTAATAACCCGAACTTGCCAAGCCAATTCCAATGAGCGCTTTCCAGCCGAAGTGTAGCAGCATGTACGGGGTGTCCCACCCCCATTTCCCGGCGACCATCAGTACCGGCGGCGCGGCGAAACTGGTGAGCGTGCCGCCCACCGAGATGTTCACGAAGAGCAGGCCGAGCGTGGCATAAGCGAGCCTCGCCGACGGTTGGTGGGGAAAAAATTTCTTCGCCAACAGCAGCGCCCCGATGGTCATTGCCGCGGGTTCGGTGATGAACGACCCAAGCACCGGCGCCAGAATGAGCACGCTCAGCCACCAGGCGGCGGGACTGCCCTTGCCCAGCGCGGCAGCCAGCGCCAGCACCTGCTCGGCAAAGCGCAACACCGGCCGACTGGCCGCAATCGCCATGGTGACCACCACGAACAACGGTTCGGTGAAGGTGCAGTCCTCACCAACGTAGAGTTTGAAATCCAGCCAACTGTAATAGTGCGTGGCGGCGGCAGCCAGCACGATGACCCACAGTCCGAACACCGCCTCCACCTCGCCCAGAAAGTGAAACAGCGTGCCGGGAAAGGACACCTCCGCCACGCCGTCCGGCTCCTCTTCGTCTGGTGCCTCGCGCTTGCTCAGTGCTGCTTGATGGAGATGCTCGAACCTGTGGGCCAGCCGGGTGAAAAATCCGCACGCAAAGGTATGCAGGATCGCCAGCAGGAAGATGAGGCTGGCGGCCACATTGAACGGGTCCGCAGCAGCCCGCACCTTGATTGCCTCCATCACGCCAGCATTCCCTGTCGAGTACGTCTCCATGGGTTTGGGAAATGCCGCGTACTGACTGGCGCCGCCGCCAGCATCCGGATAGGCTGGTGCGAGTCTCATGCTGCCGATGGCAGGGTCGGCACATGGGAGCAGCAGCAAGACGACGGTGATGATGGAAAGGAAGCGCGGCATGAGGCAGTGGCGGCACCATTGTTATGCCACTTCTCAAGTCCCGACAAGGCCAGGTTTCCACCGCCCTGCCGAAGCACGCGAAGAGGCGGACCATGCGCTTAACCGGAGCCAGCAGGTGCCGGGCGTTCCCTGGTCCGACGGTTGGCATGCCTCCGGCGGACGGTTTGAATTGTCAGGATTCCTGCTTGATTAATTAGGATTTGCGAAACAAACTGAAGCTGCGTCTCGTCATGGGTCATCGTCGTCCAAAGCAGTCATCGGGTCGTCCGCCGCAGAATCAACGGCGGACGCGGATTTCATTTGCGGAGATGATGAATGCCACGCACCGGCCGCTGCACGAGCACGCCAACCGGCGGGGGGAGAGGCGTGAGCGCAAATCGGCGCAGGCGGCGATTGCGGCAGCCGCCCCGGAGGAGGATTTTGATGCGGTGGGATGGTCGAAGCGTCTGCTGCGATGGTTGGTGGCGCTGGGGTTGCTGCCGTTTTGCTTGGTGACGTCATGGACGCTGTTGTCGCAATTCTCGCAGGCGACGGTGCAACAGGGATTCTGGCAGACGGCGGAATTCTGGCATTTTGCGATCGGGGTGATCGTGATGGTCGGCTGGTTTTGGTCGGGCTTGGGGCAGAGGTTTTTCGTGCGGGCGTATGTGTTTGGCCATGAGGCGACGCATGCGCTGTTTGTGACGTTCTTTCTGGGCAAGGTTTCCGGGTTTCATGTGAGCACCGAGGGTGGGTATATCACGACGAACAAGACGAATTGGGTGATCGCGCTATCGCCGTACTTTGTGCCGATCTGGTCCATCGTGGCGGCGCTGGGGTACGGTCTGCTGAAGGGATTTGCGGAGTTTTCGGTGGAGTGGGACAAGTTGTTTTACGCGGTGGTCGGGGTGACGTGGACGTTTCATTTTGTGTGGACCTTGTGGATGATTCCCCGGGATCAACCCGACTTGCAGGAGAACGGCACCTTCCTCTCGCTGGTGGTGATTTATTTGGGAAATCTGCTGGTGCTGGTGGCCTTGCTATGTGTGGCAGGCAGGGGCTCGCTGTGGGACCACTTCCGATCCTTCGGAATGGAATGGCTGCGCTACGCCGTGACCTGGGGCGATGAGGGCTGGCGCTGGGCCAATGAACTGATGGTGCGAACCCGCAAGGAGGGCTGGCTCTGAGACCGGAATGGCCCGGAATTTTCCCGGGATTTTCCGGCTTGAAAATCGGGGCGGGGTGGTGGAGGCTCCGGGCATGATTCACCTGGATGCGAATGCGAGCACGCCCTTGCGGGCCGAGGTGCTGGAGGCGATGCTGCCGTGGCTGCGGGATGGCTACGCGAATCCATCGGGTACCCATGCCGCGGCGAGGCGTGCCCGAGAGGGGATCGAAGAGGCACGCGGTCAGGTGGCGGAATTGCTCGGGGCGATGCCGGAGGAGTTGGTTTTCACAGGTGGTGGCACCGAGAGTGTGAACACGGCACTGCATTCGCTCAACGTCCATGCGGGAGTGGGACCGGCACTGGTTTCCGCCATTGAACACAGTGCGGTGCTGCGCTATGCGGAGTCCCTGCCACGGGGATTCAGGGTCGCCCCGGTGAATGCGGGCGGCAGGCTTGATCTCGACGCGTTGGCGGAGGGCTTGCCCGGGGCTGCGTTTGTTTCGGTGATGGCGGCGAACAATGAGACGGGAGTGCTCCAACCCTTGCGTGAAGTCTGCATGATGGCTCGCGAACGGGGCCTCGCAGTGCATTCCGACGCAGTGCAGGCGGTGGGCAAATCCCCCATCAAGGTGCGGGACCTGGCCGTGGACATGCTCTCGCTTTCCGCCCACAAGTTCCATGGCCCGAAAGGGGTGGGCGCCTTGTATGTGCGCGGCGGCTTGCGGTTCTCCCCGCTGCTGTTAGGCGGCGGGCAGGAGGGCGGCCGGCGCAGCGGCACGGAAAACACGGCCGGCATCGTCGGCATGGGCGCGGCCGCGGCATACATGCGCAGGCAGCTCGAAGCGGATGGCCATGCGGCCATGCGCAACCTGCGCGATGCGTTTGAAAACAAACTGGTGGAGGAGCTTGCCGGGGTGACGGTGAATGGCGCTGTGGCGCATCGCCTTCCTAACACGAGCCACCTGTCCTTTGAGGCTTGTGACGCGGCGGGCCTGTTGATCTTGTTGGATGAGGCGGGGATCGCATGTTCAGCCGGGTCGGCGTGCATGAGTGGCAGGCAGCGGCCATCGCATGTGCAACTGGCGATGGGGATTGATGAGACGCGGGCGAAAAGCAGCTTGCGCTTCAGCTTCTCCACCCTCAACACGATGGGTGAGGCGTTTGCTGCGGCGGTGATGGTGAAACGTGCGGTGGAAAAGCTGCGGCGGGTGCAAGGCTCGGGCGTGGGACCGGTGCAGGTCTATTGTGTCTGACCCCGCCGTGACAGGCGCCGCAATGTGGCATGCACAGCGGGCGGATGTCGCGCTTGAAACTCACCGGCTCCTCCGCCGCGGCAACCGTGGCAACCGCGAGCGAAATCAGGACCGAAAGGTGACGGAGCATGAATTCCCGCCGACCAAACGCGGCTTCCGGCCGGTTGCCAGCGGCAAAGTTCGGGCGAAGTTGCACCCGATCTTCGCAAACGTGAAGCGCGTCAACGCGGAGGCGGATGCCCATCCGCAACGGCCCCACAGCGGATAACGGGCACCACTGGCCTGCAACACCTTGGTGGCGCAGGCTCGCCCTCCTGAATCCAACCCCCCAAGAACCGCCACCTTGAGAATTCCAACCGATGCTCTTGCCAATGCGATTTGCGAGACCTATTCTCGCGCTTGAAGACCGCCTCCATGCATCTGACGACAACCACCAATTTCCGGCATGATTCCGCCCGGCTAAGGCCCCGGACGGCTGCGCTGCTGTGGTTTTTTCCTTTGTGTATTTTCGATTTCCCCTGCTCCCGCTCTCCGGTCCCCACTTGCGCTTTCTCATGGGCACCATCCCCCAAAGCAATTTCCCTAGCAGCCCGGAAAATTGGTGTCCCCTGATTGCTTCATTCGACCTGCCTGTTGGCCTCAAACCCATGCCCTGCAAAATCAATCACCTCGACATCTTTGCTCAATGCGTGACGGCGATCCGCACCAACCACTTGATCAAGCGCGAGAACCGGCAGGACAAGGAGTTTCATTTTCAGAACTGGTTCCTTTCGCGCTTGAACGAACTGAAGGTGAACCACGAGGCGGGCGGCAGAAACAGTTACCCAGACTTCCGTCTGGTGCATTTGGAGGAAGGCTTCGAGGTCAAGGGGTTGGCCTATCCAGGGCGTGAGGTCAACTACGACTGCAACAGCCAGGTGCCCTCCGGTGCTCATAATGGCAGGATCATCTATTTTGTGTTTGGGCGCTATCCCGCAGAGCCAGATGGCAACAGCTATCCGGTGTTCGATCTGGTGATCTGTCACGGGGATTTCCTGAATGCGGACCACGACTACATCCACAAGAACCGCAGCGTGAAGGGCTTTGGAACTTATGGCGACATCATGGTGCGTGACCGGAAAATGTATGTGGCACCGACGCCGTTTGGCCTCACGCATGGCACTGCCCATCACCAAACCTTGATCCTGCCTGCATCGACGCTCGTTGATGACCGATTCGAGAGAGTGGGTGAACTGCTCCGCGTGGAGGCGAAGCACTTGATCGTCGGGTATTCTTTTGATCTGCGAACGAACGTGCTGACGCCCGACACGGTGACGAATCCGCATGCGGGACGCGAGCATCACTTCTGCGCTTACCGTATGGCAGGGCAAGCTGGCGATAGCGTGACGATGGGCGCGGGCCGTATCCATCCCAACAACTCCGAGGGCAACGAGGATGAGTAACCGGCCATCCAAACGCGTCACCAACGACACCGGCCACGCTCTGGGAAGATTGATCGAGAGCGACAGTTTTCCATGCGGCTTTGTCTCGCGGTTGGCAGAGGCGGAAAGCTGGCGCAAGGAGATTTACCGCCCGATCTATCATGTCCACAAATGGTGGGCGAAGCGGCTTGGGTCGGTGTTCAGGGCCACCCTGCTTGGCAGCGTGCTTCCTGAAGATGATGATCTGAGCACGGCATTTTATCAGCGTCACGACTTGCGCCATCTGACTGTCTTCGATCCCTTCATGGGCTGCGGCACGACGATTGGCGAGGCGCACAAGCTGGGCTTCATGGCGCTGGGCCGCGACATCAATCCCGTGGCCTGCGAGTCCGCCCGAGTTGGCTTGAGCGCGATGGACAAGGGTGCCCTGATGCAGGCCTTTGCCTCGCTCTCAGGGAGCGTGGGCGAGCGAATCCGCAGCCTGTATCAAACCACCGATGACCAAGGCAACGCCAGCGATGTGCTCTATCACTTCTGGGTGAAACGGGTGCCGTGCTTGCATTGCAGCAGCGTGGTGGATTTGTTTCCCCACTATGTTTTTGCGCGGAACGCCATGCCGAACCGCAAACCGGAGGTGCGCGTCTATTGCCCGTCATGCAGCCATGTCTTCCCCTCGCTCATCCATGAGCGTGAGGTGAAGTGCCCGGCCTGCTCCTATCAATTTGATCCTCACCAAGGACCTGCCTCTGGTGCCAACGCGATCTGCGGGTCGTGCCGCCAATCCTTTCCGGTGGCGGTGGCGGTGAGAACGCAAAAGCGTCCGCCGGATCATCGGTTGTATGCAAAACTCGTCTTGAAAGCCAACGGGGATAAGGTCTATATGCAGGCAACGGATGTTGATCTCGCGGCCTATGCCGCTTGCTCCAAACAACTCGCCGTTTCGCCCGATCTGCCGTTGCCCCGTCTCAAACTGGCCGATGGCCATAACACCCGCCAGGCGATCAACTACTGCTATGAGACCTGGCGTGACTTTTTCAATGATCGGCAGTTGCTCGCGCTGGGCTGGTTGCATCAGGCCATCCTTGCACTGCCAAATGAAACCGAGAGGGAGGCGATGCTCGCGGTGTTCTCTGGCACACTTGAGTTCAACAACGTCTTTGCGAGTTACAAAGGCGAGGGCACCGGAGCCATCCGTCACATGTTCGCCCATCACATCCTCAAGCCGGAGCGCATGCCCATCGAAGGCAACCTCTGGGGCACGCCGAAAAGCAGTGGCTCGTTCTCCGGCTTGTTCAAGAACCGCTTGTTTCGCGCGCTGGAGTATCAGGCCGCGCCCTTTGAACTCGCGCTCGATGGCGCAGCCAGGCCTGATGCTGAACGCAAGATATATGGTCTCAGCGATCCATTCAGTGGCACCGTTTCGCTGATGTGGCCGCCTGAAAAGATGGCGCCGCGCGCCATCCACATTTCCTGTGGTAGTTCGGCGAATACAGGACTCCAAGATCACAGCATCGACCTTGTCATCACTGATCCGCCGTTCTTTGACAACGTCCACTACTCGGAACTCGCCGACTTTTTCTATGCCTGGCAACAGTTGCGCCCTGACTCACGATTCGGAACCAAAGGCAGTACCCGCCATGCCGAGGAGGTGCAGGACGCCGATGCCAACTGCTTTGCCGCCAAGCTCCGTGATGTTCTGAGCGAATGCCATCGCGTGTTGAAGGACGACGGGTTACTGGTCTTCAGCTACCATCATTCGCGCAACGATGGTTGGACCTCCCTCGCTGCCGCTGTTGTTGGAGCGGGCTTTACCTTCATCAATGCGCATCCTGTCCGCGCTGAGATGTCCGTGGCGGTGCCGAAAGCACAAGCCAAGGAACCCATCCAGCTCGATAGCCTGTTGGTGTGTCGGAAGGCGGATGCAGACGCACGACCATCCATCTCGCCAGAAGCCGCATTGCAGGAGGCGGTCGAACGTGCCCAGGTCAAGATGACATCACTGGAGCAACACGGCTTCGTACTCTCCGGCAATGACCGCCGCGTCGCCGTCATGGGACAGTTCATCGCCTGCATGTCGCCTCAGCGGGAGGCCGCGGAGCTTGCTTCGATCCTCAATTCATGGTCGGAACATATAGATCGCGCGGCATCCGGATTTGTTTCGAATCCATTCGTCCCTCTGCAAGCCAAGCCGCTGGCAGCAGCGTTGGGTGAGGCCCCTGAACAAATGGTTCTTCTGGAGCACCCCCCGGAATACAAGGTGGCAAAACCAATGCCTCCCAAGAAGAAACCTGCCGTTTCATGACCGGCGCTGCGTGCCCTGTTTTCAGGTGATTCTGCAATGACATGGATGGAGCAAGGGCCCGGTTCCGGGTTCTGAGTCCTTGCGCAGCGCATTCTTCAATCGAAAACCCACCACGCGGCCGGTCGAAACGGTGACGCCTATTTGCCTTCCTCTTCCCACTGATCCTCCGTGGGCAGCCAGGATTTGTCGGGGTTGAAGCGATCCAATTTCTGGAACTGGGCGAGGGTGTTAGGTCCCAGATCCTTTTCGTAAACGATGCCGGTGTGGCTGACGATGAAGGTCTTGACACCGGTAACCTGGTACTCGGCGGGCGCAACCGCCAGTGCAAACCCGCCAATCATGGCCCCCCCGACCAGGGCCCCTTCAACCATGGTTCCTCCGACCACAAAGTCCATCTGCCCCAGCGGGGCCGCCGGGCCTTGTCCTTTAAGCACCTTGAAGAAGTAGCCGTGATACGGTTGCGGCTGGTCCTTTTTCGTATAGCCTTGCTCCAAAGCCTTGGCGATGCCTTCTCCCACCGGGCCTTCCCAAGCGCCTTCCGCGTTCTGCCACGCCAGCCCGTCCTGTTTCCCCGGCGTGCTGATGATGCGCTGGGCATACTGGTTCACCACGGCGCCATCGTGTTTTTGCCGGGCGTATTCATGCTGCGCTTCGCAGAAGCCGCGGCAGATGGCGATCGCGTCCAACTCGTTGGCCCCGATGCGCCGGAGCAGAATCTCCCGGACGCCCGCCTTGGTGTCGAAGGACCATTGTTCCTTGTTCCTGACGATGGGAATCGGCAGCGGAAACGCATCCTCCCCAACCGATAGAATGGCTAGATCCGGATTCTTGGGATCGATTGCAATCGCTTGCTTTTCCTTTGCCTTGGCGGCAAATGCGAGCGCCCGTTGCTTGTCCATCACGGGATCATCCGAGGCAATGATGTCGTCGCTATCCGGACCAAGGATTTCCTTCAGGGCGGCCACCTCGAAGGCTGCCGCGGCCTCAATCAGGCTGGCGGCAGCCTGCTCCGGCGTATCGAACGATTTTTGCTTTGACGGCGCGGTTGCTGCCGCGTCTTTGCCGCCCTTTGCCGGCGCCTCTTTTCCGGCCGGGGCTGCCGCTTGCAAACCGAGGCAGAGCAAGCCGGAAACGAGGATCGCTGAAATCAAATGTTTTGACGAATTCATGATGATGTCAGAGGTTGTTTTCATGGGGTGATTCCTAATCAATTGCTTGTTTTTCATTACCGGCGGCCACCGCCTCCGCCACCACCACCGCCACGGCTGGCACCGCCACCGCCACCGCCACCGCCACCACGGCTGGTCCCTCCGCTACTCCTGCTAGGGCTGGAGCTTTTCATGCTGCTGGCACCCCTGGCGCTGCTGGCTCGGGCGGCACTCCCGCTGGAACCGCTGCCCCCGAAGGCACTCTTGCTGGACGCGCCCGACGATACGTTGCGGCTGCCGATGCTATTCCCTCCGCTTGGACGACTGGCTGGCTGCGTGCCGGGCCGGGCTCCCGCTCCGCCAATCCCACCGGGCTTGGTTCCTGCTCCACCAATCCCACCGGGCTTGGTTCCTGCCCCGCCAACCCCACCGGGCTTGGTTCCCGCACCGCCAACACCACCAGGCTTGGTTCCCGCTCCGCCAATCCCCCCGACTCCGCCAACCCCACCGGGCTTGGTTCCCGCACCGCCAATCCCCCCGACTCCGCCAACCCCACCGGGCTTGGTCCCCGCGCCGCCAATCCCCCCAACTCCGCCAACCCCACCAGGCTTGGTCCCCGCTCCGCCAATCCCCCCAACTCCACCAATCCCACCAGGTCGTCCCGCTCCGCCAACTCCCCCGGGTCGGGTCCCTCCGCCAACACCCCCGATACCACCAGGTCCATAGGGGGCACCACCACGATGTGCCGGCTGGTGCTGCCACTGGCCTCCCTGCTGGCCCCGGTTGACATTATTGATCTTAGTGGAATTGTTTACATAACTGTTGTTGTAGCTGACATTGACGCTGCCGCCGCCGCCCCATCCACAATGGTAGCCCCAGCCACCGCCCCAAGCGGCGCCCAAGGCGAGTCCGGCCCCAAACGCCAGCCCCCTTCCCGGCAGGTATCCCGGATAGCCATAGGACGGATAAGGATAAACGGGCGCACCATAAACCACCAGCGGATCGTATGAGGGGACGTAAATCACCTCCGGTTTGGCTTGCTCAATCACGACCACCTGTCTGCCGCCATCGACGACCTCGGTCCCCACCGTCTGTTGCTCGGTGGTCACCAATTCTCCCGTCCCCTGCGCCTTCACGCGCATGCGCTGGATCGCGGCAAACACATCATCCTGCTGGGCCAGGAACGCGTTGCCCAGTTCCGTCGTCCATTGAATATTGCCCGCCAGGCGCTGCACCACTTCCGGCACCGCGACCATGGCCTGAATGCTGGGATCCCATTTCTGTTTCTGCACGGCATCCAACAGTGCCTTGCCCTTCAGACTCTTGTTCTTCTCCAGCCACTGCTGAAGCTGGATCAGCTCCAGCGGGTAGGTCGATGCCACCAGCGTCTGGCTCAGCAGCGGATCGGGATAAAGCGCGATCGGCGCAACCAGAGAATCCAATTGATCGTCCGGAAGCCGCCATGCCGCCTCCGTCGTCGTGGTGGTCGTCGTGGTCGGCACCGGTGCCTGGGCATCCTGTCCGCGCGTTACGGACGAGCCTGCTGCGAGTGAAGCCACCCACAAGATGGCAAGCGTGCTGCGCAAGGGTTGACTGGGGAATTTGGATTGAGGGCCTCGTGATTTCATGATTGTCAGTAGATTGGTTGTTGTCAGGAAATGGGTGGTTGCCAAGGAAATTGCTTTGCGGGGTGGTACTTGTGCTGGGAAATTGCTTGCGGGGTTGGCGTCAGGCTCATCGGAAAACTCTTGATGCGGAAGGATAGCCTCCCAGCTCCGTTTGCCAAGGAAAATCTTCGAGGAAAATCTTCGAGGCGCGTGATTTTTCCGACGGCGGGGTTCTTTGGGCCGGTTCAATTCCGCACCAACCCACCCTTGGGAGCCATGGAACCCTCGATCCGGTAGGAGCTGCCGCTCACCCTCGGGGCGGCTTCGATCTATTTTCATCATTTTTCATCTTTTGTCTTGCCCGCCCGCTGTTTTCTGAAAACGTCGCCGTGCCAGCGCGGTCCGCGCAAGGGAACGCAGGTTACCATAACCCGCCTCAAGCCACCTTTCCAATCCAGCACCAACCCATGAACTGCCACCGCAATCCCGGAAGCGTTTTCTGCGGATTCGTGGCCGGATTGAGCCAGGCTGCTCTGCTCTGCTCTGCTCTGCTCTGCTCTGCTCTGCTCCTCCTCACTGTTAGGTGCTGAGTCGATCCCCTACACCTTCACCAAGGTCGGCTCGGAATACCGGCTCACGCTGCCGACGGATCCGAAGTTCTACTACGGCTTCCAGCACTCGAATGACCTGCGGCACTTCTCCATCCGGCAACTGTCCTTGGGCAGCCCCGGCCCGACCTTCGGCTACACGCCGGCGGCGGACGAGTTCCAGGCGTTCTTCCGCGGCCGGGGCATCAGCGTCGCCGAACCGGAAGACCAGGACAACGACTACCTGGACGACGTCTGGGAACTCCAGCATCCCTACCTCAATCCGCTCGACCCGAACGACGCCTTCCTCGCCAGCCCCGAGCCCGATGCCGGCGGGCGGAACAACCTCGACTATTACCGCTGGAAGCGCGGCATCCTCGCCCTGAAGGAAGCGATTTCCCGCGAGGCCAGCATCTTCAATTTCGGCGAACCCACCGCAGCCCACGAGGCCATATCGCACGAGGTCAGTATCTTCAACTTCGACGTCCCGCCCGTGCAGGGGGTGGAGGCGATTTCCCCCGAACTCAGCGTCTTCAACGGCGAAGGTCCGCCCACCAGCAACCTTGCCGAGGTCTATTCGCGCGAGGTCAGCATCTTCAATTTCGACGTCCCGCCCGGAGAGGTACATAGCGTGGATGCCATCTCCCAAGAGGTGAGTGTCTTCAACGGCGAAGGTCCGCCCACCAGCAGCATCGCCGAGGTCTATTCGCGGGAAGTCAGCACCTTCAATTTCGGCCAACCCTCGGCGGGCGTCGAAGCCATCTCCCGCGAAGTCAGCGTCCTCAACACCGAACCCTAATCTCAACCCCCAAAACAACGACCATGAAATCCCTGCTCACCACCCTCGCCCTGCTCGGCGGCGTCAGCTCCGCCTTCGCCCAACTCATCATCCCCAGCGATGGTTCCGACGGCACGTTCAGCCCGGCCGCCAACATCGAGGTTGATCTCTCGCAAGCCGTCACCGGCACCTGGACCGATGACAACACCGCCAATACCGGCAAAGGCATCTACGACGCCACCAAATGGGCCATCGTCTTCAAGTACGCCTCCGTCAACATCCCCGCCGGCGTCACCGTCACCTTCAAAAACCACCCGAGCCACGCACCCGTGGTGTGGCTGGTGCAGGGCGGGGTGACCATCGCGGGGACGGTGAGCGTGAATGGAAAATCTGGTGTGGGTGGAACGGAGGCGATCTATCCAAGCGAGCCGGGTCCCGGTGGTTTCCGTGGTGCTGCGAGCGGGCAGGCAGGTTGGGGTGCAGGTCTTGGTCTAGGTGGAGGTGGTGCTGGCGTCTACAATACCACGTATGGAAATCCTCAGATTCTCCCGCTCATCGGCGGATCTGGGGGCCAAGGGAATTCGGCTCCCCTTCCTTACTCAGGTGCCGGTGGCGGCGGTGCAATCTTGATCGCGGCACCGGGAACTATCGAATTAATGGGACGTATTACCGCGCTTTTCGATACAGGGGGAAGCGTCTATGTCTATTCAGGGAGCGGTGGTGCAGTAAAATTGATCGCCAACCACGTTACAGGAACGGGGTCCCTCGATGCAGCTGCTACGGGTCGCACACGGATCGAGGCGAATACACTGAGTCCTACCGTCTTGAGCAATCCTATCACCATCGCCGTCGCGCCCGGCACCGCGCCTACCATCTTTCAATCCAACAACTCCCCGACCGTCAAGATCGTGAGTGTGGACGGTACGGCAGCGCCGGCTGATCCCACGGCTCCACTGATTAACTCTGCCGACATTGCGATCCAAAAGAACACACCGGTCACCATCGTGTTAGAAACTCGCAACTTCGCTACTGCCGGGGCAGTCGTGGCCGTCCGCATCGCTAACAAATTCAGCATCCCCGCCACCACGGTGAACGCCACGCTGGACAGCGGCGGCACCAGCGTGCTCTCGACCTGGCGGGTCAGCACCACGCTGGCCCCCGGCTTTGTCACCCTCCAAGCCCGCGCCACCGCACCGTAGGATCGTGGCGCATGAGTGAATTGTAGCGGCGCTCTGTGAGCGTCGTTGCCAATGATCCGCGCGAAGCGCCATCACGGCTCACCGCGACCTCCGCCCATGACCGCGCCTTGGCAGCGACGGTCACAGACCGCCGCTACAACGCTCCCCGTCGGCACATCTTGGTATATCGCCACCCGGGACAGCAGTGGCACCAGCGTG
>JAPLUI010000482.1 GCA_026397725.1 Verrucomicrobiota bacterium | reverse complement strand
TTTTCTTCCATCATTTTACCCTCCATCATTTTACCTAATTTCTGAATGATCAAACTTCTAACGCCATGTATGTTTGGTTACGGCTCCTAACCCAAAATAGGGCCGCCGATCCTCCGATCGGCGGCCCCTGCATTCCGGGAGAAAATCCATTCACTCCGGAAATCCTGCCTGCCTGCCCGCAGGCGAAGCTATCAGTTATCAGTTCTCAGTTATAGTTATCAGTTATCAGTGGCTGCTTCGGATGGTGGATTGCGGAGCGTGGAGGATCTTCATTCATCCTCCATCTGCGATCCGCAATCCGTCATCTCTTCAGTGCCTCACTGCGCCACCACGCGCACGAACAGGCTGGGATTGGCGAGCAGCAGGTCGCCGGGAACCTCGACCGTGATCACTGCCACCGGAGTTCCGCTGTCCGAGGACGTGGAAGCGGGAGTGAAGGGGTGCCAATCGCCGTCTGCCATGGTGTTCGAGTACTCATAGCTGTAGGCGAGACCGGTGCCCACCCGCTGGGTGTAGCTGAACTTGCCGGTGGCCCTGTCGAGCTGCGCGGTGATCGGGTTGACCGAGGTGCCGAGGCTGGGATCGAGTCCGAAGGCGAATTCCTGCTGGTTGCTCATCCTGTCGCCGTCCGGATCGCCGGTGGGCGTCTTGTCGGACAGGCCCGGGTAGTTGGTGTTGATCCATGACACGAACAGGTCTGTCAACACAAACGTCGCGGCGATCGTGTGGGCAGCGTTCACCCCGTAGAAGGTGTAACTGGTCAAGGCTCCCTGCGACACGCTATCGACCAGCACGTCCGCCACGGCATAGCCTGCGGTCGGGGAGATGGTGAAGGTCTGATTCTGGCCTTCCACAACATCCCGGTCACCGTTCGGGTTGATCGTGCCGTTGGCACCGGCGCTGGCGGTGATGGTGTGGAGCACCGGCATGGTGATGCCAAACTTCGCGGCGACATCGTTTTCCAACTGTTTGCGCTCGCTGGAACTCAACGCAACCTTGTAAACGAGCACATCGCCGATATTGCCGTTGAATGCGGACCATCCGTCGGGACCGTTGCGTCCGATATTGATGTTCGTGAACCCTGTGGGATGCAGATAGGTGTAGTCCACTCCGCTGGAGCGCGTCCACTTTGGAACCCCGTTCGCATACAACGCCAGTTCGCCTGTTGGTTGGACCACCACGCTGAGAATGGTCTTCTGGCCGTCAGGAATATAGTAGCCTGTGGGGATATCCTCATATCCCCTGTTGCAGACCCACACCTGTCCATCATTGTGGGCAACACACAGGAACAAATCGCTGTAGAAGATGTCCACGATCTCACCCCGGAACTCGCCACCGATCGGCGGACTGTTGTAGGCCGGTTTCACGGCCGCGACAATCGTGACCCCATTGACCGGGATGTCGGAAGTGTACGTTCCGACCGTGTAACCACAGTTGGCACCGGCGATCGAGTCACTACGCAGGTTCTTTTCCCATTTGACTCCGTCGATGACCTCTGCCGTGGGCGTGGCAATGGTGGTGTAATTCTGGCCCGCCGGCAGATAACTGGCCCAGGGACCGGTCGCACCGCTGGAGGGTAGCGTGTCCGTGACCACCGAGAACAAGAGGTCGGAGGTTCGCGGGAAATTCCGGGTCATGGGGATCAGCGTCAAATCAACACCGCTTGTGTCTGCGGCAACGTTGACCAAACTGTCAGCCGAGGTGTAATAGTTGGCCGCATCGGAGGCCACGTAGTATGACCCCTCATAGACCACTTGGGTGAAGTTGCCGGAGCCATCGGTCGTCGCGGTATAAACCGGGGTCGTTTTCGCATTCGGTGTCGGTGAGAAATACACGCTGGCCCCGCTGATGGCCGCACTGGTCATCTTGTCGACAACCTTGCCGGAGACCGCATACTGTGGCACCACCGCAAACGTGACGGCCACCGCATGGCCAGCAGTGATATTGGTGAGAGGAAGACTGGCCACCGCTCCCTGGGACACACTGTCCACGGTGACATCAAGAATCCGATAGCCGAGGCTCGGCGTGATGGTGAAGGTCAGGTTGGAACCGTCCACCACGGATTGATTGCCGGCCGGGCTGATGGTGCCGCCAGCTCCGGTCGAGACCGTGATGTTATGATAGACCGGCATCACGATACCGAAGGTGTTGCCGAGTTCGGTTTCAATCGCGACGCGGTCACCCGACGCCAGGGCTGTCTTCCACAGCATCGCGGCGCCAATGTTGCCCGCGTAAGTCGTCCAACCGTCGGGGGAGTTCCGACCCACCGTGATGTAGCTCCAGTAACCAAGGCCACCGGCGTTCCAATACGGGTCCAGCACGGCCATGGCACTGGTGGTCGTGATATCCATCACCTTGATACCATTGGCAAACACCTGATACTTGCCATCCGCTTGCACCACCGCGGTCAACACCGTCTTCTGGGCATTGGGTATCGTGGGACCATTTTGCCATTCACCGTTGCGGCAGATCCGGATCATGCCGTCCGTGCCGCGCACACACAGAATGAAGCGGTTGTACATCACGTCGATCACCGACGACCAGTTGTTGCCGTTGGTTGACGCAACTTCCGGCTGAACCACTGCGGTCGCAGTGAGGCCGTTGATCGGCATCGCCGCCGAATACTGGCCGACTGTGTAGCCGTCTCCGCTGGCATAACGGTTCTTTTCCCACTGCAGGCCATCCACGGTCGCAAGCGTCGGGGTGCCGATAATCGTGGCAGTCCGGCCCTTCGGATGTTCAAGCGGCCAGGCGTTGGTGGTGGCACCGTTGGCGGTCAAATTGGAACCGTAAGCCGCGAACAGGAGTTGGTCCATTTGCGGGATGTTCTTGCCGCTGGCAGCCAAGGCAAAGTTGATTCCCGATTGTGCCGCGCCGCTGACAGTCACAGTGGTGTCGGAAGAGGTGGTGAAGCCGGTCGCCGATGAGCACACATACCATGTGGCATTGATAAGGTTCACGCTGAAGTTCCCTGACGCATCCGTGGTCAGAGTGTAATTCGGGCTGTATGAGGCGTTCGCGCTCATGGCCACATAAACCTTGGCACCCGCAATCGGATTGGTGCCGTCGGTCACCTGGCCCGATATCGCATAGGTCGGTTTGGCCACGAACGCGGCGTCAATCGTGTGCGTCGTATTCACCGCGTTGAAGGTGTAGGTGGTGACCCCTCCCTGAGTTGCACCATCCACCACCACGTCGGAGACATCATAGCCAAATGCCGGGGTGATGGTGTAGGTCTGGTTGTCACCGTCCCCCACCGCAGTCACACCCGCCGGGCTGATAGTACCGTTGGAACCGGCCGTCGCGGTGATGTTCCAAGTGGCGATGCTGTTCATCTTGGTTTGAAGATCGGCTTGCAACGTCGTCTGGTCCGTAGAAGAAAGCGCGGTCTTGTAGAAGAACACGTCGCCGATGTAGCCGTTGAAGGTGGTCCAGCCATCCGGAGCGTTCCTGCCGACACTGATATACTTGCGGAAATCTTCGGGGCCACTCTGGGCGGGAACCAGGGCCGGGAAGGTGCTCCCGGTCGCGGTGCTCACCATGAGGGCGGGCGCTCCGAACACCTTGGTCGTGTTATTCCAGGCGCTCGCGTAGCAATTGAACGTGCCGTTAGCGTCAAGCACCAAGGTCAGGATGGTGATCTGGCCGTCGGGAATCGTGTGCGCCGCGTCGTTCACGCTGGTGAAATCAACGTTGTTGCGGGTAACGCGGACTTGGCCTGTATTATTAAATACGATCAGCCTGAGGTTGCTGTAGAAGACGTCGACGACATTGTTCCAGCCATCCCCCGTAGTGTTTCGCACCGGCTTCACCAAGGTGACGATCGTCACCCCGTTGACCGGAATCGATGTGTTCTGAGCCGCCGAGTTCAACAGGTAGCCGTCGAAGTCCACGCGCGAGTTGTTGTCATATTTCAGGCCGCGCACCTTGGTCACCAGAGGAGACGCAATGGCGGTGAGCTGTGAAATCCCCGGGAACGTGCTGTAAAGCAGCGGCCAGTTGCCCGAAGTGCCCACCGCCCCCAGGTCATTGGCGTCAGAGGCAAACAGCAGGTTCTCCATTTTCGGTATGTTTCGCGCCACGCCATTGAGGTGGAGCCTCTGGGTCAGGGCGAAGTCGATCGTCTGGTCGCCGGTCGCATTGCACACGGTGTTGGCGGAGATCAGGTAACCGGTCTGCGAGGCGCAGATATAGTACGCCCCGGTCGGGACTGTCATGGAATAGTTGCCGGACCCATCCGTGGTCGTTTGCTGGACCGGGAGGGAATCGGCCGCAGGCTTGACCGAGATGGTCGCGCCGCCGTCGACTGCCGCGCTCACATGACCCGAAATCGTGCGGGTGGGTATAGCCGAGTAGGTGACTGCGATTGTGTGAGCGGCCGCCACGTCGTTGAACGTGTAGGTGGCGATATCGCCCTGGGAGACAGAATCGACAGCGACATCAGCGGAATAGCCGTAGTTCTTGGTGATGGTGAAGGTCTGGTCCGCCTCATACGGGACGGCCACCGCGCCACTCGGGGTAAGCGTGCCGCCGCCGCCGGTGGTCGAGGCGGTGATGGTTTGGGATGGATAGCTGGGGCCGGCATGGAACTTGGCCATCAGGTTGTTCTCGATCACTGCGCGCTCGGCAGTGGACAGAGGCAACGTCCACATGTAAACGTCGCCGATGTCGCCATTGAGAGTGGCCGACGTGTCATCTTGCGAGGTCCCGATGCAGACCAGCCGTCTGACATTATTGTCTGACTTGAGCGACGTGACGCCTCCAGTGAGAGCCCCGCCACTCATGATCAACAAACCGTTAGCATAGACCTTATACGAGCCATCACTCTGGACAACCGCGCTCAGGATGGTCGTCTGGCCATCGGGTATGGTATAGGTGGAGCTTACTTGCGTTTGGGTGCCAGCGGGAATCGAGCGCGTGAGGATCACCACGCCGGTGTTGTTAAGGACACCCAACCTGAACGCGCCGAAGAGAACGTCAATAATGGGGGTCCATCCGCGAAGGTTCGACGATATGCGCACCGGCTTTACCGCCGCCACCGCACTGACACCACTAACAGCCACAGGTTCGGTCCACGCCCAGGTGTTGTAGAAACCCATCCCATAGGCAACGTTCTTCTCCCACTTTACCGGAGAGGTGCCGACGTTGTCCACCGTGGGCGTGCCGATGGTGTTGAATACTCCACCGGCGGGAGCGTAAGCCGTCCAATTGCCGGTGTTGCCGCTGGCCGGCAAGGTGTCGGTCTTCAACCCAAACAGCAGGGCTGCTTCTTGCGGAATTGCCGCACTGCTCGCGGTAAAGGAGGCCACAATCGTATGCCCGGCAATCACCGTGGGGAACGTGTAGCTGGTGGGCGCGCCAACGGACACTCCGTCCACCAGGACGTCCAACACGACATTGCCCGAATCGGGAGTGAGGGTAAACGTCTGGTTGGTGCCCAGGGTCACAGCGACCGCGCCACTCGGGCTGATCGAACCGCCGGTGTCGGCGGAGGCCGTGATTGTTACCTGCCCCACGGTCAGATAGCCAGTCGTTGCGGCAAAGTAGGTGTCGTTCTTGTTGGTGGCAGTGGAACTTGTCGAACCCCAAGTACCGGAACTCTGCGGCGTGCCGCCAAGGGTCAGGCTGTTGACCAAGAGGTTAAGACCAGCGCCCACGCTGGCGGTGGCGGTTCCCGTGGGTGCAATGCTCTGGTTGCCGAAAACCACAGTGCCCGTGGCCATGGACTTCACGCCGCTGCCGGAGAAGACCAGGTTGTTGTAGGTGAATGCGCCAATGATTTGGTTTCCAGCACCGTTGTAGGTGACCGTGCTCGTGGCAGGCGTAAAGGTCAACTTGCTTGTAAAGACCGTTCCTACAAATCCCAGGTTCAGCGAGCCTGCGTCTGAAAAGGTGATCTCGCAGGCAGTCGTGCCGCAGGTGACGACTCCCGAAACATTCAGGGTCCCCGTTGAAATGGTGATGATATCCCGGCGTGCAGCGGTCGTGGGTGTCGTGGCACTCATGGTCAGCGAGCCGCAAGTAACCGTGCCAGCCCCGATGGCCATGGTGAGATTAAATCCGGCGGCCGGCCTGGGCATGGTGATGTTTCCACTGACACTTAGCGTGTTGGCTCCGCTGATCGTCAGCGTGGTGTCTAAACCAATAGCCGTCCAAGTCAGCGAAGTACAGACCGCAGCGGTATCCACAGTGACGTTTACGCCTTGGTTGATGGTAACGGTGTCGGCGGCAGCCGGCACAGGGTTTCCGCCCCAGGTGGCGGTGCTGCTCCAGTTGCCTGACACACTTGCCGTTCTCGCCGCCGCCCAGACGGACGGAGGGCAAAGCAGCAAGGCGAGGAAGGTCAACAGGCCGCAGGCCTGCCGGATGATGGCACGAGGCCAGCGACGGGATGGATTGGAGTTTGGAATTGCTGATTTCATGTGGTTGGATTCTCGGTGGTTGGTAACTGGCTTGGAGACGGTTAGCGGGATGCAGTGGGGTGTATGCGGGGGATGGATGTTGGTTGGTTTGATGATGGGAGCCGGGGAGGTGCCAAGCACGACAGCCGTGCCGGATACGTGGACCGGTTGACGTGATAGCGTCCGGAGGATGGCCACTCACCTTTGATTGGGCAATGACCATTTCGCGAAATCAGTGTCTATTTTGCGAAAGTCCGTGAACGGTCCGTCACCACGTTGTCACTCCCCGTCAGCTTGGGCAATTTGATCGTAACGGAAACTCGCGAGCGTCTTCAGCCACGCCGAACTCACCGCACGTTCGAACGCTGCCGCACTGCACCATGGCCACTGGGAGGCCACGGGCACCAGCCGATGATGCACCGGGTTCTGATGGACGTGGTTGAGCCTGGCAAGATATCCGTGCTGCAGGGTGAGATGGGTTTCCCGGAAGTTCTGCCACCGCCGGGAGCGGCCCGGAGTGCCGCCGAGTCGGTTGATTTGCGGTCCACTGACGGGTGATCTATCTGAATGCGGCAGCCTGCTGCCGCTGTGATGCCCGCAGCCTGCTGCGGCATTCCTGGGAGCGGGTGGTGAGCGACAGTGAGTTCACCCTCGCCAGCAGGCTGGCGGGGGCTAACAGCGGCAGCGGGCTGCCGCAGTCCACGGGCTGCTGCGGCATTCCATGGAGCGGGATGGTGAGAACGGGGAGTCCACCCTCGCCAGCAGGCTGGCGGCGGCTAACAGCGGCAGCGGGCTGCCGCAGTCCGCTGGTCAGACCGCCGAACGGCCGTCAGGGTTTGGCCACTGCCGCACGGAGGAAGCCGCTGCCCGGCAGGCCGCTGAAGGCGGAGAAGTGGTGGTATTGCCAGCCGGTTCCGGTTAGATCGGGCAGGCCGCTGCCGGCGGGCGCGGTGTCGGAGGTGCCCTGATGATTGACGGTGCCATCCCATGGACCGGCCAAGGAGCGGCTGCCCTCGACGGTATAGACCAGCCCGTCGATGAGCAGCGACATTTGGGCGCTATCGGCGTTGGGTGAGAACACCGCACCGCGGCGTGCGGCACAGGTGAAGGTCAGTTCCGGGGTCAGGTCGCCGTCGCCGCCAGCGGCCGGGTGATGGTCAAACATGCCGCTGCTGGCCCCATTGCGCGGATCGCCGTTGAACGCGAACTCGGCGAGGTTGGTGGCCCCGTCG
>JAPLUI010000462.1 GCA_026397725.1 Verrucomicrobiota bacterium | reverse complement strand
GAATCGAGTTCACTTGCATTACGGCTCGCCGGTTCGCCGCACCGGGCTTCGCCTTGGGGATTACTCCTTTCAGCGCCGGATTGGCTACCTGTTGGACACTTATTTGACATGTTGATCACATTTCAGATCAATAGAGAAGCCAGTCTTGGCCTGGCGCACCGGATTACACGGATTTAACGGATTATGAAAGAGTTGTGAATATTTGACGGCTAGCCTATTGGGTGATCAACTTGTCCGTTAGAATACAGTTATATTGTCTGTTAAATCCGTTAAATCCGTTAAATCCGTGCAATCCGTGTCAAAATTGGCCGCTATGCTGTTCTCCATTTTCCCATTTAGGTTAGATCGAGTTCTTGTCTTGGGTCTTGGGTCTTGGGTCTTGAAGTCTTGGGTCTTGCAGTCTTGGGTCTGAGGCGAAGCCTCGCTAGGGAAATTTCTCTGGCCTGCGCGTTACTTACTCGACGGCGGCGACGCCCCTGCCGGTGGCGATGAAGGGGCAGACAAGTTGGACGGCTCGCCGAAAACCGGATGCCTGCTTCAACTTCTGCAGGTGTTCCTTCTTGGTCTCGGCCAAGGCGACTGCAGGGTGCCGGCCGGCGGCAAGGTAACGCCGATAGAAGTCCTGCATGAACCCGGCGGTATAAGCGTCCGAGACTGGCCAGAGGGTCATCACGACGGTGTCGGCCCCGGCCAACTTCAGGGCTCGGCGCAAGCCGTAAATCCCCTCACCATCCAGCGCCTTGCCCTTGGCCGTTTCGCAGGCACTCAACACGACGAGTTGGGTGCCGGCGAGGTCGAGGACCACCACTTCGGCGGCGGTCAGCATGCCGTCGTCGCTTGGTTCGCGGATCTCGCCTTTTTGCCGGGCCAGCAGCGTCCGGTTGGCCCCCGCCAAGGCCAAGCCGCTGCGGTCCATCGGACCCTGAGCCGGCTTCGCTGGCCGTTCCTGAACTCCGGGGTGCCCGGCGGCAAGGGCCCCCTCCCGGCCCTCCGCAAGCTGATTGAAGAAGAAGCCGTGGGTTGCGAGATGCACCAGGCCCTGGCCGTGGATCCGGTTCCGCAAGACGCTCTCGCCCGCCTCCTCGCCCACCAGCGTTTGCGTCTCCCAGTGCGAATTCTCGAGAATCTGCTTCACCTCGGCCACCTCCGCCCGGGTCCCGGGCAGCGGCGGGAACCACATCCCCTCCGCCACGAAGATCCCGCGATTGTGCGCAACTTTGCCATTGGCAAGCGCCTCTCCCCCAAACGCCGGATCGCCCAGCAGCAGGGCGTGCTTGCGGTCACCGGCCGGCCCGGGCTGCTCGAGCAGATCACGCCCGGTGTCGATCATCCGGATTTGCCATTTTTCGCAGGCCATTTTGCCCGCGGCGTCAAGCAAGGGCTCGAAGCTGAGGAAATGAAGCTGGCTGTCGGGGCTGAGGACAAGCGTAGCGGCATCGCCCAGGGCGGCTTCCAGCGGGGCCAGGAGGAGTTGATAGAGTTCGCGGGCCACGGCCTGGCAAGCGGCGTCGTCACCGGCGCCGGTTTTGGCGCCCACCAAGCCCCTGAAGCGCTCCACGGAATCATCGATCTCCGAGGCCAAGGCCAGCCTGACGAAGACCGGTTCCCCGGTGTGCCGAATCACCACCGCGCCGTAACGCTGTTCCACCCCTGCCTTCTTTTTCCCCTCATAAACCGGACGCTTGTAGCGCATGATCTCCACCAGCGCGGTGTGGGCAGGGAGCGCCTCCTGCACATCGGCCGTCTGCGTTTTGAGGGACCGCCTTGCGGCACCCAGGCCGGTGACGAAGTGGGCCAGTTGCTTTTCCACCGTCTCAATCTGGTCCCACAGCCGCTCCATCTCCGCTTTGTTACCTTCCAGCGTGGCGCGATGGAAGCGCCGGCGCAAAGCTTCGATATCGGTCACCAACGCCTCCGCGTCGGGGTTGGCCGCGGCCTGGAGCAGGCACCGTTCCTCCAGCAGGCTGGCGCAAACCGCTCCTTTGAAAGCAAGTGCGGACGCTGCCGCAAGCGGGCCGTTTTCGAGGGCACAGGGCAAGCCATGGATAGCCAGCGAGCGCAGGTAGGCCTCCCGGTCCTTTTCCGGGAACGACCCGAAAACGCGGGCGAGCAAACCGCGCTGAATCTCGGTAAGCTCCCGCGCCAGCGGCACCGCGCAATCCGCCGCCCCCATCGCGACGTACAAATAAGCCAGGTTTTGGAGGCTGGCAGCGTAATCGGGATGGTCCTTACCCAACGCCCCAGCCTGAATTTCCATGGCCCGCAACAGCAGCAACTCAGCTTTATCAACGGCACCCATCGCTTGATACAACATCGCCAGGTTGTTGAGGCTGGCAGCGTAATTGGGATGGTCTTCCCCCAACGCCGCGGCCCGGATCTCCATGGCCTGCAGCAGCAAGGGCTCGGCTTTCTCATGGGCGTCCATCGCTTGATACAACATTCCCAGATTGTTCAGGCTGGTGGCGTAGTCGGGATGCTCTTTTCCCAACACCCGAGCCCAGATCTCCTGGGCCTGAAGATACAAGGGTTCGGCTTTTTCAAACGCTCCCAGCGCCTCATACAACGCGGCCAGGTTGTTGAGACTGGCGGCATAATCCCTGGGGTTCACGCCCTCCACCACGGCCCAGATTTCCTTGGCCTCGAGATACAAGGGCTCGGCTTTTTCAAACGCTCCCATCGAGTAATACAACGCCGCCAGGTTGTTGAGACTGGTGGCGTAGTCGCGGTGCATTTTGCCCAACACCTTGACCCGGATCTCGATGGCCTGCTGATACAAGGGCTCGGCTTTCTCGAACTCGCCCAGCTCTTGATACAACACCGCCAGGTTGTTGAGGCTGGTGGCGTAAGAGGGGTGCTCGTTACCCTTCACCCTGGCCCATATCCCGATGGCCTGCTGGAACAAGGGCCCGGCTTTTTCATACGCGCCCATCGCTTTGTACAACCCTGCCAGTTTATCGAGGCTGGCGGCGTATTCGGTGGGTTGTTCCTTGGCCCGGACCTTCCGCAACTCCACTGCTTGCCGAGCGATCGGAATGGCTTGTCCATACTCGCCTTGCTTGCAGAGTTGCTCAAGTCGGGCGTCGAGTTCCCCAACGCTCTGGGCGCTGCCATTGGTGGCCAAAGCCGCCAGCAGGCCGGCAATGACGACGGGGCGTATTCTCGGCGATCTCATGAACATTTCATTGCTGTTCCGGTCGCTGGTTTTCGTTTGCCGGTTGTCGCATGTCGGCATGTTTGAAGGTGAACCGCACGACACAGTTGCCCCCGACGGCTAGAATCCTGTTCAACGGCACTTCCTTGGTGGCCCCCGAGGACAACACCGTCTGGTGGGACGACCCGTAGCCAGCCGCCTGAACGATGCCACGCGGCCAATCATCAAGCATCCCGATCAAGTTGTCGGCAGCGGTCGACACCGCGAGGTCTTCCAGTTCGGGAACGGGCTCTCCTGAAGCGATCAGGTAAACTGTCTCCGTTCCCGGTTGGGCATCCAACTGGAACCATTTGGCCCGGTTGTCGGGCAGGGTGACGGGCTGTCCCGCCTCGACCCGGCTCGATTGGGCCGCCTGCGTGTCGGGATACAATCGGGCCGCCCGCCCGGTCCCGTCCACATTGATCACATAGAGGTGGCAATCGGAGTCGGTCTCGGCGAAAACCCGGAACTGGTCGTCCGAGAGCAAGGTGGCGCCATCGACAATCGGAAACGCTTCGATCTTGCCATCGGCCTGCTGCCGCTGTGCCAGCAGATTGCATTGCAGGATAATGGGCACCTTAGCGACCGCCACCGGAGCGCCGGGGGGTGGGTTCCCACCCGGCACCCAGATGCCGACAAGCACTCCGGCGATCACCAGCACGGCGACCAGGCCACCGATGACGACGGGCTTCTTTCGACAGGCCTGGCTGACAAAGCGCAAGACGACCAGCACGAGGGGGGATCCGGGAACTGGGGCGTGCCCCGGCTCCAGTGGCACCCTGGACAGCTTTGGAGCCGCAGCCCGCGCCGAGGGAAGGCTCACAACTCCGGAAATCTCCTCGACGCGGGTCTTGATCTCGGCGATCCGCTGGAAGCGTTTCGAAGGCTCGGACTGCATGGCGCGCAGGACGATTTCATCAAGCCGGATGTCGATCGACACCTTGCGGGACGGCGGATCAAAGACACCTCTGGGAAGTTGTCCCGTAAGCAGTTCGTAAAACACGACCCCGAGCGAGTAGATGTCTGCACGGTGGTCCACCTCGCCACCGAACGCCATCTGTTCGGGGGCCATATAATCGAAGGTGCCCAGGGTCCGCTCGTCGAGGGTAAGCGTATAATATCCGGACCGCTCGCCGTCGAGGATCTTGGCCAGTCCAAAATCGGTGATCTTGACCGTGCCCCGGGTGTCGATCAGGATGTTCGCTGGCTTGATGTCGCGGTGGACGATCCCGCTGGCGTGGGCGTTTTGGAGTCCCTCGCAGATCTGCGGGATGATCGCCAGCGCCTGCGCCGGGGTAACCTGGCCGGAGCGGATCAGGTGTTCGAGGTTGGTTCCTTCGACGAACTCCATGACTAGGAAAAAGCGCCCATCGGTGGTCTCACCGAAGTCGTGGACCGTCACAATGTTCGGGTGGTTGAGCCGAGCCATCGCCAGTGCCTCGCGCCGAAACCGTTCGGCAAACTCGGGATCGGCGCCCCCCGGGGCCACCGGCAGGAGCTTAAGAGCAACGATGCGCTCGAGCTGGACCTGCTGGGCTTGGTAAACGGCACCCATCCCCCCCGCGCCGATGAACTTGAGCGCCTCGTAGCCATGCAGCACCCGGTTGAGTTCCGCAACGCTGGGGGTAACGAACCCATGGGGCATGCGCCCAAAGGGCTTCGCCTCTTCTGCCAAAACGCGCGCGGCGAGGCAGGCGGTACAAATCCCCTCTGGAACATCCGGCGGGATAAATGCGCGACAGACTGGGCAGTGCTGCGAAGATGCCGCCAGTGATGGGTTTCCAAACTCGGTTTGTTGATTATTCATGGTTCATCCCTTACTGCCGGAATGGACCGGCATTATTACACTCCTCGTGAAACAACCTCGCAGAGGAACCGAAGCTCCTCTTGAATCTCGCTCTCGTCAGACAAGGTGTGGGAGATTTGCTCGATCAGGGCGTCTCGAAAGCGCTGCCGCAGCCGGAACACCGCCACATTGACGGCACCGGGACTGCGTTTTAGGGCAGCCGCCGCGCTGGCATAGTCCTCGCCTGAGTTCCACGACAGGAACGGACGTAGCACCAGAAACTCGTCCAGTCTGTCGCGCCGTTCGTAACTGGCACGCAACGCCTGCACGGCATTTTCCAGAATGGTCAGGGCCCACCGGCGTTCGTAGAGCGTGACAGGGGTCACCTCATCGACCGGTTCAAGGGCGTACCGCTCCTCGGCCTGAGCCTCTTCGATCGATTGGAACACCGCTCCTCCGCCTCGCTTCAGGGCACGCGTTTTCTCCAGCTCTTTGGCCATGTGATGCCTGACCGCGCCAAGCAGATACGAGCGCAACTTGCCTAGGGCCGGATCCGCCTTGACGAAATCCCCGCGCGCAAGAATCCGGACGAAGAACTCCTGTGTGCAGTCCTTGGCATCCTCCGGGGGCCAACCAGACCGGCGGATGAACGCGTAAACTGGGTACCAGTAAAGACTGCAGAGCTCCTCAAGTGCCTTCGCTGCGGTAGCCGGATCCTTCGTTGCCGACACCAGACTCCAACGCGTCCTCTGAAAAGGGATTTTCATTCTTTACGAGTTACTACTCAGGTAGCCCCACCACGGGGCAACCCTAGACCGCAGAGTAGATTTTCAGGCCACGAGCGCCAGCGAAAAATAAATTGATTTTTTTCCGAACTCATCGGGATACCTGCTGCACCTTGCGTGCCGTGACGAGTGTTATGGTAATGCAAGGGCGGGAGTTGGACGGTGCGGACCTTGGTCTGATCCGGGGACTCCTCGACGAACACCCGGAGTGGTGCCGCTCGCGACTCAGCGTTGAACTTTGCCACCGCTGGGACTGGCGCCTGTCTGCGTGCGGCACGCACAGGCAGGCAACGCGCAAGGCCGGATCAAGGACATGGCAGCTCGCACGCTGTTGTTCAAGCTGGAACGCGCCGGACACATCCTGCTGCCGCCGCGTCGCGGTCCCACCCAACGGGCAGCGCAACCGGCTCATGGCGGCCGTGGCTGATGCGACCGATCCCATCAGCGGCGCGTTGCGCAACTTGCAGCCGTTGTCGGTGAACATCGTCGCACCGGGATCGGCTGACTTGCGCCTCTTCAACTCCCTGCTCACCAACTATCATTATCTGGGGGATCGTAAATACGGGCATCCGGTGCAGGCCTTGGAGACCTTCGTGGACCGTGACCGTTTCAAGGGGACCTGCTACCGGGCAACCAACTGGCTGCGGCTCGGTGAAACCCGCAGGCGCACCCGCAACGACCGCGACCGCTGTATCCACGCGGCGGTCACGGACATCCAAACCCAAACCCAAAAACCTGCGTCAGCCTGGCAAGCGCTCCACTGGCGGCCGACCCGGCCATCCGGGCCATACCCTGCGCATGGTGGACCAGCCCGACCATACGGTGCGCCACCTCGTCGGGCGCTGCACGGGCTGCGGTTGTTCGCTGGCCAACCAACAACCCGACCGCCTCGAGCGCCGCCAGGTGTTCGACCTGCCCGAGCCCAAACTGGAACCCGTCGAGGTGTTCATCCGCGATCTGGTGGCCAAGTCCAAGGTCGTCGGCTTCGATGAAACCGACATGCGTGCCGTCGGTTCGCTGCACGGGTTGCACACCGCCCCGACCCAATGTCTCACCTGGTATTTCGCCCACCAGCGACGCGGGAGCGAAGCCATGGATGCCGCGGGCATCCTGCCAAACTTCCAAGGCCGCGCCATCCATGACTTCTGGAGTTCCTACCTCAAACACGACTGCAAGCACGGCCTTTGCAACGGGCACCTCTTGCGCGAACTCATCTTCCTGTGGGAGGAGCAAAACCAACCGTAGGCCCAAGCGGATCCCAAACCCTGTCTCGTGGTTCCCGGCGGGCGCGGCAGTCAGGTGGCCCATTCATCTCAGGTGGCCTCCCGGCACGGGAGGCTACCTGAGCAGTAACGATGCGTTGTTGTAACATCACCCAAATCCTCACCCAATCCCCTTCTGCAAATCCCTAACACTCCACAACACCCCGGCCGCCGCCGCGGCATTCCCCCGCAGCTTCCGCGCCCCGCTCTTGCGTGTCGGCCCAAAGCGACTCCGGCACTGCTTGAACACCTCATCCACGAAGGCCCGACTCCCGAGCACCGCCCCATCCGAAAAATACCTCACCCGGCACCGCAGCATCTTGCTCATCGCGACATCGCGGCTCCGCTCAAGCCGGGTCAACTCCGCCTCCGCCACTTCCTTCCTCATGCCTTTCCTGACCACTTTCACCTCAATACCGCCCTCGGCACCGCTCACTTCCTTCAACCTTTCCGAGCCTTCCGCTAACAAAATCATCCGGTAGTCCTTGGACACCTCACCCGCCCAATGCCGAGCGTCCGCAGTGTAGCCCTTGTGTGCCATGAGCGCCCGCACCAAGCCTGCCCGCGCCTTCTTCCCATTGCCTTTCGCGCCGCCGCCCATTGCCTCGCCGTAACTGCTCCACCGGTAATCCGCCGGATCCTCCACCATTCCCGCACGCACCGGGTTGAGATCAATATACGCCGCCATCGTCCGCGATGCCACCCCGTCCTCCACCAGCACGCTCTTGAAGCGGGATTCCCACAGCGCCCCCGTCCGCTCGTGCTTCGTGTTGAACCACCGACTGAACCGCAGCAGCAACGTTTTCATGAACTCCCCAAGATCGTGCATCCGATACGTGTAACGCTCATGAAGCTCCCTCACCAACGACGCATCTGCCAGTCCAGCCTTCACTTTCTGCCGGACTTCCGCCAACTCCCGCGCCACCACCCCCACCATCGCTTGGTTGTAGATGGCCCGCAGGCGCTGCAGCAACTCCTCGTCCGACAAGCCTCCCACCGCCATCGGCGGCACCTCCAGCAGCAAATGCACATGGTTGCCCATCAGGCAGTACGACAGCACCCGGCAGCCCGAAAAATTCTCATACATCCGCAGATAAGTCCGGAATTGCTCCTTCTCCTCCTGCCCGAACGCGAGTCGGCGCTCCACCACCCGCGTGATGCAGTGATAGATCACCGGTCGTTCAACGGAATCCTTCCACGGGGCCAGCCAGCGTGTACGTCTCATGGTGGTATTGAAATTGGGGTTGATGATCGGGGTTGATGATCGAAGCAGCGACACCAGCAACACCAGTGGCAGCGACAACCGCCAAAGCGTACCCCCCGCCGGACGAACCGCAAGCAAAATTTAATTATTTATCTGACACCTTGTGAACACTGAACTGAGCCTACAGTTCATCCGCTGGATACGCATTCACCTCACCAATCGGACTTGCTACAGGCAGTCTCTCGACGCCCTGCGCCTCCTCATGGCCAGTTACCTCTAGCCTAACAATTGACAGGGTTCGGACAGAGTCACCGCTGAGTGGCTGTCTTTCCGTGCAGACTACTTGGGTCTGCGGTGTTTGGCCTTGTGGGCATGTTTGCGGTGCTGGGGAGGACCGGCCGTGGCGGCGGGTTTCGGCTTGGGCTGGTCGTGCTTTTTGGAAACGGTTGCGGAGCGCCTCGGGGGCACCAGCCTGACGGCGGTGGTCGGTTTGCCAGCCAGCGTGAAATCGACGAAGCGACGCTCGGTGTCGATGGCCATGACGCGCAACGGGACGCGCATGCCGGCTTGGATCGTGCGGCCATCGAAGGATGCCCAGGCCATGCGGTGGGCCTCGAAGCGCCAGCGGCCGTCGGGCAGGTCCTCGCGCTTGACCACGCCGCGCACGCCCAGGCTGGGGATTTCCACCATCAGGCCCATCGGTCGGGCCTCGGTGATGAGGCCGTCGAAAACCGGCGGATCATCCGACGCGGCCACCCGCTGGAGATACTCTAAGAGCTTGAGTTGTTTGGTCTCGCCCTCGGCCTCGGCGGAGACGCGTTCGGTGTCCGAGAGGTGGCGGGAGATGTCACGCATTTCGGCAACGGGCGGCGTGCGGTCTGGGGCATTGGGCGGATTGACCAGCAAGGGCTGCAGGGCGCGGTGGACGATGAGATCGGCGTAGCGGCGGATGGGGCTGGTGAAATGGCAGTAATCGCCCTTGGCCAGGCCGTAGTGGCCAAGGGCTTCGGCGGAGTAGGCGGCCCGCTTGAGGCTTTTGAGCAGGCCGAGTTTGATGACATGCTCCTCGGGGCTGCCCTTGGAATCGTCGAGGAGTTTTTGGAGCTGCGCCCGGTTGGTTAGATCGCCGGGGTGATAGCCGTAGAGTTTGGCGGTTGCGGTGTAATCCATCAGGCGTGACGGATCGGGGTCCTCGTGAATGCGATGAATGGCGGGTTTCTGCCGCTCCCGGAGCACCCGCGCCACGGCATCATTGGCGGCCAGCATGCATTCCTCGACGAGTTGGTGACTGGCGGTGTGGATGACCGGCTCGACGCGGGTGGCGTGTCCGTGTTCGTCGAGCAGGACGCGGATTTCGGGCATTTCCAGATCCAGCGCGCCGTGTCTGAAACGGCGTTGGCGCAGGACGTTGGCCAGCCGCCAGCCCTCGCGGAGGGTCTCCGCCAGCGCCGGATCGGCACCTGCGGGAGCCGGCTTGCCATCGAGGATCGCCTGGGCCTGTGCGTAGGACAACTTCGCCCGGCTATGGATGACGGCATCGATGAAGCGAGCCTTCTTGATTTCCCCGTCCGGCGCGATGTCCAGCAAGGCGCACTTGGTAAGGCGGTCAACGTTAGGCTTGAGCGAGCAGATTCCGTTGCTCAACTCGGTGGGCAACATCGGCAGCACCCGGTCCACCAGATAGGTGGAATTGCCGCGCTCGAGTGCCTCATGATCGAGCGCAGTGCCGGGTTTCACATAGTGGGAAACATCGGCGATGTGGACGGCGAGCGTCCAGCCCCGCGCGGTTTTTTCCAGCCAGATGGCATCATCGTGGTCCTTGGCATCGGCGGGATCGATGGTGATGACCAGCTTGTTGCGCCAATCCTTGCGGCGGGCGATTTCGGCCGGCTCGGGCGCTTCCGGCGTGGCCCGGGCGGCGGCCAGGACTGCCTCGGGAAACGAGGTTCGCAGGCCGAAGCGGTTGATCACGCCAAGCATGTCCACTCCCTGCTCACCGGGCCACCCCAGCACCTCGATGATGCGCCCGCGCGGAGTCACCGTCCGCTCGGCCCAAGGCGCGAGATCGACGACGACGAGTTGGCCGTTTTGCGCGGTGGTCTCACCGAGGATGTCGATGCTGCCATTGATCGCCTTGTCATCGCAGGTGACCGATGCGTGACGGCCGTGCTGCCGAAACACCCCGACCAGCCGGCCGGAGCGGCGCTTGAGGATGCGATCAACCTTGCCGATGGGATCGTCTGCGGAGGGGTCATCGCCAAAGCGGCGGCGGGAATCGCGACCCGGTTTGGCCGGGCGGAGGGAAACCAGGACCCGGTCGCCATCCAGGGCGGTGGCGGCATCGTGGCGGGCGACCCGGATGCGGGAAAGAGCGGCAAGATCGAGTGCGGTGGCGAGGTTTTGGTCGTCGGTGGCGTCCGGGAAGAAGAAGGCATGGCCTTTGGGATGAAACTTCAGGGTGCCGGCCAACTGCATTTCCGAGCGGCTGCGGAGTTCGTATCGGGCATTTTTTCCTTGGCCTATCAGACCCTCCGCCACCAGGGTCTCAAGTTCAGTCCGCCACGCGGCACGGCGATCCGGGGGCACTGCCAGATGGCGGGCCAACTCGGATTTCGTCATCGGCTGGTAGCTGCTGGAGCGCATGAATTCGAGCAGCGGGTCTCGGAGGTTGTTGCCGGGCATGCCCTCAGCGTGCGCCAAAATCCCCCGCCTCGCAACGCCAAAGCCACAAAAAAAATTGATTTGCCCGCGCGGAATTTTCGATTAGGGTAGGAACGATGTTACTGTCTCCCCAATTGTTGCATTGCCATCAGCACGGAATTGGTATTGGTTGCGTGCGCCGAAGTCCCCATCCATCCACCATCATGAGAACCCCATCATCCCGCCGCCACTGCGGCTTCACCCTCGTCGAACTGCTCGTTGTCATCGCCATCATCGTGGTGCTCGCCGCAGCAGGCTTTTCCGCAGGCATGGCTGCCATGAACCGTGCGAACAAGGTCACCTCGGAGGCCTCCGCCAGAGCCCTGGATGAGGCCGTCAACAATTTCTACACCGAGTATGGCAGCCTGCCGGACGTGCCCTACAGGGTGACCACCGATGTCGGAGAAGGGGTCAAGCTCCTCAACATCCTGCTCGGCCTCGAACCCGATTCCGACCGGATGCAAAACAAGCGCTCGATCAAATTGCTGAGTGCCAAGGAAACCAAGACCAAAACCAAGGGCCTGCTATACCACTCCAGCGGCCGGACGGTTGAGGGCTTCTATGACTCATGGGGCAACCCTTTCACGGTGTGGTTGGACATTCAGTATGATGACCGCCTCCGCGTCTCCCTCGGCGACAAGATCACCATTTTGAACGGCCGCAAGGTCGCGGTCTGTTCACCCGGTGCCGACAAGAAATTCGGCACCGCCGATGACATCAAGAGCTGGTAATGAGGGGCTCGGCTCCCCACCGGATACATGAGGTCCCGGCAATGAACCAGCCACCACCGCTTCCGCAGAACAACCAAGCCCAACCGTGCGGTCTCGCTACGGCCAGCTTGGTGCTTGGCATTGCCAGCTTGTTTTTTTGGATCGTCGGTGGTATCCCCGCCATCGTAACAGGCCACCTGGCGCGGAAACGCATCCATAAAGCAAACGCAACCCTAACCGGCGATGGCCTTGCAATCGCCGGGTTGATATTGGGGTACGCATCGACTGTCCTCGGCTCCATCATTGTGGTGCTTGCCGTGGCAGGCTTCTTCGCAGGCATGGCTGTCATGAACCGTGCGGACAAGATCACCTCGGAAGCCTCTGCCAGAGCCCTGGAGGCGGCCGTCAACAATTTCCACACCGAGTATGGCAGCCTGCCGGACGTGCCCTACCAGGTGACCACCGATGCCGGAGAAGGGGTCAAGCTCCTCAACGTCCTGCTCGGTCTAGAACCCGATTCGGACCGGATGCAAAACCAGCGCTCGATCAAATTGCTCAGCGCCAAGGAAACCAAGACCAAATCCAGGGGCCTGCTGTACCACTCCAGCGGTCGGACGGCCGAAGGCTTCTATGACTCATGGGGCAATCCCTTCACGGTGCAGTTGGACATTCAGAATGAAGACTGCCTCCGCGTCTCCCTCGGCGACAAGATCACCATTCTGAACGGCCGCAAGGTCGCGGTCTTCTCACCCGGCGCCGACAAGAAATTCGGCACCGCCGATGACATCAAGAGCTGGTGAATGAGGGGACCGGCCCCTTGCCGGATACATGAGGTCCCTGCAATGGACCAGTCACCACCACTTCCGCAGAACAGCCAAGCCCGGTTTTGCGGTCTGGCGGCGGCGAGTTTGGTGCTTGGCATGGCGGGCTTCCTGCCCCTCTTCGGTCGCGATTATTTCCTGCTCTGGCTTTGCCTTTGCAGCATTCCTGCGATCATCGCCGGCCACTTGGCGCGGAGGCGCATCCGCAAGTCAAACGCCTGCCTGACCGGAAGTTCGCTGGCCTTCGCCGGGTTGATCCTGGGCTATGTGACACTGGTTGTACTCCTGAACATTCACGATGACTCCGGAGCCATGATGCGAGCCCGGAGAGTCTCGTCAGAACGCTCTGCCCAGGCGCTGGAAGGAGCAGTCGAGAATTTCCACACCGAGTACAACTGCCTGCCGGAGGTGGGGAACCAGGTGACCACCGATACCGGCGATGGGGTTAGACTGTTGACCATCCTGCTCGGTCTTGAAGCGGCATCGGGCCAGCACCAGAACCCGCGATGCAGCAGGTTTCTTGCCGTCAGGGAAACCAGGACCAAAGCCAACGGCTTGCTGTACCAACCCGGCGGGCGGTCGGTCGAGGGCCTCTACGACTCATGGGGCAACCCCTTCACAGTGGTGCTGGCATCCCGGAATCAAGAGACGCTCCAGTTTTCCGTCGGCGCAAAGCACTACACCCTGAATGACCGCCGCGCGGCGGTGTATTCTCCCGGTGCTGACAAGAAACCCGGCACCGCCGATGACATCAAGAGCTGGTGAATGCTTTCAGAGCGGCGGCAGTCCTAACATTTCCGGGAGGGCTTCGCGGGGGCGCCAGGTGAGGATTTCCGGGTCGCCATGAGTGATGAGGACGGTATGCTCGAAGTGGGCGGAGGGTCTGCGATCCTCGGTGACGACGGTCCAACCGTCCCGCAGGACGCGGACGGTGGGGACGCCGGCGTTGATCATGGGCTCGATGGCGAGGGTCATGCCGGGAGCGAGCGTCGGGGATTTGCCAGGGGGGCGGAAGTTGGGCACCTGGGGTTCCTCATGGAGGCGGCGGCCGACGCCATGGCCCACAAACTCCCTGACAATGGAATAGCCGCGCGGCACCGCAAAGGCCTCGACGGAGCCACACAGGTCGGCGAGCCTGGCACCCGGACGGGCGTGGGCAATGGCTTGGAAGAGAGCCTGCTCGGTGACGGCCAGCAGATGCCTGGTGGCTTGCGGAATATCCCCGGCCGGGACAGTGGTGGCGTTGTCACCAATGAAACCGCTCTTGCTGATGCCGACGTCGATCTTGACGATGTCGCCGGGCATGATGCGCCGCGGCCCGCCAATCCCGTGGACCACCTCCTCGTTGATGGAAATGCAGGTGTATCCCGGAAACCCGCGGTAACCATAGAAGGCACTCTTGCAATCGTGCTGGCGCATCAGCTCGGCCGCCAGCAGGTCGATTTCACGGGTGGTGCGGCCGGGCTCGACAGCCTTGGCGAGTTCCAGCAGAATCTTGGCTGCAACCGCTCCCGCCACGCGCATGAACTGGATTTCCCGGAGTGACTTGACTGGGATGCGGACGCTACGGGACACCTGGTTTCAGGGGTGGAGAGTCTGAATGAGACGGCTATCGTTTGTAGATGAAGGCGGTGATGCCAAAGATGATGAGGATGGCGATGATCACCCAGAGATAGACGAGAGCGGTGCGTGAGGCGCCGGCACCGGTCTGGGTGAGGCGGTCGTAACGGCCCTTGAGCTTGCCCTTGCGGAGGAACCCATCGTAATGCTTTTGCAGGAGGTGGGTTTCCACCTGGCGCATGACATCGAGGATGACCCCCACCATGATGAGCAGCGAAGTGCCACCGAAGAAATGCAGGACCAACGAGCCGGGCGGCAGGTTGACGATTTTCCCCACCATGAGCGGCAGGATGAAGATGATGGTGAGGAAGATGGCCCCGGCAAAGGTCAGCCGCGTCATGGTGAAATCGAGGAAGTCGGCCGTGGGCTTGCCGGGACGCACGCCCGGCACATAGCCGCCGTTGCGCTTGAGATCCTCGGCAATCTGCGACGGCTGGAACATCATCGCCACCCAGAAATAGGAGAACAGGAAAATGCCGATGCCGCCAAGGACGTAATACCAAGTGCCGCCGCCAGCGAGTTCACCGTACAGTTTGGCGGACCAGGCTTTGCCGGAGAAGAACCATTGGAGCATCATCGGAGGCAGCGACAACACGGCCGAGGCAAAGATGATGGGCATGACGCCGGCGTAGTTCACCTTGAGCGGCAGATACTGGGTCTGGCCCCCGAATTGCTTGCGCCCGACGTTGCGCTTGGCATACTGGACGGCGATGCGTCGCTGCGCCTGGGTGATGGAAATGGTAGCGGCAATGACCACCAGCAGGAGCACGATCATGACCACCATCATGAGCGAGTGAAAGCCCTGGTTGTCGCCGGTGGTGAAGTACTTCCACGCCTGGATGAGGGCTCCTGGCAGGGAGGAAATGATGTTGACGGTGATGATGATGGAGATACCGTTGCCGATACCCTTGTCAGTCATCTGGTCGCCGATCCACATGAGCAGCACGGTTCCCGCGACGATCGTCAGCACGGTGAGGGCCATCCAGGTCATGGTTGCATGCGGCACCAGAGTGCCGAATTTCTCGACTCCGGCCATATACGGGATGCTGCCGGGACTGGTGAGGCTCTTGGCCACGAAAAACCCCTGCACCAGCGCAATGCCAATGGTGATGTAACGGGTGTACTGGGTGATTTTCTGACGGCCGCCATCTTCCCGCGCCAAGCGGGAAAGCTTGGGCACGATGGCCGTCATGAGCTGCACCACGATGGAGGCGGAAATGTAGGGCATGATGCCGAGGGCAAAGATGCCGGCATTCTGCAGGCCGCCACCGGAGAACACGGTGAGCAGGGCGGTGATGCCGCCGGTGGGACTGTTCGCCCCCTGCTTCTGAAGGTCGTCCAGCCACGCCTTGATGACGGTGGCATCGACACCGGGCAGGGTGACGTGGATTCCGAGGCGCACGATCACGATGAGCGCGAGGGTGAAAAGTATGCGGTCCCGGAGTTCCGGGATCTTCCAGGTGTTGGCAAAGGCGGAGATCATGAGTGGGTGTGGGGGCGGAAATGTTGGGGAGCTTATACGAACGACGAGGAAGCGCGCAAGCACTTCCCCACCGGAGAACCGAAGATGCCCTCAGGAACGATCAAGCGGGAGCCTGAATGGTGCCTCCGGCCTTTTCGATTTTCTCACGGGCGGAAGCGCTGGCGCTCTTGACCACGAGGGTGAATGCCCGGGTGACTTCGCCAGTGCCGAGCACCTTGACGTAGTCGCAGCGGCCGTTGAGCAAGCCGCTCTTGCGGAGGGCCGCCTCATCGACCACGGCACCGGCTTCAAACGCCGCATCAAAGTCGCCGACGTTGACCACGCCGGGAACGTCGCGGAAGTCGTAGTTGTTGAAGCCGCGCTTGGGCAAGCGCCGGTGCAGGGGCATCTGGCCGCCTTCAAAGCCGACGCGGGTGCCGCTGCCGGAGCGGGCTTTCTGACCCTTGTTGCCTTTGCAGGAGGTCTTGCCGTGGCCCGAGCTTTCGCCGCAGCCAAGACGCTTGACGCGATGCTTGGCCCCGGGGTTGGGGGAGAGGGTGTGGAGGTTCATGGGAGATAGTGGATGGTGGATGGTGGATCGTGGATGGCAGATGGTGGAAGTGAGATGGAGGCGCGTGCTTATCGACTATCCTCTATCCTCGATCCACGATCCTGTCTCAGATCGCTTTTTCGCGTTTTTTCTTGCCGCGGCCGGTGAGGACCTGGTCGCGGGTGCGGAGTTTGGAGAGGGCCTTGAGAGTGGCTTTGACGACGTTGGCGTGGTTGGAGGAGCCCATGGATTTGGCGAGGATGTCGCGGATGCCGACGGCTTCACACACCGCCCGCACGCCGCCTCCGGCGATAATCCCGGTACCGGGCGACGCGGGCTTGAGGAGCACCTTGCCGCCACCGTATTCGGCATAGATTTCATGCGGGATGGTGCCATTGACGATGCACATCGGCTTGAGGACCTTCTTGGCACCCTCGCTGGCTTTCTTGATGGCGTCGGCGACCTCGTTGGCCTTGCCGAAGCCGAGCCCGACGCGGCCGACCTTGTTGCCAGAGACCACCAGCGCGGAGAAACTGAAGCGGCGGCCCCCCTTGACGACTTTGGCGCAACGGTTGATGAAGACGACCTTTTCAGAGATCTCGTTGCCTTCCGAATCGGTGGGTGCGGCACGTTCCTCACGGCGCGGCCCGCGGCCACGGCCACCTTGACCGCCGCCCTGGCCGCCGCCGTAGCCGCCACCGCCACCGCCACCGCCCCGTCCGCCGCGGAATTCGCGGGGTGCGGGTGCGGGCGCGGGTGCGGCTGGTGCCTGTGGAGTTGCTTCCGGGGCAGGCGAAGTGATTTCTGGATCGGGAGTAGTTACCATGATGTGATTGGCGTTAGAATTGGAGTCCGCCTTCACGTGCGGCATCGGCGAGGGCTTTTACTTTGCCGTGGTAGAGGTGACCGCCGCGGTCGAAAACCACGGCGCTGATGTTGGCGGCCAGGGCCCGCTCGGCGAGGAGCTTGCCGACTTGCTGCGCGCTGGCCACATTGGACGAGCCCTGCTCGAAGGCTGGGTCGAGAGTCGAGGCCGCACAAAGCGTGCGTCCCGCACTGTCGTCGATGGCCTGCGCGTAGATGTGCTGGTTGGAGTAGTGGACGGCGAGCCGCGGGCGGGCGGCGGTGCCGACGACTTTGCGGCGGATGCGATCGTGAATGCGGCGGCGGATGTCCTTGCGATTGATGGTGCTCATAATGCCGTGAGAGGAATGGGGGTGATGGCAGTGGAGGTGGATTACTTGCCGACGCTTTTGCCTTCTTTGCGGCGGACGTGTTCACCGGCATAGCGGACCCCTTTGCCCTTGTAGGGTTCCGGCGGGTAGAAGGCGCGGACTTCGGCGGCGAATTGGCCGACGAGTTGTTTGTCGATGCCCTCGACCTTGATCTTGGTGTTGTCCGCGACGGTGACGGTGAGGCCGGCCGGGATCGGATGGAGGAGCGGATGGGAGCGCCCGAGGGAGAGGTCGAGATCCGCACCCTTGACTGCGGCACGCAGGCCGACGCCCTGGATTTCGAGGTTCTTGACGTAACCGGTGGTGACGCCGAGGATCATGTTCTGAACCAGGCTGCGGGCGGTGCCGTGAAGGGCTTTGTGCTGGCGCAGTTCGCTGGCGCGGGACACGATGACCCTGCCGTCTTCGTGGGTGAGGGAGATGCCGTCCGGGAGGTTGAAGTCGAGCGTGCCTTTGGGGCCTTCGACGATCACGGTGCGACCGTCGAGTTTGACGGCGACTTGTTCCGGGAGGGAGATTGGTTTGAGACCGACTCGTGACATGCTGATGTTTTCCTTTGGCGAGTTGGGGGCTTACCAGACGGTGGCGAGGAGTTCGCCGCCGAGTTTCTGACGTTTGGCGGAAGCGCCCGACATCACGCCTTTCGAGGTGGAAAGGATGGTGATGCCGAGGCCGGACATGATGGAGGGGATGGCATCGGCTCCGACGTATTTGCGGCGGCCGGGGCTGGAGGCCCGCTTCAGGTCGGTCAGGACCGGACGGCCATCAAGGAACTTCGGCTTGAGCTTGAGCATGGTGCGGGTGCCGGTGACGACCTCATAGTTCCAGAGGTAGCCTTCCTCCTGGAGGATGCGGGCGATGTCGGCCTTGATCTTGGAGTAGGGGGCGGTGAATTCCTCGTTGCCGGCGTTGCAGGCATTTTTGAAACGGGTGAGGAAATCGGCGATCGGATCGGTTAGAACTGCCATGGTGGGGATTTCTGGTTGGGTTTATTGGGTGGCCGCGTCCGCCGGGGTGGCGTCGGTTTCGGTTTCGGTTTCGGTTTCGTTAGCCTTCTTCATATCGCGGAAGGGCATGCCGAGTTCGGCAAGGAGTTCGCGGCCTTCGGCATCGGTGGCGGCGGAGGTGACGAAGATCAGATCAAAGCCAATGTGGCGCTTGATCTGGTCAATCTCGATTTCCGGGAAGATCGACTGTTCCTGAATGCCGCAGGCATAGTTGCCGCGACCGTCGAAGGACTTGGAGGAGATCCCGCGGAAGTCCCGGATGTTAGGAGCGGTGACGTGGATGAAGCGATACATGAACTCCCACATGCGGGCTCCGCGGAGCGTGACGCGGGCACCGAGCGGTTCACCCTCGCGCAGCTTGAAGTTGGCCACCGCCTTTTTGGAGAAGGAGATGGACGGGCGCTGCCCGGTGATCTTGGTGATCTCGTTGGCGGCGTCATCGACGGCGAGTTTGCGGTCCGGGGATTTGCCCATGCAGGAAGTGACCACGATTTTCTCGAGGTATGGAACCTGATGGTGATTGGTATAGCCGAACTTCTTCTTGAGGTTTGGAACGACCTTGTCTTGGTAGTGTTGTTGTAGTGGCGGGGTGCTCATGGCAGTGGCGGGTCAGCGCTGGGTTGAGGGGGGGGCGCTTAAGCGCGGGCGGCAGCGGGTGCTTCAGCCCAATTTCTTGACGTTGGAGATGTGGATCGGGCCATCGATGGACTTGATGCCGCCATCGGGCTCTTTTTCGGAGCGTTTGACGGCCTTCTTCATCGGGCGGCCACCTTCGACGATGACCTGGCCCTTGGTGGCATTGACGCTGAGCACGAGGCCCTGCTTGCCTTTGTGGTTGCCTGCGATGATTTGGACTTGGTCGCCCTTGTGGACGTGGGTCTTGATTCGGCTCATCAGATTGGAAATGGGTGGGAGTTGGGAAATGCGGCGGGCTTCAGAGCACCTCGGGAGCGAGCGAGACGATTTTCATGAAGCCCTTTTCACGGAGTTCACGGGCGACGGGTCCGAAGATGCGGGTGCCGCGGGGATTGTTATCCTTGTCAATGAGCACCACGGCGTTGGAGTCGAAGCGCAGGATCGAGCCATCGGGGCGGCGGATTGGATAGGCGGTGCGCACGATGACCGCCTTGACGACACTGCCCTTTTTGACGGAGGCGGTGGGGATGGAATCGCGGATGTGGGCAGTGATAACGTCGCCGATGCGAGCGCTGCGGGTCCGTTTGCCGAGCACTCCGATCATTTTTGCGGAGCGGGCGCCGGTGTTATCGGCGACGGCCAGCATGGTTTCCATTTGAATCATGACAGTGGGAAATTTGAGATTTGAAATTCGAGATCCGGTGCAACCGGCTCAGTGGGTGATGATCTCCTGCAGGGTCCAACACTTGAGCTTGGACAGCGGGCGGGTTTCAACGATGCGCACGCGGTCGCCGATCTGGGCCTGGCGGTCCTGATCGTGGACGTAGTACTTCTTGGAGCGCTTGACGATTTTATTGAACTTGGGATGGGGAACACGGGCGATGTGTTCAACGACGATGGTTTTTTCCATCTTGTTAGAGATGACCAGACCGACGCGGGTTTTGCGCAGGTGGGGCCGGTTTTCCTGGGGAGTCTCGCTCATGGTGGGAATGGGGTAGGCGGTGGAGGGCAGCGGGTCAGGCGCGTTTGCGTTCGGCCAGGATGGTGAGGGTTCTGGCGACTTCGCGGCGGACGATGCGGATGCGGGCGGAGTTCTCGAGTTGGCCGGTGGCCTGCTGGAGACGGAGATTGAGGGCTTCCTGCTTGAACTCGCGAAGGCGGGCGGCAAGCTCCTCAAGGGAACATTCGCGGGTGTCTTTTACTTTGGTTCTGGCCATGGTTCAGACGGGATAAGGGATGGTACGGTGCGGAACTCAGAGGTGCGGATTGCGGATGATGAGGCGGGTGCGGATGCCCAACTTGTAAGAGGCGAGGCGCATGGCTTCGCGGGCGAGGGATTCCGGAACCCCGGCGACCTCGAACAGGACGTTGCCCGGGCGGACCACGGCGACCCAGCCTTCGACAGCACCTTTGCCCTTACCCATGCGGGTTTCCGGGGGGCGTGAGGTGATCGGCTTGTGCGGGAAGATGCGGATCCAGACCTTGCCTTTGCGCTTGAGGGAACGATTGATGGCGATACGGCAGGCTTCGATCTGGCGGTTGGTCATCCAGCCGCGATCAAGGGTTTGGAGGCCGAAGTCACCAAAGGCGACGGTGGTCCCGCACTGGGCATTGCCAGAGCGGCTTCCGCGGTGGCTCTTGCGGAACTTGGTTCGTTTGGGCATCAAAGACATGGCTCAGTCCTCCTGGGTAAAGTGTTCGGTTGGAAAAGGGTGAAACGGTTTGAAAAAATCAGTTGCGGTTGGGACGCCGGGGGGCGCGGTCGCCACGGTCGCCACGGTCGCCGCGCTCGCCACGCTCGCCGCGGTCGTTGCGGCCCTGGGGGGCTTTGGGATCATCCTCCTTTTTGTTGACCCAACATTTGACCCCGATGATGCCGTAGAGGGTGCGGGCTTCGGCAAAGCCATATTCGAGGGGGACGCGGAGGGTTTGCAGCGGCACCTTGCCTTCCCGATACGACTCGGAGCGAGCAATGTCGGCGCCCCCGAGGCGACCGGCGACCCGCAAGCGGATGCCTTCGGCACCGAATTCCATGGCGGTTTGCAGGGCGCGTTTCATGGCGCGGCGGAAGCTGATGCGGCGCTCGAGTTGGACGGCCACCTGCTCGGCGACGAGCTGGGCATCGAGTTCCGGCTTGCGGATTTCCAGGATGTCGAGTTTGACCTGAGCGCCTTTGCAGAGGTCGGCGATGTCCTTGGTCATGACCTCGATTTCCTTGCCTTGGCGGCCGATGATGAGGCCGGGCCGGGAGGTGTGGAGGGTGACGCGGACGCTGTTCCAGGCGCGTTCGATGACGACCTTGGCGAGGCCGGCATTTTGGAGTTTGTTGCGGAGGTAGGCCCGCACGGAGAGATCCTCGTGGAGCTTGTCGGTGTAGTCCTTGCCTTTGGCATACCACTTGGAGCGCCAGTCCTTGTTGACGGCGAGGCGGAATGCGATCGGATTTACTTTCTGGCCCATGGTCGGTGAGGGATGAGATTAATGAGGGAGGGTTCAGGCGGTTTCTGCCACGGGTGCAAGGGCATCCGGGGCAGCGGGGGATTTTTTCTTGGCGACCTTGGGGAGGGTCTTGCTCTTTTTCTCGGGGGCGGAGCCGACGAGAGTGATGTAGATGTGGCTGGAGCGCTTGAGGAGCGGCCCGGCGGAGCCTTTGGCGCGCGGGCTGAAACGGCGGAGCGTGGGGCCGGCGCCGATGACCGCCTCCTTGATGACGAGGGTGCCGGTATCCAGCGAGTGGTTGTTCTCCGCATCCGCGATGGCGGTCTTCAAGGTCTTGCCGATGAGCATGGCGGCCTTCTTCGGGGTGAAGTTGAGGATATCGAGCGCGCTCGAGACCGGGAGTCCCTGGATTTCCCGCGCAACATCACGCGCTTTTTGCGGCGAGAGGCGGACGAATTTGGTGCTGCTTTTGACTTCCATGGGGCGTCTGACGTGAGGGGTGGTGGCGATGAAGCTTATTCGGTTTCGAGCACGGCGGTATCGCCGGGGCGTGGGGATTCGGCAGGTGAGTCTAGTTGTTCGATGAAGGCACCGCAGACGGCCTTGCGGACGTCGGCGACAATGGATTTTCCGTAGGGCAGTTGGCCCCGGAACAGGCGGAAGCTCATGCCGATCTTGGCACCCTGGCTGTCACCAAGGTTGAGCACGAGCATGCCGCTTTCCTGATCGATGCTGACGACCCGGGCTTTTTGCAACGTCCCGGCCAACACCTCAGGCCGGGGTTTCTGGCGCAATCCGAGGAGCGCGTCAAGTTCGCGCAGTGAAGTCTCCACCCGCAAGCGGGCATCGGGATCTGAAACCACGGCCTGGCGCAGGTAATCGGCGACTGCCGCAGTGAGGCGCATGACGGTGCCTTCGAGTTCGGTGAGCCGTTGTTTGGAGACTTCCAGATCGGCGGCGGCCCGGACGAGACGGTCATCGCCGCCATCGAGGAGGTTTTTGCCGAGGGCTTCGAGGCGGAGCCGGATCTGGGCGAGTTGTTCTGACGCTAGTTTCTCGCCGCGATTGGCCTCTGCGAGGCTGCGCTGGAGGGCGAGGTTCTGGACCCGGAGGTCGGCAATGGTTCCCTGCAGTTCCTCGGCGTTCGGGGATTGCGCCGGACACCCGACGGCCGCAGCCAGCAACCCGCAGGTGGCGGCGAAGGTCCGAAGGTAAGGGAGCGAGCGCATGAGAGTGAGGAGGAGCGGGAGCGAGTCGGCTTACTTCTTGCCAATGCCGCCGTGGCTGCGGAAAATCCGGGTGGGAGCGAATTCACCGAGCTTGTGGCCCACCATGTTTTCGGTGACATAGACCGGCACGAAGGTTTTGCCATTGTGGACGGCGAAGTTGTGGCTGACGAAGTCCGGCGTGATCATGGACTTGCGGCTCCAGGTCTTGATGGGCTTGCGGTCGGCGCCGGCAGCGGCAACGACGTCAACCTTGGCGAGGAGCTTTTGATCAACGTATGGGCCTTTCTTGAGGGAACGGGGCATGGGGATCGGTGCGTTAGAATGCGGGTCGGTTACGGACGGGACGGATTATTGTTTCTTATGGCGGGATTGAACGATGAAGAGGGAAGTGGTCTTCTTGTTGTGGCGGGTCTTCTGGCCCTTGGCGTGGCCCCAGGGGCTGAGCAAGTGCTGGCGACCGCCACCGGATTTGGACTTGCCTTCACCACCGCCGTTGGGGTGGTCAACCGGGTTCATGGTCATGCCGCGGACGGTTGGGCGGATGCCCATCCAGCGGGTGCGGCCGGCCTTGCCCGAAACTTCGTTCATGTGATCGCGGTTGCCGACCTGGCCGATGGTGCAGAAGCAGGCCTCGTGAAAACGGCGGATTTCGCCGGAAGGCATCTTGACGAGCGCCCAGCCGCCATCACGGTTGGACAAGACGGCGAGCTGGCCGGCGGCACGGGCGACCTTGCCGCCGTTGCCGGGCAGCAGTTCGATGTTATGGATGGAGGTGCCGAGCGGCACGCTGCTCAAGGGCATGGCATTGCCGGTCTTGGGCGCCACCTTATCACCGGCCACCACGGTGGCACCCACCTCCAGGCCGACAGGGGCGAGGATGTAGGATTTCTGGCCGTCCTCGTATTGGATGAGGGCAATGCGGCAGGTGCGATTCGGATCATACTCGATCGCAATGACCGCCGCCGGAACATCGTGCTTGCGGCGCTTGAAGTCGATGATGCGATAGTGGCGCTTGTGCCCCCCGCCGATGTGACGGCAGGTGATGCGACCGGTGTTGTTGCGGCCACCGGAACGCTTGAGCGGGGTGATGAGGCTCTTCTCCGGCTTGCTCTTGGTCACCTCCTCAAAGGAAGGATGCGACTTGTAGCGGGCGGAGGGCGTGATGGGATTGAAGTTCTTCAGGGGCATGACTCGCGGAACGGTTCGTTGTTACGTTTGGAGCGATGGAACGGATGCTTGCTAGACGAGGTCAAGCGACTCGCCGGCATGGAGCCGGACCATGGCCTTTTTCCAATGGTTGGTGCGACCGGCATCAGCACGGCGCCGCCGACGCAGCTTGCCGGCACAGTTGGCGGTGCGGACGGAATCGACTTTCTTGCCAAAGAGCGTCTCCACCGCTTGCTTGATTTCAAGCTTGTTGGCCTTGCGGTCAACGACGAGGACGATTTCGTTGTTGCGCTCTTGAAGGAGGGTCGCCTTTTCGCTGAGGTGGATGTTTTTAACGACCTGGTAAATGTCTTTCATGGTCTCGGTGAGGGGTCCTGGGTTCAGGCAGTGCGATTGGCCAGAGTGGTGACGGCGTCACCCACGAGGATGACTGACTTGGCGAGGAGAAGTTGTTCGACGTTGAGGTCGCTGGCGGTGACCAGTTGCACCCAACTGACATTGCGGCCGGCGAGGTAGGTGCTGTCGTCAAAGGACGTGCCCACCATCAGAATCTTGGCCGGGGGCGTGAGGGCGGAGACGGCGGCCACGAACGACTTGGTCTTGCCGTCCGGAATGGTGAAGGAATCCACGGTGCTGATGGTGCCGGCCCGGGTCAGGTCGCCCAGCACGCGACGCAAGGCGAGCTTGCGGACGTTCTTGGTGACGTGCTTGGAGTAATCCCGGGGACGGGGCCCGAAGACCACGCCACCACCGACGAAGATCGGGGCACGCTTGTCGCCGTGACGGGCGTTACCGGTGCCCTTTTGCTTGAAGATTTTCTTGTTGTTGCCGGAAACCTCGCCGCGGGTTTTCGAGTTGGCGGAGCCGGTGCGGCGGTTGGCGCGGTAGGCGGTCACGAGGTCGTGGACTGCCTGGCGGCCTTTTTCGACGCCTACCAAAACGAGATTGGCGGCTTGGGCGTCTTCAACGGTGAAGGTCTTTGCGGACATGACTGGAAAGGGGGTGACAGGTTTCAGGATGCCGACGGGGCCGGCGCGGGCTTCTTCTTGGCGGGGCGGACGGTCAGATAGCTGCCTTTGGCGCCGGGAACCGGGCCGGAGACGAGGATGACGCCGTCATCGGGACGGATCGCCATGATTTTCAGATTCTGAATGGTGACGCGGGTGGTGCCGTGATGGCCTGGCATCTTCTGGTTTTTCCAGACGCGGCCGGGGGTGGAGCGACATCCGATGGCACCCGTCCGGCGGTGCATCATGGACCCGTGGGTTTGTTTGAGGCCGCCGAAGCTGTAGCGTTTGTAAACCCCTTGGAAGCCCTTGCCGATGCTGGTGCCGATCACGTCAACCCACTGCCCTTCCGTGAACAGCTCCAGCCCGGGATGCACGGCGGGCGGCGTGCTGCCATCCGCCAAACGGAATTCCTTGATGAAACGCTTGGGAGTGGCCCCGGCTTTCTTGAAACGGCCGAGGTCCGGCTTGGAGACACGGTGCTCCTTTTGATCGCCAAAACCGATTTGAACGGCGGTGTAGCCGTCGGTTTCCGGGGTTTTGACTTGCAACACGGTGTTGCCGGAAACGTCAATGACCGTCACGGGGATCATGCTGCCCGCCTGTTGATCAAACAGTCGGGTCATGCCGAGTTTTTTGCCTAAGAGACCGAGGGACATGGCGGATGGAAGATGGAAGATGGTGGATAGGGAAGCGAAGATGCAGCGTGCCGAACTCAGATGCGGATGGTGATGTCAACGCCGGCGGGGAGGTTGAGTTTCTTCAACTCATCCACGGTGCGGGCGGTGGGATCGACGATGTCGAGCAGGCGCTTGTGGGTGCGGATCTCGAATTGTTCGGCGGACTTCTTGTTGACGTGGACCGAGCGGTTCACACTGAATTTCTCGATCCGCGTGGGAAGCGGGATGGGGCCTGCGACACGGGCGCCGGTGCGCTTGGCGGTTTCCACGATTTCCTGCGCCGAGCGGTCGATGGCGCGGTGATCGTAGGCACGCAGGCGGATGCGGATTTTCTGATTTTCCATGGAGGGGAGTGGTTGGCGGTTGGCGTGGTGGCGGGGACGATGAATGAACTAGCAGCCGAGGCGATCACTGATGATTTCCTCGACGACGTTGATGGGGACCGGATCGAAATGCAAGGGGGTCATGGCGTAGGAGGCCCGCCCGGAAGAAAGGGTGCGCACGTCCGTGGAGTAGCCGAACATTTCCTTGAGCGGAACATTGGCGCGAATGACCGCCAGCTTACCCTTGGTTTCCATGCTGTGGATGTGCCCGCGGCGCCGGTTGAGGTCACCCATGACATCGCCCTGATAATCATCCGGCGTGGAGACCTCGACGGCCATGATCGGCTCCAGCAACACCGGCTGGGCTTTCCTGAAGCCGTCTTTCATCGCGAAGATGGCGGCCATGGCGAAGGCGTTCTCGTTGGAGTCCACTTCATGATAGGAACCATCCAGAATCTCGACGTGGACATCGACCACCGGATAGCCGGCAATCACCCCGTTGCTCATGGCCTCGGCGACCCCTTTGAAAACGGAGTTGAGGTATTCCTTGGGAATGGAGCCACCGACAGTCTTGTTTTCGATGGTGAGGCCCTTGCCTTTTTCGTTAGGCTTCATCGTCAGGACGACATGGCCGTATTGGCCGCGGCCACCGGATTGTTTGACGAGTTTGCCCTCGCCGGCGGCAGGTCTGGTGATGGTTTCGCGGTAGGCGATTTCCGGCGCGCCGGTGTTGGCCTCGACCTTGAACTCGCGGCGAATGCGGTCGATGATGATCTCGAGGTGGAGTTCGCCCATGCCGGAGATGATCGTCTGGCCGGTGTCTTCGTCGGTCTTGACCGTGAAGGTCGGGTCCTCTTCGGATAGACGCCCGAGCGCGATGCCAAGCTTTTCCTGATCGACCTTGGTCTTGGGCTCCACGGCCATGGAGATGACCGGATCGGGAAAGGTGGGTGGCTCCAGCACCACCTCGTGGCCGGGGGTGGCGAGGGTGTCGCCGGTGGTGACGTTCTTGAGGCCGACCATGGCGGCGATGTCACCGGAGTAACAGGCATTGATGTCCTTGTGCTCGTTGGCCTGGATTTGAATCAGGCGGCCGACGCGTTCGCTGCGGCGGGTGCGCGGGTTGTACACCGTGTCGCCTTTCTTCACCATGCCTGAATAAACGCGGAAAAACACCAGCTTGCCGACGTACTTGTCCGCCCAGAGCTTGAAGGCAAGGGCGACGAATTTCTCGTTGTCGGAAGTGATGACTCCGATGGTGCGTTCCGCATGATCCGGATCCATGCCGATGGCGGGCGGAATGTCGAGCGGGCTCGGCAGGTAGTCCACCACGGCATCCAGGAGATACTGGATGCCTTTGTTCTTGAAGGCGGAGCCGCCGGCCACGGGAATGAGTTTGTTGTCGATGGTGGCGCGGCGGATGCCCTGCTTGAGTTCCGTGATCGAGATCGGCTGCTCATGCACGAACTTGTCGGCGATTTCATTATCGACATCGGCGACGGCATGCACGAGTTCGTCGTAGGCATCTTCCGCGATCTCAATGAGGGGGCCATCGAGTTCCCTGACGGTGTAGGTGGAGCCCAGCTTGTCGTCGTCACAGAAATAGACGGCCTTTTGGTTCACCACGTCGATCTGGCCGATGAGCTGGTCTTCGGCCCCGATCGGGATGAGGATGCGCACGGCGTTGGCTCCCAGCTTGTCCTTGACCTCATCGAAGACGCCTTGGAAATTGGCCCCGATGCGATCCATCTTGTTGACGAAGACGAGGCGGGGGACGTTGTATTTCGAGGCTTGGCGCCAGACGGTTTCGGTCTGGGGTTGGACGCCGGCGACGGCGCAGAAAACCACGATGGCTCCATCGAGCACCCGCAGCGAGCGCTCCACCTCGGCGGTGAAGTCCACATGGCCCGGGGTGTCGATGATGTTGATGCGCTGCTTTTGCTCGGGGAAAAGTTTGACGGTGCCCTCTTCCACCCGTTGCCACCACTCGGTGGTGACGGCGGCGGAGGTGATGGTGATGCCGCGTTCCCGCTCCTGCACCATCCAATCGGTGGTGGCCGCGCCGTCATGCACCTCCCCGATCTTGTGAATCATGCCGGTGTAAAACAGAATGCGCTCCGTGAGGGTCGTCTTGCCCGCGTCAATATGCGCGGCGATCCCGATATTCCGGGTGCGCTCGAGCACGTATTGGCGGTTTGGACTGTTGGGATTCACGGCGGGTGATCTGGGCGGCAGCGGGGAGACAAAGCGCAAGTGGCGGGTTACCAGCGGAAGTGGGCGAAGGCGCGGTTGGCCTGCGCCATCTTGTGGACGTCGTCGCGCTTGCGCACCGCGCTGCCTTGGTTGTTGGCGGCGTCCTTGATCTCGTTGGCGAGCGCCACGTGCATCGGCGTACCCTTGCGATTGCGGGCGTAATTGACCAGCCAGCGCATGGCCAACGACTCGGAACGCTCCGGCGCAACCTCCAGCGGGACTTGATAGGTGGCACCCCCGACACGGCGGGATTTCACCTCCACGCGGGGTTTGGAATTTTCAACGGCGCGGGTGACGACTTCGAGCGGATCCACCGTATCGATGCCTTCATTGGCACGGTCGATGGCGGCGTACACGATCCGTTGCGCGAGGGAGCGCTTGCCGGCACGCATCACCTTGCTGATGAGGTGACCGACGAGCGGGCTGTCGTAACGGGGATCGCGACGGTCGGGCTTGGTGAAAACTCGCTTGCGGCGTGGCATGGCGTGAGGGGGTGAAAGTGAAGGTGGGTTGGCGGTGGATTACTTCTTCTTGCCTTTGGCGGTCGCGGCGGCTTGGCCGGGCTTCGGACGTTTGGCTCCGTACTTGGAGCGGCTCTGGCGGCGCTTATCGACACCCAGGGTATCGAGCGAGCCGCGGACGATATGATAACGGACCCCCGGCAGGTCCTTGACCCGGCCCCCGCGAACGAGCACAATCGAGTGCTCCTGCAAATTGTGGCCTTCGCCCCCAATGTAGGCGATCACTTCAAAGCCGTTGGTGAGGCGCACTTTCGCTACCTTGCGAAGCGCCGAGTTCGGCTTCTTCGGAGTGCGTGTCATCACCTGAAGACAAACTCCGCGGCGTTGGGGGCAGTTCACAAGTGCGGGTGACTTCGACTTTTCGGCCGGAGTGAGGCGTCCCTTGCGAACGAGCTGATTGATGGTCGGCATGATTTCCTGCGTGGTTCTGATTTTCCCGTGGGGACAAACCGGTGCGCCAGCGAGATTCCTCGCAGGAGCCATTTTTCCGGAGCTGCACCCGATAAGTTTTCCCTGATTTGGCCACCCGACCCGCTTGCTGGCGGCGGCGAGTGGCGATGTGGGGCGGCGACCCTAGTGCCCAATCCCAGCCTTGCAAGCACTTTTTTGAATTTTCTTCACTTTTTATTCCCCGGGCTGGCATTGGGGGGAAAAATGACCTCCGGTAACGGAGATTTCCTCATCCTGTCGCTGACCACCTTCACCCCCTGCGGTCCCCTCTGAGCACCACCACCTCACTCCCGGAGCCTCGCCCTGAGCAGTTCCGTGACTTGCTTCGGATTCGGCTTGGGGATGGCGGTTTTCAACACCTGACCCGTTAGAAAGTTGAGCAGTTTTTCATTGCCGGCCTTGACGGCAGCCACCTCCGCAGGGTGGTTGGCAATCACCGCATCGCAGAGCGCTTCGAGCGCACCGGCTGCCGCGGGCTTGAAGCCAAGGGCGTCGGCGATGGCTCCGGGGTCTTGTTCCGGCGCGTCAAACAACACCGCCAACACCTCCCGGGCCTGACTGGCGGCCAGCGTGCCGGTTTCCACCAGCAGCAACAAGGCCCGGAGCTTCCCCGCCGGCACCGGGCAATCCCCGACGCCAAGCCCGCGCTCGTTGAGCATGCCCAGCAGATTGTTGATGATGAAGTTGGCCACCTTCTTGCCGGGGATGGCGGGATCACCAACCGCCTCGAAGTAACTTGCCAGAGGCTTGTCCGATGACAGCACTGCGGCATCGTAAGCCGTGACGCCCAGATCGCGCTCGAAACGCAGCGCCAGCTCGTGCGGCAACTCCGGGACCAGCGGACGGACCCTGTCTAACAATGGAGCGGTCCGCACCGGCAGCAGATCGGGACAGGAGAAGTAGCGGTAGTCGTGGGCATCCTCCTTGGTGCGCATGAGTTGGGTTTCGCCGCGTTCGTCATCCCAGCGGCGGGTCGATTGGACCTGGGCGATGCCGTGATCGAGATCCTCACCCTGGCGCTGGATTTCGAAGTGGATGGCGCGGCGGATGGCGGAGATCGAGTTGAGGTTCTTGAGTTCCACCTTGGCCCCGAGCGGCGCTTCGGGCTGGCGCCGCAGCGAGATGTTCACATCGCAGCGGAGTTGGCCTTTCTCCATGTCGGCATCGGAGACGCCGCCCTGGATGAGGATCATTTGCAGCGAGCGGAGATAGGCGAACGCTTCCTCGCCGGAGGCCAGGTCCGGCTCGCTGACAATCTCCATCAGCGGCGTGCCAGCACGGTTGAAGTCGATGAGCGTGGAGTTTCCAAGATGCGTGGATTTGGCCACATCTTCCTCAAGATGAATGCGGTTGAGGCGCACCACCTTGTTCGCCCTGGCACTCTGCTGGCGGGCATCGCCCGGATAACAATGCGCATAGAGCGGCACCCCGCCGCCCATGCAAAGCGGCAGCTCAAACTGGGTCGTTTGATAGTTCTTCGGCATGTCCGGGTAAAAGTAACTTTTCCGATCCCACTTCGAGATTTCCGGCGAGGCGCAGCCCAGCATGAGGCCGGCGAGCAGGGTTTTCTCAATGGCATTCTGATTGAGCACCGGCAAGGCGCCCGGCAGGCCGAGGCAGACCGGACAGGTGTGCGTGTTCGGCATCTCACCAAACGAGCTGCGGCACGCGCAGAACATCTTGGTTTGCGTGTTGACCTGGCAGTGAACTTCGAGACCGATGGTGACGAGATAGGGCATGATTGCGGGGGGGGCTTGCTGCGTGCCGGTTATTGGCCATGAGTCAATGGTTAGCAATATCCGAAAAATCCGTCCGACCCGTCCGACCCGATGTCCTCACTCCGCTCATCTTTTCCGGTCCTTCTCCGTCTCCACGCTTTTCGTCTTGGAGCGCGTGAGGGCCTGGGTGAGGTTGGGATGACGCAGCAGGGTGGCGTAGTCCTGCTGCCGGGCAAGACTTTGGAGGGCTGGATCATCCACCAGAATGGCTCGGGGATATGGCTTGCCGGTCGCGGGATCGATGGCCAAGGGCAAGGCGGGGTCGGCCTGGGTGGCAATCAGCTTGGCAAGGGCGAGTCTGGCCGGCTCGGCAAGCGGATCGAGTCGCTTGAGCCATTCTTTGGGGAGCACCGCTTCCACTGCGGTTTTCAGGCGCTGGAGACAGGCTGAGGTGGCACTGGTGATGGCGGATTTCTCAACGCAACTGCGGATTTCCGCAATCGACCCGGCATGATGCACCAAGGTGGCCCCGAGGAGCCACAGCACCGCCGATGCAACGAGGGCGAAACACAGCCGCATTGGCACATTGGTGAATGCCGTTGGTGCCGCATCGCTGGGTTTGACCAAGGGGCTGGCGATGAATCTGAGCAACTTGCGAATGAAAACCATGGCCACGACAAAGGTGAGGACGGGCAGTCCCGTGGTGATGATGCGGTTGGGTTTGACCAACCACAGCACAGACCATGCCGGGGTGTGTTGCCAGACATAGAAGGCAAGCCACACGCTGGCACTCAGCACCAAGGTGCCCAGCAGCAGCCGCCCAATCCCACGCAGCAACACCACGCCCGCACACAACGCGAAGATGAGCACTGCGGCAGTGCCAAGGTTGAGGGGCGGAAGAAAGTCCAGAGACATGCTGAAGATAAGATAGTGGATGGTGGATGGTGGATGGTGGATGGCGGATGGCGGATGGCAAATGGCGGATGGCAAATGGCGGATGGCGGATGGCGGATGATCCTCGAGCTGCTAGGCCCGATCCAGGCATCTTTGCCGCAACAAATGATCGGTTAGAACGAGCGTTGCCATGGCTTCGACGATGGGGACGGCGCGGGGAAGCACACAGGCATCATGGCGTCCGCGACCTTCGAGTTCGGCGTCCTCACCGCTGGCGGTGACGGTTTGCTGGATGCTCATGATGGTGGCGGTGGGCTTGAAGGCAATGCGGAAAAAGATCGGCTCACCGTTGGAAATTCCGCCTTGGACCCCGCCGGAGTGGTTGCTGGTGGTGCGGACTTTGCCCTCCAACATGCGGAAGGGGTCATTGTGCTCGCGCCCGGTGAGCAGGGTGCCGCCAAAGCCAGAACCGATCTCAAACCCCTTGGTCGCTGGCAGCGACAGCATGGCTTTGGCAAGATCCGCTTCCAGTTTGTCAAAAACGGGCTCGCCCAAGCCGGGCGGACAACCGCGGATGACACACTCGATGACCCCGCCCACCGAGTTGCCCTCGCTGCGGACCGCCTTGATCAGGCCGATCATGGCCTCGACCATGGCAGGATCCCCGGTGCGGACGATGTTGGACTCGATGGTGGCAGCGGTGATGGTGGCAGGATCGACGCTGGCGGCAAGGTGCTGGATGGACTTCACCCAGGCCAGGATTTCAATGCCGGGGTGATAGGCATCCAGCACCTGCCGGGCCACCGCGGCGGCAGCCACGCGGCCAATCGTTTCACGGGCTGAGGCGCGACCACCGCCGGTGGGGGCGCGGATGCCGAATTTGGCGTCGTAGGTGTAATCGGCGTGACTGGGCCGGTAGGTGGCGGCCATTTCCTCGTAGGAGGCGGGGCGGTGGTCGGTGTTGCGGACCAGAATGGCGATCGGGGTGCCAAGCGTGAGCCCGTCGTGGATGCCGGAGAGAATCTCCGCCGTATCCGCTTCCTTGCGCGGGGTAACAATCTCGGACTGACCGGGACGCCGGCGCTCGAGTTCACGCTGGATCTGCGCCTCCGAGACAGCGATCCGCGGCGGGCAGCCATCAATGACGACACCCACTCCACCACCGTGCGATTCGCCAAAGGTGTGGATGCGGAAAAGCTCGCCAAAGGTGGATGACATGCCGGATGATAAATCAATCCCGGCACCGAGGCAAGCGGCAAGGCGGTGGCCGGTGGCCAGTGGCATCCCCTGCCCTGCGGGACCGCCGTGGTGCCTGCTCTCCCCACCCCGCGCTTGCCCCGGCACGCACCACCCACGCACCAAGCTTGCAGTCCCGCTCCGGAGGCCCTACACTTGCCGCATGGCCATCGAGAATTTCGCCGGGTTTGCCCCATCCATTCACGCCAGCGTCTTCATCGCCGCCAGTGCGGACGTGATCGGCCGCGTCACCCTCCACGCAGAGTGCAGCATCTGGTATCACGCCACCCTGCGCGGCGACATCCATGAAATCATCGTCGGCCCGCGCTCCAACATCCAGGATAACGCCGTCATCCACCTCGCCGACAACTTCGGCTGCTATGTCGGCGAACTCGTCACCGTCGGCCACTCCGCCATCCTGCATGCCTGCACCGTCAAGGACGAAGTCCTCGTCGGCATGGGTGCCATCATCCTGGATGGCGCGGTCATTGGCGAACGCTCCATCATCGGTGCCGGCGCACTCGTGACCGGTGGCACCCTCATCCCGCCCGGCTCGCTCGTGCTCGGCTCTCCTGCCAAAGTCGTCCGCACCCTCCCGCTCGACGAACAGGCCAAAATCAAGAGCTGGGCCATCAAATACGTCGCCGGCTCCCGCCAATACCTCCTGGAGCCCGGGCTCCAGCCCGCGAGTCTGGCGGCCCCTCCCCGCAGTGTTCTCTCTTCTCTTCCCGACCTCTGACCTCTGACCTCCGACCTCCGACCTTCCCCCTCCCCATGCCCCAACTCGTTCGCGTCGAACCCATCGCCCTCCTGCCCACTCAAGCCGGCTGCGCCGTGTTCCTGGGTGATGGCACCAAAGCCATTGTCTTTTACATCGACCCTGCCGTCGGCGCTGCCATCAACACCGTCCTCAGCGGCCAGTCCGTGCCCCGCCCCCTCACCCACGACCTGTTCCTCCTCGCCCTGCAAGCCTTCGGTGCCAAAGTCTCCCGCGCCGTCATCCTCCGCATGGAAAACGAAATCTACTACGCCCGCCTCATCCTCGAAGCCCAAAACGAAATCATGGAGCGCAAGATCGTCGAATTGGACGCCCGCCCCTCCGATTGTCTCGCCCTCGCCGTGCGCTGCGGCTCCCCGCTCTATGTCGTCCGCTCACTCTGGGATTCCCTCGAAGACATGTCCGGCGTCCTCGAGGAAATGCGCAAGCATGGCCAGGGCGGCGGGGATGCGTGAACTCATGAAAACGCTTCCCCAGCGCCCCCGGCCTCGCCATGCTCACCGCCGTGAGCCCCATCACCATTGCCGCCATCAAAGAACAAGCCGGTGAAATCCCCATCGCCGCTGCCATCGCCGCCCAGTTCCAATCCCGCGCCACCCGCACCACCAAAGCCGGCAAACCCTACCTCGAACTCGCCTTCGCCGACGCCACCGGCAACCTCATCCTCAAGATCTGGTCGGACTCCCCCACCTACGACGCCGCCGCCGCCCTTGCCGATGGCACCATCGTTCGCCTCGAAGCCGAGTGGACCCAAAACCAATACGGCATCAACCCCAACCACCTCACCTGGCATCCGCTCGATGCCGAGACCACCGCCGATTTCCTCGCCGGCGACCCCGCCACCCGCGACAAACAGCAACGCGACTTCGCCGACATCCTCAGCCTCTCCCAATCCATCACCGACCCCCGCCTCCACGCCCTCTGCCAGCGCTTTCTAACGCAAATGGGGGACCGCTTCCGGCGCACCGCCGCCGCCAGGAAAAACCACCACGCCCGCCGCGGCGGCCTCGTCGAACACGTCGCCCAGATGCTGCGCTCCGCCGCCGCCCTGTGCCCGGTCTATCCGGAACTCAACCGCGACCTCCTGCTCACCGGCGTGCTCCTCCACGATTGCGGCAAACTCTGGGAAAACGCCTATCCGGAACACGGCTTCGCCCAAATCCACAGCCTCCACGGTGAGATGTTAGGCCACATCCCGCTCGGCATCGAACTCGTCAACAAACTCTGGCGCGACCTGCTCGAATCCCCTGCCGCCGCCGCTTGGGCCAACCTCAAACCCGCCCCCGAGGAAACCCGCCTCCATCTCCTCCACCTCATCGCCAGCCACCACGGCCAATTCGAGTTCGGCTCTCCCGTCCTCCCCCGCACCCCGGAAGCCTTCGCCCTCCATCACCTCGACAACCTCGATGCCAAACTCGAAATGCTCCGCGACGCCTACGCCCAAGCCCACGAAATCGCCCCCGGCATCTTCGACCGCGTGTTCCCCCTCCCCGCCAACCTCGTCCGGCCACTGCCAAAGACAGGTGAAAATCCATCCGTCGATTCCGACCGATCCGACCAATCCTCTGCCCCTGACAACTGACCACTGACCACCCATCCACCTCCCAATGCACCCATTCCTCGCGCCCGACTTCCACATCCGCTGGTCCACGCTCACCCCCGACCACATCGAGCCCGACATCCGCCATGCCCTCGATCTGTCAAAACAAAACATCGAAGCCATCTGCGCCCAGGATCTGACCATCGCCACCTACGCCAGCACCTTCCTTGCCCTCGAACAAGCCACCGAGGTCCTCGGCCGCGGCTGGGGTCGCCTCCAACACCTCGATGCCGTCAATGACAACCCTGCCCAGCGCGAAGCCCTCAACAAAATGCTGCCGGAAGTCTCCGACTTCTATTCCTCCATCCCGCTCAACGCCCGCCTCTGGAACACCCTCAAATCCGTCGCCGCGAGCCCTGCCATCGCCACCCTCACGCCGGTGGAACAACGCTTCGTCCACGAAACCCTCGCCGATTTCCGCCAGTCCGGCGCCGACCTCCCGCCCGAGCAGAAGGAACGCATCGCCGCCATCGATGCCGAGCTTTCAACCCTCACCCAACAATACGCCGAGCACGTCCTCGACTCCACCAACGCCTGGGACCTCGTCATTACAGACGAAGCCAAACTCGCCGGCCTCCCGGATTCTGCAAGAGCCGCTGCCGCCGCCAGCGCCCATGCCAAAGCCGCCGCCAGCGACGGCCGCACCCCGCCACCTGCTACCCCGGCCTGGCGCTTCACCCTCCATGCCCCCTCCATGCTGCCCGTCATGCAACACCTGCATGACGATTCCATCCGCCGCCAATTCTGGGAAGCCTCCACCAAGGTCGGCGCTTATGGCACCTTCGACAACTCGCCCCTCGTCTGGCAAATCCTGGAACTCCGCCACGACAAGGCCGCCATCCTCGGCCACCGCCACTTCGCCGACCTAACACTCCAACGACGCATGGCCAAGACCGGCCGCGCCGCCTTGGACTTCATCGAGAACCTCCACGCCCGCATCCACCCCACCTTCCTCGCCGAGCATCGCCAACTCGCCCACTACAAAGCCGCCAAGACCCAAGCCCCGGAGGCCCCCCTCGAACCCTGGGAAGTCGCTTATTGGGCCGAACGCCAACGCCAGGAAATCTTTGATTTCGACGCAGAATCCCTCCGCCCCTTCTTCCCGGTCGATGGCGTCATGGCCGGCATGTTTGAAATCGCCTCCCGCCTCTTTGGCATCACCATTCGCAAGGTGGCATCCGCTTGCATCCCACCCGGCACCACGCCACCCGCTGCTGCTGATCACGCGGAGTCCCCCGTCGAAGTCTGGCATCCCGAATGCTCCTTCTATGAAATTCACGACTCCGACACCGGTTCCCATCTCGGCTCTTTCCATGCCGACTGGCACCCGCGCGAATCCAAGCGTGGCGGCGCATGGATGAACAGCCTCCACCTCGCGGCCACTGGCGAACCTCACCTCGGCCTCATCGTCGGCAACATGAGTCCTCCCGTCGATGGCATGCCCGCCCTCATCACCCATGCCGAGGTTGAAACCATCTTCCATGAATTCGGTCACCTCCTTCACGGCTTGCTCAGCGAGGTCCCCGTCAAATCCCTGGCCGGCACCAACGTCTCCTGGGACTTCGTCGAACTCCCTTCACAGCTCATGGAAAATTTCTGCTGGGACCGCCATGCCCTCGATCTCTTCGCCCGCCACCACGAATCCGGCGAGCCAATCCCGGACGATCTCCTGGCCAAGATGCTCGCCGCCAGAAACCACCTCATCGCCTCCGCCTTCATGCGTCAACTCGCCTTGGCCAAGCTCGACCTCGAACTCCACACCCGCCTCGCCTCATTTCGCGGCAAGGAGCTGGATGCTCTGGATCGCGAGATCCTGGCCGACTACCGCGCCCCCTTGAAAACGGACCCCCCCTCAATGATCCGCCGCTTCAACCACCTGTTCAGTGAGCCCACCGGCTACGCCGCCGGTTATTACTCCTACAAATGGGCCGAAGTCCTCGATGCCGATGCCTTCACCCGGTTCCAGCGCGAAGGGATTCTCAATGCCGACACGGGCCGCGCCTTTCGCCAGCACATCCTCAGCCAAGGCAACGCCACCCCTCCCGACGAACTCTACCGCCGCTTCATGGGCCGCGACCCCCAACTCGACCCCCTCCTCATCCGCGCCGGCCTGGTCCTGGCCCAGCCCCTGCCCACCCTGGCGTGAGTGATCGGTAATCGGACCCTCACCACCTGCCCTCCCCACGCTATTCATGCCAGCGCCCACCACGGGAGCACCACCCCAACCAGTACCCCCGCATCCGATGAAATTCCGTATCCTGTTCGCCATCAGCCTCGCCCTCATCCTGCCACTCGAGGCCCGCCAAAAGCCCGCCGCCGGCCAAGCCAAGCCCAAGCCGTCTCCGCAACAAGTCTTCAATAAAAAAGACAAGGACCACGACGGCTTCCTCTCGAAGGAGGAATTCACCGCCAAGGCCAAAAACCCCACCAAGGCCGCCAAGGCCTTCGACAGGCGGGACAAGAACTCCGACGGCAAACTCTCGCTCGCCGAGTTCGCTGCCAAGAAGGCCAAGGCCAAAGCCAAAGCCAAGGGCGGCAAGCATGCCAAGGCGAACAAGCCAAACCAGGGTGCCAAGAAGGGCAAGGCCCATCAACCAGGCAAGGGTGGCAAAAAGATCCAGTAGGCCCCGTCCGCGGTACCCCGTCCACCCGCCGCCAGCCGCAGCCCGTCTCACCAAACGCTGCGCCGTTGGTTGGTGGGTTTGTGTTCCAGTGGGTTTTTGCTGATTCGGTCTGGCCGTTGCGGGAAAACGAAGCTAGGCTCCGGCATGGATGCGCTGATTCATCACTTGGAACAAGGACAGGAACTTTCGCCGCGTGAGGTCACGGTGGCCGCCGACCTGCTGCTCAACCCGGCGGTGGCGGATGCCAAAAAGGAACACTTGCTTGAAGCGCTCGCAACCAAGGGCGAGACGCCGGGTGAAATCGCCGGCTTTGTGGAGGTCTTTCTCGAACACTCCGTCAACCCGCATGTGGGCTTGCTGGATCTGGAGGGCCCCACCTTGGATGTGTGCGGGACGGGCGGCGACAAGCTGGACCTTTTCAATGTCTCGAGCACCGTGATGTTCATTGCGGCCGCCGCCGGCGCGGTGGTGGTCAAGCACGGCAACCGCGGCATCACCTCGCAAAGCGGCGGGGCGGATGTGCTCGAAGCCCTCGGCATCCGCATCGACCTCCCGCCCGACGGTTTTCGGCGCTGCCTCGAACAGGCGGGGGTCGGCTTCATGTTCGCCCCGCTCTATCATCCGGCGTTCAAGTTGGTCGCGAAGGTCAGGAACAACCTCGCGGCGCGTGGCGTGCGGACGATTTTCAACATCATCGGGCCCTTGCTCAATCCTGCCAACCCGCAGTGCCAACTGGTCGGAGTGTTTGCCCGCGAGCTGTGTCCGGCCTTTGCCGAGATCCTGCAACGCCTCGGGCGGGACAGTGCCTGGGTCGTGCATGGCACCACTGGCGACGGACGCTCGGTGGATGAGGTGAGCCTGATGGGCTCCACGCGGATCTGCAAGGCGGGGCTCTATCAGGACCAGGAGGATGGGGAGATCCGACCGCGTGACTTCGGCCTGCATCACGCCGAGGTGAAGGAACTGCAAGGCGGGAATGCCAAGACGAACGCGGCGATTCTCAAAGCCATCCTCGCCGGCCGCGACACCGGCCCCAAGCGCGACATGGTGTTGCTGAATTCCGGCGCGGCCCTCGCCTGTGCCGGCCTCGCCGATAACCTCGGCGACGGAATTGAGATTGCCCTCGAAATGATCACCAGCGGCGCCGCCCTCGAACGCCTGCGCCTGCTGCAAAAAGCGGCCAAATGACGGGCGCCACAGACAACTCACGGGCACTATCAAAGAGCCATCAATCCCCGCACTGTGTGTCAGACCAACCATCAGGAGTCCATGACACTTCGCACCTCGAATCGGCATCTCGGGATCAGCGGCCGCTCGACGCCATGCACATGATCGCCTACCGCCGAAACCGCCCGCTGCTCATGGGTGCGCTCCACGACCATCGACAACGCCGCCGCCCGGCACCTGTTGCAGGATCGGTTCGTCACGGAAACGGACCTCAGTCCCGATCCAAGCGCGGGCCTGCTCCATGTCGAAATCCATCGCGGCTCCCGCCCGGTGGTTGATCGCACCCTGACTGCGCTCTTCGGGCAGCTCAACGAAATGGAAATACACCTGAACTCGAAGGCGTCCCACACCTCAAGAATCCGCTGCCCGAAGAGTTTCGAAAAACAATCCTCGACAACGCGGATAGGATAGGTATTTTCGCGTCCGAGGAGATTTACCATGATTCTGACGAAATCCCCCATTTCCCTGCATGATCCCGCCGGACCAACGCCTTGGTCGGCTCCGGGGCTGGGGCTTTTGTGCCGTTTCCGCCCCCTTTTCCCCGCCCTCCGGTCCGGCCACCGGCTCTTTCAATGGCCTTCATCCCAAAGCAATTTCTTAGCAGTAATTTCTTAGCAGTCAAACTATCAATCCATTTATGTGGTTTCCGCAAACTTACAAAGCCAGCTATCTTCTTGCAAGATTTAGGCACCTTATCGTGATGCATCGTCGGCTCGGCTTTCTTTTTCTAACCAAAATGGTAGTATTGGGCATAAGAAAAAGGTCTAAGAACCGCCTCAATTACCTCCTGAAAAAGCATCAATATCCCCAACATCTAGTTTACGTTGCAGGTCTCGGCAACAGCGGATCTGGATGGATGGCGAACCTCCACTCCTCACTACCAGGATTTGCTCAATTTTCGCCAGTAAAATGGAATCAAACATATCTACAAGGGGAGATAAATGAACATGCCCTATACGCTGGTGCCTTTGAGGAATTGTCTGGTAAGCTCGTGGTTGTGAAATCCCATTCGTACGGCACACTCGAGAATGCTACTCTCCTGAAGGCGACGGGCCTTAAGTACATAATTACTGTAAGGGATCCTCGTGATACCATCATATCCCAATACTGGCACATCCGAAGGACTCCCTATCATATTGACTATTCACTTGCCACGCAATATTCACTGCAAGATTATATTGCTCAGAAATTGTTCTCCGGCTCGTTTGAAAAGACGATTCTTACTTGGATACGCGGGTGGCTACAAAACAGAGATCCGCACCGCTCGATCATAATTCGCTATGAAGATATGCTTAATAACACACATTTTCACTGGAAACGGATCCTTTCTTTTCTGAAATTTGAGGTTGATGACAGAACTGTGCAAGAAATTGTTGACTTACACAGTTTTGAACGAAAAACTGGACGCAAGCCAGGCCATGAGGACACGTCACAAGTGCAGAGAACAGGGATCTCCGGCGAATGGAAATCCGTATTCAGCCGCAGCCTAAAGCACCGGTTCTCTCAGTGCGGGGAGGACGTTATTGAAGCCCTCGGTTACGAACCAACACTCCTAGGTTTGTAGCAGGGTAGTAATTCTATCGAGAGGTGTATGAGAAATCAAAATTTACTACGAGGAAGAGTAATCTGGATCACTGGCCTCTCGTGCGCCGGAAAGAGCACAGTGGCCTCGAAACTTGCTGACAAGCTCTGCGCCCTAGGAGTAATACCAGTAATAATCGACGGAGACAGAATCCGCAGTTTGCTGCCGAGGCAATTTGGATACTCCGCTGAAGATCGGCGGCAACTCGCTTCCTTCTATTCAAATCTTTCTAGAGAGCTCTCAAGCCAGGGTCACCTCGTAATTTGTGCCACAATCTCACTTTTCAGAACAGTTCAGGAATGGAATCGCCAAAACATTCCAAAGTATTTTGAGATATGGTTACGAGTGCCACTTCAGGAACTCAAAAAGCGAGACCGGAATGATCTCTACGTCAGCGATGGCGCGAGACGCAAGAGTGACGTAATAGGCTTCGGAGTTCTTGCGGAATTCCCTCAGGATGCCGACATGGTCATCGACAACTACGGTGATATGACACCAGATGCGGCTTGCGCGCTCATTTACTCTGCCCTTCTAGGAAAAACTTATGACCCCTAAATACTGCGAATGGGATTATACCCATCTGGCTGAGCATTATGTTTACCGCCCCGGGTACGCGCCAAGAGCAATTGATCGAATACTCGCTGTTGCTCAAATCAGGAATGGAGATCTCTGCTGTGATATCGGTGCCGGAACAGGGAAGTTAACGACCGAGCTTTTGCGTCGTGGTCTGACAGTAGATGCCGTTGAACCTAACCAGGCGATGAGAAACATAGGGGCTGCAAAGACCTCGAGATTTTCAAAAGTGCGGTGGGTGGTTGGCACGGGCGAGAGCACAGGGATGACCGCCAACCGATACTCGTTGGTCACGTATGGTTCATCTTTCAATACCACACAAAGACACGCCGCGCTTATCGAGTCCGCCCGCATATTGCGCCACAATGCATGGTTTGCCTGCCTCTGGAATTATCGTGATCGAAACGACCCTATTCAAGAACAAGTAGATTCTCTCATCTGTCGCCACATTCCAGGGTTCAGCCGGGGATCGCGGAGCGAAGATCAAACCGAGATCATTCGCTCTAGCACGGCTTTCGCTGAAATCGTGTGCATTGAGGAACACATTTCGCATCTTCTCCCAACCGCTAGTTGGCTGAACGCCTGGCGTTCCCACGCGACGCTTATACAACAAGCGGGGTCTGCTTTCGAACAAATACTAAGTGAAATCAAAGTCTTGGTCTCACGCCTTGCTGGTGATGAAATTCAAGTGCCCTATGTAACTCGAGTCTGGGCCGCTCAAGTTCTCAAGCGGTAAGAGATGAATAGTAAACACCAAACTCTACTTGGAACAAAAGCTAATACACTCGCACGCCTTTCCGCAATTTTACAGAAGGGTCAAATCCTACCTCTTTTGAGTTTCACCTATTCTCAATGGAGGAGAAGCTCAGTCGAAGTCCTGAATAGATTGCGTGCAAAAGAGTGGGCGGGGGACCAGCTTATCGTTCGAAGCAGTAGGTTGCTAGAGGACTCAGAAGGGAAGTCACAAGCAGGTGCGTACAAGAGCATTCGCGGCGTATTGGGGCCGCAAGCCGTCGCCTCTGCGGTAGAGACCGTGTTCGATTCCTACGGAAGAGCGGCGGCGCGTGACCAAGTTCTGATTCAGCCTGAGTTGCTAAACATGGCTGCAAGCGGGGTTGCGTGCTTGTGCGACCCGAGCACCGGAGCGCCTTATCGTGTAGTGAATTGGACCACTCAGCCCCAGGAGGGTAGCGTGACTGCTGGAGATGCGCCGAGCATGCACACGTGGTATCTGGCATCTTATCATACTCGATTAAGGCCCCGCGATTCCAGCCTCAAGTCGCTTGTCGGCGTAATGGATGAACTCCAGCGAGTGCTAGGTCACGACCGAATCGAAATGGAATTTGGAATCTCCGCAGATGGTCGTGTTATCGTCTTCCAAGTCAGAGCGTTGCCGCCACCGCCGCGGACATTTCTGAACTCCCACAGGCGCATATTGAGACAAATAGAGAAAAAAATAGTGACTGCGCAAGTAGCGTCTCCGCCTACGCTCGGCAACACGACGTGCTTTGGAGTAATGCCAGATTGGAATCCCGCGGAGATGATTGGAATCCGCCCAAAGCCTCTCGCACTTTCCCTTTACCGTGATCTTGTTACCGATTCCATCTGGTCCCAAGCAAGACATATCTATGGCTACAGAGATATGCGGAACGTGCCACTTCTCGCCGAGTTCTCGGGCCTTCCGTATATAGACGTTCGCGCCAGCTTCACCTCGTTTGTGCCCAAGACTCTTGACGACAAGATTGCCTGGCGCTTAGTCGCCTATTATTTAGAAAAGCTGCGCACTCAGCCGCATTTGCATGATAAGGTAGAGTTTGAAATTGTACTATCATGTTATGATCTGACAATCACGGAACAACTATCTGTGCTCGCCGAGTATGGCTTTAATTCTCGAGAACGCGCCGCGATAAGAGCGAGCCTTTTTATACTCACAGAACGTATTGTTAGGGGAATCGGCACGTGGCGAGACGATTTAGTCAGGGTCCAAATGCTTCAAAAGCGCCGCTTTCTACCCGCCTACCGAAGGAACGACCAACCTAATTATGTGAATGCCATGCTGCGTGACTGCGCTGCGTATGGAACCCTGCCATTTGCAGGACTTGCAAGAGCAGGTTTCATCGCCGTTCAAATGCTCAATTCACTAGTAATAAAAGGCGCATTATCGTCCGAGGACCGCATTGCATTTCTGGGTAGCGTTGACGCGGTCGTCAGTGCATTGCAACGCGACTTCTGCACCCTGCCAAGGCATGCATTCCTAAAGAAATACGGCCATTTGAGACCCGGCACCTACGACATTCTTTCGCCGCGGTACGACGAAGCCCCCGAACGCTATTTCAATTGGACACGAGCGGGCGAACCACGAGACCACCAACCACGATACCACATTTCTGCCCAAACTACCCGGGCCATAAATAGCCTTCTTCGGCACCACAACTTCTCATTTAGAGCGCCTGAACTGCTACAATTTGTGAGACAAGCCATTCGGGGCCGGGAATGGGCCAAGTTCGAGTTCACGCGGAACTTAAGCGATGCCCTTACGGGCATAAAACGACTCGGTGAGCAATATGGCCTAACATCCGAGGAGATGTCATACGTGGATATTGGAACTATCAAATCTTTACGTAAACGAAGAACGGAGGTTGCGGCAAATCTTAGAAGTGCAGTGGCGAGAGGGAAGCATGCGTACTCAAGAACCTGCATCACTATACTTCCAAGCCTAATATTTCAACCTGAAGATGTTTGGGCTTTCGAGACGATGCAGACGGAGCCAAACTTTATCACCCAAATGAATGTCACTGCCCCTGTCGCAAATATTGATCGGCACGATGCGCCTGAACACAAAATCGCTGTAGTATTGAGCGCCGATCCTGGTTACGATTGGTTATTCTCACGACAGATACTAGGCTTGGTTACTGCCTACGGCGGCGCGAATTCCCACATGGCGATCCGCGCCCTGGAGCTTGGAATTCCTGCGGTGACCGGCGTTGGCGAATCGCGTTATAGTCAGCTAAGCAAAGCGTTAGCCATCGAGATTGATGGTACTAACCACATCGTCCGGGCGCTCGAATGACTTGCAATTCAAAATATACATATTCTCCTGTGATCCGTGTCGCCGTCAGCCAGAGCGTAATAATAATTCCCAATGTGCGGGAGCGCCGTGATAGTCTAGACCAGAGTTGGTGGCTTTTTCTAGCTGAATGTGGCATCCAGCCTGTTATTATTCCTAACCATATCGAAACAACCATGCGAATTCTTGGTTCAACTCCCGTTGCTGGGGCGTTGCTGACAGGAGGGAACGACCTCGTCGCTTATGGTGGCGACGCCCCAGAACGTGACAAGACCGAATCATTTGTTCTGCGCTTCTGCATGGATAGCCGTCTTCCGCTTCTCGGTGTATGCCGCGGTATGCAATTCGTCCAGCACTATTTCGGCGTGCCACTCTCAAAGGTCGAAGGCCATGTCGCGGTGAGCCAGGATATCTTGTATAACGGCACCACCCGCAATGTAAACAGCTATCACAGATGGGGTTCGAGGGAGTCCGTCCCTGAACTCGAAGTATTTGCTACAGCCGGTGATGGCGTTATTAAGGCTATACGGCACGTATTTCTACCCATCGTCTGCATCATGTGGCATCCAGAACGGAGCAACCCCGTCGATCCCGAAGATGAAATGCTCTTCCGAGCCCATTTCAACATAGAAACTGGAAAATGAAAGCCATAATCCTTGCCGCTGGCCGGGGCAGCCGACTTGGGAATCTTACCGATGATTGCCCAAAGTGCCTGGTGCCAGTGGCGGGAACACCACTTCTCCAACGGCAGTTGAACGCTCTTCGTGAAGCGGGTATCTCTGAAATAGGCATAGTGAGAGGTTACCTGGCCGGGAGAATCAACCTTCCCGGACTACACACTTTTGACAACCCACGGTGGCACGAAACCAATATGGTCATGTCACTTGTCTGTGCTCACGAGTGGATGTCCTCCACCACATGCGTCGTTAGTTATTCCGATATCGTCTACGGACCTTCTGCCGTTCAATCGCTTCTTACCACTCCCGGCGACATCGCCATCACATTCGATCCCCGCTGGCGGGAACTGTGGGAAGCGCGCTTTGAGAATCCTCTAGAGGACGCGGAAACTTTTCGAATCAACGACAGAGGGATTCTTCTCGAAATCGGCGCCCGCGCACAACAAATTGAGGATATCCAGGGACAATTCATGGGACTCCTCAAATTCAGCCCTCCTGGCTGGAATGCTGTGGAGTCTTTTCTGAAGGCATTTCCCCCACAGTGTAGAGACCGTTTAGACATGACCTCGATGCTGTCGGGACTCATCGCATCAGGCTTTGAAATTCACACCACCCCGATTTCGGAGCCGTGGTTCGAACTCGACAACGAAAGAGACCTTGTGGTCTGCGAATCATATCTTTCGAATTTACCAAGACTTGCTGATAATAGGTTGCTATTTTGATCTTTAGACAGGCCGTAAGGACTTTCACCGTTCAGCATCGGGGGATAAAGACAATCTCACTGTAAACGTCCTCAATTTCTCCCCCTATGCGTGGCGGCGCGGTCTGTTAGGCTGGGGCCATGTCTTCGAATAAATCACCCCTGTCCCGGGGACGCAACGGACGGTCCGCCCTTACGCTGTGCGTGGAAGTGCATGCGATGGGACCAGGTGCTTTCTCACATCTTGCCGACCGCACTGGACGCGACGTTCCGGTGATGCTCACATGGGATGGCGGCGATCCGTGCAACGAGATCATGCGATGGGGCCAGGTGCTTTCTCAGGATCAGCCGGGACGCGATTGGACCAGGTGTTCTTGCCATTCTCGCATGGCGTAAGTATCTGACCACAGACAAATAGGTGTGGCCATCTTTCAGGAAGACGTTCATATTCATCGCAGCGCATTTATAAGTGGCACTGTGTGTCAGACAAACAATTAGGAGCCCACTTGACACTTCGCACGCATCGAATCGGGATCTCGGGATCTGCGGGATCATCAGGTGGCTGCCGCCCTGAGCTTCAGGGTTGCCGCTGCCAGACGGCTCACAGTTCCTGATCCCGGCGGAAAATGAGTCGGCACTTGCTGGCGTTTCAGACGAATTCGTGAATCATCCGCGCATGGG
>JAPLUI010000446.1 GCA_026397725.1 Verrucomicrobiota bacterium | reverse complement strand
GGCATGGGAATCTTTCGGCGGTTGGGGTTGCTTGGGGCGCGGCAGCTTCTTCAGCTCCATGATCTCGGATTGGGGCAAAGGCTCGGTGCTCATGGTGTCACCTCCGTGGTGGATTGGCTGGGAGCGCCAAGCCCCAGCTTGGCGTGTTTCTTATCATTCGCGCCGAGCTGGGGCTCGGCGTTCCCAGAAGCGGCGTCCCCGGGAGCGCCAAGCCCCAGCTTGGCGTGTATCTCTTCATTCGCGCCGAGCTGGGGCTCGGCGTTCCCAGAAGCGGCGTTCCCAGACGCGGAGTTCCTGGCGGATGCACTCGACCATGGCCAGTCGTTAGGTTTTGCGCACAGACCCGCTGCCACCGGGTTGCGCTCGATGTAGTGCAAGACGTTGTCAAAATGATCGCCATCCCGAATGTAGCGGTCCCAGTATTCGCGCATCCAGAGCGCTCTCCCGGGAACGCCGAGCCCCAGCTCGGCGTTTCTCGCCAGTGCCCACCGCCCCACAAACGATTTCCATGACTGCACGATTTTCGATAGTGCTTCAATAGTTTCAACCAGCACATGCACATGATTTGGCATGATGCACCAGGCGATGAGCCGATATCGGTCACCATCAAACTTCAGCAGCGTTTCCTGCATGAGCGCCGCCAGCGCGGGATGCTTGAGAGCACAACAACCCATCCCCGCATCTAGCCATGCCTCGATTTGCTTGCGGCGTGCCGTATCGCACTTTTCTGGAGCCACATCGAGGAGTTCCCGCTCCAGTTGTTGCAACTTCGATTGCGGCAGCGAATCCGCGAGGCGGAAGGTGACGGACTGCAGCGTGTGCGGATTGTTGTAATGAGGAAGATAGAGACGGGAATACCAGCCGACGGGAGGAGCGCTGGGATCCCTGGGAGCATACCCGGGAGCGCCGAGCCCCGGCTCGGCGTGTCCTTCTGCAACTTGCTCTCCTGCACCGCCAGGTTTGGCTCGTTGCCCGTCTTGCGGCTGTGACGCTTGCGGGTTCATTGGCTCGCGGAGCTGGCTTCGCTGGGAGCGCCAAGCCCCAGCTTGGCGTGTGGGGTTTTTTGCGCCGAGCTGGGGCTCAGCGTTCCCGGAGGGAGCGGGTTTCATAGGGGTTCGCCTCCTTCGTTGAGGATGGAGAGGTAGGCGTCGTAGGAGAAGACGCGGTTGCGGCGTTGGCCGGTGAGTTCGCGGGCGATACCGGCCGCGACGAGTTGGGCCATGGTCTTGTTGGCGGTGGGGAAGGTCATGGCGCTGAGCTGGCAGAGCTGGGGCAGACTGAGGATGGGGCGTTGGCGCAGGGCGGCGAGGACGCGCAGGGCGTTGGCGGCGCTGCGGCCGGATTGCTGGATGCGGCGGGTGTCATCGTCGAAGAGGGTGACGAGGCGGCGGGCGGTATCGACGGCACCGAGTGCGATGGCTTCCACACCTTCGAGGAAGAAGTACACCCAGGCTTCCCAATCGCCGGCGGTGCGGACGCGGTCGAGCAGGTCGTAATAGACCTGGCGGTGTTGTTTCAGGTAGAGGCTGAGGTAGAGCAGCGGTTGGCCGAGCAGGCCACCGTGGTGCAGGAGCAGGGCGATGAGCAGGCGGCCGAGACGGCCATTGCCATCGAGGAAGGGGTGGATGGTCTCGAACTGGACGTGGGCGAGGGCGGCCTTGAGTAGGACGGGCATGCCGCTGGTGTCTTCATGGAGGAAGGCTTCGAGGGTGGCCATGCAGAGTTCCACCTCGTGGGGCGGGGGCGGGACAAAACGGGCATTGCCGGGGCGGGTGCCGCCGATCCAGTTCTGGCTGCGGCGGAACTCGCCGGGTTCCTTGTCGCTGCCACGGCCGCAGGACATCAGGTGGGCGTGCATTTCCCGCAGCAGGCGGTTGCAAAGCGGGAAGCCCTCGCGCAGGCGGGCCATGCCGTGCTCCAGGGCGCGGATGTAGTTCGAGACCTCGACCACGTCGTCGATGGGCGTGCCGGGCGCCTCCTCCAGCTCGAAGAGGAGGAGGTCGGAAAGTGAGGACCGGGTGCCCTCGATCTGGGAAGAGAGCACCGCCTCGCGGCGGACGTAGGCGTAAAGGAAGAGCTGGGGATCGGGGAGCAGGGTGCTCACGCTGTCGAGCCGACCGAGGGCGAGGGTGGCGCATTCCAAGAGGCGTTGGCGGTTTCCGGAAAGATCGAGGGACGGATCCGGCGGCAGCGGGAACGGCACAAAGGCACGCACCGTTTCGCCTCCCGCGGCGGTGGTGTCGTAGTGACCGGATGCGTTGCGATTCATGGTGCGAAGCTTTAATAAGAGAAGTCGCTATTAAATGAAAGTGCCAATTTCTTTAATAAGATCCCATTTTCTGGAGGTGGGCGGCGACCTTGGCCGCGAGTCGTTCGACCTCATCCACGATCTGCGGGAGCGGGGCGGCGTAGCGGTCGGCGAGCAGGCGGATGCGGCTGGTGAGGGTCTGGGAGACGCGGTCCAACTCGCCCTGCACAGCGGCGGCAATGATGGTGAGCCATTTGTCGTCCACCACGAGGGTCTGGATCTCGGCCTCGGTGAGCTGGGGGTATTGGTCGTAGGCGAGCTGGTCGAGCGCGGTCTCGGCTTCCCGGATGGCCTTTTTGAGTTCGGTTTCCTCGGTGTTGAGCTGGAGCCATTGCTTGAGGACGGCGGTTTCCTCGGCGTCTTCGCTGGGAGCGCCGAGCCCCAGTTCGGCAGCTTTTTTCCCTTTCGCGCCAAGCTGGGGCTTGGCGTTCCCGGGGCGCAGCTCCTTGAGCCGGGCATTGACCTCGGCCTTGTTGATCTTGTCCAAGGCTCCGAGGAAGCCGTCTTCGCCGCCGTGTTCCTCCTCCAGTTCGGCGAGGGTGGCGGTGGTGGCTTCGAGATCGGCGGTGGCGGCGGCGATGTCCGCCTGCTCTTGAGCAAAATAGCGGGCGACGATGAGGGGCTTAGGCACGAGGTCGCAGGTCCAGCCTTTGTCCTTGGTCTTGGTACCCTCGTCGGACTGGTTGAAGAACGGCTCGCCATTGGCGAAGACTGTTGCATGCACTTGTGCCGGTCCGCTCTCAGTGCCCCTGTCACAGCCGTAAAAACCCGAACTCTTTAAGCATGGGGCGGAGCATTATCCTGTTGCAGGCCCGCCCGCAAGCGCCATTTGTAGGAAGCGGTCAGGATCCTCGGACTCCTCGTCCGGGCTGGCCGCTTCCGGATTTTCCAAGTGGTAGCGGTCCATCCACGACGCGAATGGCGATGCGAGAAAGCGGATGAGATCGCTGGGTGAGAAGCCTAACTGGCCGGAGTGCTTTTTCATCGCCTGGCAAATGCGGGTCCGAATCAATGTCCCGAAGGACAGCCCCCGAGTCCTATGGAAATCGTCGAATTTTGCGAGCACAAAGAGGGATCGGCCCTATTTCTTGCGGGATTTCCCGAGGGATTCGGTCATGGATTCGTGGACGGCATCGGACTCGGCGTCGTCGAGATGGCATTTGGCGGCATGGCGCCGGCTGGCCGAGATCTTGGCCGCAAAGGCTCCGCTGCCGGCCTTGAGGTCGTCGTCATCGGCGACAAAGGTGGCGGAGTTATGCGCCTGGATGCCCATGTGGGCGGCGGTGGCGATGGCGTCCTGGTTGGCACCCAGGAACAGGAACTCCCATTGGTATTTCTCGGTCTGGTGGATGATGCGCTGGTTGATGTCGGCCATGGTGAACTGAGTGGACGAGTTTTCCTCGCCGTCGGTGAGAATGGCGATGATGACCTTGGAGGGTCGCTCCGGCTCGGGGGTGGCCGCGAGTTCGCCGCCGATGTAATCAACGGTGCGGCCGATGGCATCGAGCAGGGCGGTGTTGCCCCTGGGTTGATAGGTTTCGAGCGTGAGCGGCGCGGCGGTCTGGATGGGCGTGCGATTGTGGATGGGCAGGTATCCACGATCTCACTACTGCGGCCGGAGGCCACAGCCACGGCCTGCGGCTGGAAGCCGCAGCTACGGCGCAAGCCACGCCCCCCTTTACCTGCCTGGCGGATCGATCAGGACGGCGGCTTCGCGCAGGAGTTGGCGGGCGTCGATCCAGTTGTACCAATAGCCTTCGAGCGGACTGTCCAGAATCAGCG
>JAPLUI010000034.1 GCA_026397725.1 Verrucomicrobiota bacterium | reverse complement strand
GCGACGACATTCCTGTCGTCGAGCGGAAGGAACGTCCGTGAACAGAGCCTTCGGCACGCACTCATGGGCCGCCCTTCCGCTACCACCACAAGAATGTGGTGGCTCCTTATCGCGCCCACGTTACTCCCGGTGCCACACCCACCCACCGGGTTCTGATGCTGAGAACGGGAACGCCGAATCCTGGTGTGCGCCCTGCTGCGATCAAGGCCTCAAGATTTTGTGGCGGAGTTTCGACCGCCAGGGTGCAGCCCGAACGCAGGACAAAACGCGAGTGCCGGGCGGCGTGCATGGCGGCGAGGACGCGGTTGGCTTCTAACATCACAGACTCCGGCGTGCCCCGGGACAGCCCGCGCACCGGGTCCAGGTTGCCCCGGATCGCCATATCCGGTCCGACGATTTGGCAGGCGGTGGTGTCTTGGCGCAGCGCGTAACCGGCCAGTCCGGCACGGTAATGGACGGCAAGAGGGCCGACCGGCACGCGGGGAACGGGCTGTCCTGTTAGATTGCGGGGGTCATCGGTTGATGAGCCAGATCTCGCAGATCACCGCGTTGGCGCCCTGGTCCCTGCGGATCGTGAGATCCACGTCGCCGCTGTCGGTCAACTCCACGGGCAGAACCACCGTTTTGGTTTCCGGCGGGAGCTTGCGGCCCAGATAACCCGGCAGCAGCGCGTTGTCTATCAGGGTTAGCGTTTGGCCCGTTTTGCGGTTTTTCGCGATGAGGCTCTGCACGCGTCCGTCGGCGTCATAATCCCACCACGTCAGGCCGAGCGTGTAAGCGACGCCGGGTTTCAGGCCGGAGAGGGTGAACTTCAATGCCTGCGGGTCGAAGCTGATGTTCTGTTGGGTGGCCGGGATGTCCGGAGCCTGGCAGGCAAAGCGGTACCATTTGCCGGCGGTTTGGGTGAGCACCGGTCCGCCAGCAGTGCCGTCCTTGTCGTCGAAACCGCAGTTGAGGTATGCGGCCAGCCGTGATCCTGCGGCGAGCGAGCGTTGCAGTGCCTCGCGCCGGGCACGCGCACCGGCCCGGTCGGCGTCGCCTGCGGCGCCGAGTGTGAACGCGCCCTCGGTGGCGATTTCCGACCAGTCGCCATAGTAGGGCGCATTGCAGTCGATCCATGCCGCCAGTGACTGCCACTCCACCGGCGTGAGTTTCACCTCGTAGTGGCCTTTTGCCAACACCTCCATGAGGCGGCTGGCGCCGGAGCCCGTGGCATAGGGCTGGAGCGGCAGTTTCTCACCATGATAGCCGCCCACGCGGATGTATTTCACATGGGCTAGCAGATTCAGAAACGCCGGGCTGACGAGATGCTGCGGGCCCTCGTCGGCATCGTAGCCCGTGGGAGCCGGGACCCATTTCGATGCGCGCAGGTCGAACGATTGGCCCTTGTCGCTAGAGCCGTCGTGGCAGGCCACGCAAGCGCGCTCGAGGATCGGTTGGATCACCTTGGGAAAGCTGACGGCAGGTGCGCCCCAGACCGGCGCTTCGATCGGTGACGGGGGTCTGCGCAGCGCCAGCATTTTCTCCGCTGCCGTTGCCGGCACGCTGCCCGGTGATTCATGGCAGCCCACACAGCTTGCGCATTCACCGGGCATGAGGTTCATATAATTGCGCATGCGGCGGATTTCCAAGTGGTTCGCATCGAGCACTTCAAAAAAGATCATCTTGCCCGCCGGGACCTCGAAATACGCCGAACCGTCGGCCTCGACCGGCACCGTGCCTAACACCGAGCGCTGGTCCCATCCGGAGTTGACCCCGAAATCCAGGCGCTGGGGCATGGTGTGCTCGGTCTTGGGGTGCGCCTGCATGATGCGCAGGTAGCGCACCGCGCCGCGCTTGACTCCCTCGAGCCCCTGATAGACATCGTAGATCACGATGCGGCCGGGCTTGGCCGGGTCCACGCCATGCACGGTGTCGGGTATCGAGCGCGGGACGGGGCGCGGTCGCACCGGGACCGGCGAGTAACAGGAAAATCCCGCGGCGCGGTAAACCAGTTCCTGGTTGCCGTGGACATCCATCAGATAGATGGCGAAGCCATCCGGATCGGTGCTGCTACGATCATAAGAGTAGCAGGCCAGGTATTGGGATGCCGTGAGCGGGTAGGGGGAGCTGTACCAACCGGTGGCGCTATCGACGTTGCTGATGACCTGCGAGCAGGGAAGGTTGGAGGTGCGCTCATCCAGCGGGATGGCGTTGCATTCCGGGTAACCGATTTCCGGAGTCACGTTGACCATCCCCGAGGGACCGAGGCGGTTGCGGTCAAGATCCACGATCATGACCGGGCCCACGCCGGTGTTGTGGTGGGCTGCGCCGGTGGCGATCACCTGGTTGGTACCGGGGATCTGGCGCGCTTCATACAGGCCGATCGGGCCGGGGGAAAATGCATACCAATCGCCGAAGGCGAGTTGGGCGCGGGTGCCATCCGGGTTCACCGTCCACAGTTGCTGGATCACGTTATACCCTTTCATGATATAATCCCAGCGGGTATAGAGGATGCGGCCGTCCTCGAGCATGCCCGGATAGAACTCGCCCTCCTGGGTCTCGGTGATCTTGTGCACATCGCTGCCGTCGGCGTTCATCGAGAAGATGCCGCAGACCAGCGCCCAGTCACCACACTGCACAAAGCGACCTTCGCGCGATGTGGTGAAGGCGATGCGGCCGCCGGGCAGGTAGCAGGGTTCGGTGTCCTCGATTTCAGGAGTGTCGGTTAGTTTGTGCGGGTTGCTGCCGTCGATGCCGACCTCGCAGATATCATAAGCGAAACATGGTCCCCCGCGGGCGCCGTGGACGCCGATCCCATAAGCCGTGGCCGGGCGTCTGGGGGCGGCGTACGGGAACACGATGCGGCGTGCATCAAACGACAAATCCGGACGGCCGATCCCACCGGCGGCCATTTCACCCGTGAGCAACTCGCGCACCTGGCCATCGCCTTGGAGTCCCTTGAGCACGCAGAGATTCGCGGGCGGCAGTTGGGCCTCTCCGACCCGATGCGAGCACTGGTGGTTCACATTGGGCCAGTTGCGCCTCACGAACAAAAGTTCGTCGAAATCGAGCGCCGGATTGGCGAACGCCATGTCACGCAGGATCCAGCGCACCTTCTGATAGAGCCGCAGCCAGGACTCGCCTGCGGGAACTCCCTCGATGGCTTGCATGCCGGCCGCGATCGAATTCAGCGCCTCGCGGGCGGACGTCACGGCGGGAACCACCGCCCGGGCGCTGAGGTCATCGGCCATGGCCAACCCCCGCCGGATGGCGGCCTCGACCGCGGCGCGGGTGTCCGGCGCCATTCCCCGTGCGGACTTTTCCTGCATGGCCCAGTCGGCCTCGATTGCCTGGCGGGTTTGCGGAGGCAGCGCACCGCCTGCAACCGGGATGCCAGCCCAGAGCAGCGTCAAGGCGGTTAACAAGCGGATCCCCGGGGTCTTCATCACAAATCCTTGTACACGGGCGGGCTGCGTTTCTTTCAAGCGGATGATGAGGACGCCGCCCTTGGGCTGAATCCTCCTGCCGCTGAAATCGGCCACGGCCCTGATCATTGCCATGATGCTATCGAAGTGATTCTAACGTATGATGTCTTGGATGGCTTGAATGGCGGGCGGGTTGTCCTTGATGGATCCCCAATGCCGCACCTGCACGTAACGCAGGCGGGGAATCGCGAAGATACGCTGATAGGCATCTTCCCAGTCAGACTGATTTTCAGCACCCAACAGGAGCCACTCCACCGCGCCCCAATACGGCGCGTCGCTTTGGGCAAGGGCTGCCATGGCCGTGGTGTCCTTGCGGGGGTCCCTGGCAAATGCATAGAAGCTCCATCCCGGGCAGGAAAAGCGGTTGAGAGCGGTGAAACAAACCGATTCACCCGCTTTCCATCCCCCGGCATGGGTGAACAAACGGTTCCGCGGCACACCAAGGTCCGATGCGACCTTGCACAAGTCGATCACATAGGTATCCACAGCCTTGGTCACCTGCGCTTCTTTCAGCTCCCCGCTTTTTGCGATGCCCAGGGTGCTGACTGCGGCATAGCCGATCGCTTGCACCCCCCGGCCCGGCAACACCTCATGCTTGAGTTCACCTTGAGGGTCCTCATTACTGCTAAGAAATTGCTTTGGTGGTGAAGGCCGTTGAAAGAGCCGGTGTCCGGACCCTGGTCTTTATACACAAATCAGGGACCGGGTTTCGAGGGTTCCAGGCGGAGTTAAGAATGTTAGATGCAGGCGTTTGAAAGGCGTGCGTGACCGAACGCACCGGGCGCACCTCCGAAAGTTGCAAAAATAGCTGAACTACGTGTTCTTTGAGAATAAAATGAGGCCATGCGATGGCCTGAATTGTAGTTCAGGGACGTGAAGTGGATGAGGCAAATGTGCGCAGGCTATCGGGCTGGATCGGGGCGCACGCAGACTGGAACCGACGCAAGTTGGCTGGCGAGTTGTGCGTGCTCTGGGATTGGCGCGACGGCTGCGGACGCCCCAAGGATCTGGCCGCCCGCAGCTTTCCGCTCAAGATCGAGCAGCGGGGCTGGATCGCTTTGCCACCCTTGAGGGAAGCTTACCGCAAGCCGCGGGCGGGCCTTGGATTGCCCGCGTGCGTCCCGCAGGAGGAGCGCTTGGAGGCGGGTTTCGGGGAGGTGGGCCCGGCGTGCCTGGAGGTCGTGAAGGTCGGGACGGAGGCGTATCGGCGATGGGCGTATTATTTGTCGCGCCACCATTATCTGGGGCTGCGGGTGGTGGGACAAGACGTCGGGTATGTGGCCACGGAGCGCACGGGGAAGGAGGTGGCCGCCTTGCTCTTTGGCGCTCCCGCCTGGCGCTGTGCCGCCCGCGACAGCTAAATCATGAGTGCCACACTTTCAGAGATGGAAAAGGAAGTGCTCGAAGGGGGCCGCGAGTGGACGGGGAGGCGGCTCCAGCTCAGGAACTGATTTTTGCAACCATCAGAGATGCGCCCGCACGCACCAACGCACCCAGGTCTGAAGATTTCACAGACGAATTTGCCAATGCCGACCTCAATGATGTGAGGCGTAGCCGTCGTCTGTGCAAGGTGGTGGCCGCCTTGGCCCAAGCCCCTGGCCCAGCATCTGCGCGGCCACCGGCGGATGGAATGAAACCAT
>JAPLUI010000037.1 GCA_026397725.1 Verrucomicrobiota bacterium | reverse complement strand
TGTGGTGGTAGCGGAAGGGCGGCCCATGAGTGCGTGCCGAAGGCTCTGTTCACGGACGTTCCTTCCGCTCGACGACAGGAATGTCGTCGCTCCCTAACGGGCATCCTCGGAGCCAAGTTACTCGGGAGGGGCGTGCCCGCCGCGAGACGGACCGGGCCTCATGGGAACCCCGCAGCTCTAACGGTTTAGCCAAAGCGGCGTGGCGGGCTGCGCCCTTCCCGCCGCACTCCATGCATTGGCCAGCGCCCGGGCAGGTGAGAGTATGGAGTGCGGTGGGAAGCGCAGCGCCACACCGCCGTGGCTAAGTCCCGGCACCCCCCGGAAGGTGCCAAGTCATGTTCCGGGATGCATTGCCAATGCCTTGTCAAATCAAGGTCCAGCTCAGGAAGTGTGAGGCTTGAGGGGGATTCATCACTGGTCGGCCTGTCTGCGTGCGGATGCGCACAGACAGGGGTTGATCCAATGACTTTTCTGGGTGTTCACCATCGCCACGGGCGACGAGAAGGATTTCCGCCGTCCGGGCATCCCGGTGAAATCAAGAGTCCCGACGGATTTCCCGATAAACCTTGGTTGCCCGCAGCGTAAGACTATTCTTCGCCGCCAGGGCCCTGACCATGAAACCGGCTTCAGACCCCGGTCGATTGCCCGAGTCCATCGTCAAAGCGCGGATTACCGCGCCTTCTCCCGTTCAGCATTTCAGTTATCAGCCCTTCCCGCCATCACATCACGCATGAAAAGAAACCGGTTGCTCACTCTGTTAGTCGCGTTGGCATTCTCCGGCACTGCGGCCGGGGACGAGGCGGCGGTGAGTGTTTTCGAGAGCGCGGCCACGCCGATCCCGGAGGAGCCGATCGACCGCTTGGTGGCCGCCAACTTGGCGCGGCTGGGCATTCAGCCGGTCCTGTGCTCCGATGCGGTGTTTGTGCGGCGCGTCCATCTCGACGTGATCGGCACGCTGCCGAGTGCGGCGGCAGCCAGGGAGTTCATCCGGGATCCCGACCTCGCGAACAAACGCCGGAAGCTGATCGACCGGCTGCTGGCACGGGACGAGTTCGCCGACTTCTGGGCGATGCGCTGGGGCGACGTGTTGCGCATCAAGGCGGAGTTTCCCGTCAATCTCTGGCCGAATGCGGCGCAGGCCTATCACCGCTGGGTGCGGGCCTCACTCGCGGCTAACAAGCCGTATGACCAGTTCGCCCGCGAACTCCTCACCGCCAGCGGCAGCAATTTCCGGGTCGGCCAGGTCAACTTCTACCGCGCCATCCAGAACCGCAAGCCGGACGGCATTGCGGCGGCGGTGGCCCTGACGTTCATGGGCACGCGGACCGAGTCATGGCCGGTGGAGCGCCTGGATGGCATGGCGGCGTTTTTCTCCCAGCTCGGTTACAAACCGACCAACGAGTGGAAAGAAGAGCAGGTGTTCTGGGATCCGTTAGGCACCAGCACCACAGCGGGCAACACCGCGCCCGGCCGCGCCGCCATCGCGCCGAGCGCGGCGACTCCGGCGGCGACTCCCGCAGTTACCCCTGCCGCAGTCCCCGAGCCGGCCCCGGAGCGGCCGCGTTGCGCGAGCTTCCCGGATGGCCGGAAGATCGAGCTGCCTCCGAACTGCGACCCGCGGGAGCTGTTCGCCGAGTGGCTGCTTGCGCCTGACAACCCATGGTTTGCCCGCAACATAGCCAACCGCGTCTGGGCCTGGCTGCTCGGGCGCGGCATCATCCACGAGCCGGACGACCTCCGGCCCGACAACCCGCCTGGCAACCCGGCCTTGCTGGCCTACCTCGAAGGCGAACTGGTCGCCGGTCGCTACGACCTGCAACACCTCTATCGACTCATCCTGAATTCCCAGACCTATCAGTTTTCCGCCATGCCCCGATTGCTAACACCGGAAGCGGCGGCCAATTTCGCGAGTTATCCGCTGCGCCGCCTGGACGCGGAGGTGTTGATCGATGCGATCAACAGCATCACCGGCGCGGCGGATCTCTATACCAGCGCGATTCCGGAGCCCTTCACCTACATTCCGCAAGACCAAGCGGCGATCACCCTGCCTGATGGCAGCATCACCAGCCCGTTTCTGGCGCTGTTCGGACGCTCGGCCCGCGCCACCGGCATGGTCAGCGAGCGCGACAACAAAGCGCTCCCCGCCCAATGGCTGCACCTCCTCAATTCCAGCCACATCCAACGCAAGTTGGAACAAAGCGCGAAGCTCAAGGCCCTCCTGGAGCCGTCCCGCCCACCGGCCATGATCATCGAGGATCTCTATCTGACGATCCTCTCGCGTTTCCCAACGCCGGAAGAAGTGCAGACCATCGCAACGTATGGCAAGGTGCAACCCGCCAAGCCGACAGCGGCCAACTCCGACAAGCCGGCCACCCCGCCCGCTCCGAGCATCGTGGTGAAACGGCGTGAAGACTGGCTGGACCTCGCCTGGGCGCTCCTCAACAGCTCGGAATTCCTATATCTTCATTGACCCGTGGTTTCATTTGCCCGAAAATCATTCACATCCGATCTAACCGAACGAGCCCTTATGAACCCGAATCTCCAGAACTGCCCTACCCCCGCCAACCCGCTGGGCCTGAACGTGAGCTTGGGCCACTCGATGAACCGGCGCGAAGCGCTGCGACTCGGCCTGTTCGGCACGGCCGGGTGCTTGTGCTCCGACCACCTGATGGCCGACACCGGTGGTGCCGCGCCGGCAGTGCCGAGCGCTGCCGCCTCGCCGATCACCGCCAAGGCCAAGTCGGTCATCCAGATTTTCCTGTGGGGCGGGATGTCGCACATCGACACCTGGGATCCGAAGCCGGACGCCGGCAACGACTACATGGGCGAGTTCCGCAAGGCGATCCCCACTAACATCGACGGCATCCAGCTCGGCGAATTGTTTCCAAAACTGGCCACCCAGGCCGACAAGTATTCGCTCATTCGCAGCATGACTCATCGCAACAACGGTCATGAAACGGCGGCCTACCTCATGCAGACCGGGCACGCCCCCGGCGAGCGCCTGGCCTATCCGAGCGTCGGGGCCGTGTTCTCGTTCTTCAAAAGCCCGGGCTACCGGGGCCTGATTCCTCCCTATGTGGTGCTGACCCAGCCGCAGGGGCGGTTTTCCGAGGAGGGTTTTCTCGGGCCGAAGCTCAAGCCCTTCGCCACCGGCGGCGATCCCAACGCGGCCCGCTTCGAGGTCGAGGGCGTCGTCTCTCGCGGCATCCCGGACGCCCGGCAGAAGGCGCGGCGCGAATTGCTCAGGAAAATGGATACGCTGGGCACCGCGATGGCCGCCAGCCCGCAACTGGCCGCCGCAGAGGAGGCCAAGAAACTGGCGTATGAGTTGATCCTGGGCGAGGGCCGCGACGTCTTCGACCTAACGAAAGAGCAACCGGAGATGCGCGATCGCTACGGCCGTCACACCTTCGGTCAGGACTGCCTCGCCGCCCGCCGCATGGTCGAGGCCGGCGTTCCTTACATTGTCATCAACTATCCCGGCGGCTGGGACACGCATAGCAATCACTTCTCCACCATGCGCCGGCAGTGCCCGCAGTTGGACCAGGGACTCGCCATGTTGTTGCAGGATCTGCAGGACCACGGCTTGCTGGAAACCACCATCGTCTGGTGCTGCGGCGAGTTCGGCCGCGGACCCAAAGTTGACTGGCAGCCGCCGTGGAATGGCGGCCGCAACCACTACGGCAACGTCTTCACCGCGCTGGTGGCCGGCGGCGGGTTCAAGGGCGGCCACCTTGTCGGCTCGTCCGACCAGCACGCCGAGGAGGTCCAGGACCGGCCGGTGTATCCGGTTGACTTGTTAGGGAGTATCTACGCGCTGAGCGGGATCGACACCAAGGCCAGGCTGCCCCATCCGATGGGTACCGACGCCTATGTCTTGCCTGCGGCCGCAGAAGGAGCGAAGTCCGGCGGACTCCTAACCGAAATCATGTGATGAACCGCAAGTCCAACACGGTGGCGCTGCTCGGCTGGCTCGTTTTCCTGGCCCTGGCTCCGGTGGCACACGCGCAGAAGCGGCCATACATCGGTTACGTCTATCCCGCCGGCGGGCAGCAGGCCACGACGTTTCAAGTCAGGCTGGGCGGACAGGATCTCGATGGCGTCAACACGGTGCTCGTCACCGGCCCCGGCGTCACCGCCCGGGTCGTCGAGTATTACCGGCGCCTGGGCAATCAGGAGGTGCAGTTGCTCAACGAACAACTCAAGGAGTTGCAGCGCGTGCCTGCCGCCGCCCCGGCGATGGCCCCGGCGATGGCCGCCGAGAATCCGATGATGATGGCGGCGATGGAGGAGGACAAGGCACCAGCGGAGGGCAAGGACGAGCCCGGTGAAACCTTGATCGCGAAAATCGAGCAGCGGACCCGTGAAGCGGTGGCAACGCCCGCGTGTGCGTCGCTCGCCAACCTTGTTTTGTTAGATGTCGCCATTGCGCCCGACGCCCCACCGGGTCTGCGGGAACTGCGGCTGGTCACGCCACGTGGCGTGTCGAACCCGCTGCAGTTTCACGTCGGCCAGGTGCCCGAAGCCACCCGCAAGCCGATGCTCAGCGCCAGCCTTCAGGTGCTTGGCAAAGAAGCGGCCGCGCTTCGCAAGCGGCCGCCCGAGGAAGCCGAGGTGCGCATCACCCTGCCTTGCACGGTCAATGGCCAGATCGCTTCCGGAGAGATCAACCGCTACCGCTTCCAAGCGAGCCAGGGCCAGCGACTGGTGCTGGCCACGCAGGCGCGGCAGTTGATCCCATATCTCGCCGATGCCGTTCCCGGTTGGTTTCAACCCGTGCTCGCGCTCTACGACAGCAGCGGGAAGGAACTGGCTTACGCCGACGACTACCGGTTCAACCCCGACCCGGTGCTTCTCTATCAAGTGCCCGTCGACGGTGAATATGTGGTTGCCATCCGCGACGCTATCTATCGCGGACGCGAGGATTTCGTCTATCGCATCACCGCCGGGGAACTGCCGTTCGTGACGAGCATCTTTCCGCTGGGCGGACCGGCTGGCGCGGCGCTGCCACCACCGGCCATGGCCGGTTGGGGGCTCGCCGGCGGGGAACTGGAGAAGCCGCCTTCCAACGCCGGAGCCGGCCTCGTCCCGCTCGCGGCGACCAAGGCGGGCCATCGCTCGAATCGCGTGCCCTTAGCGCTGGACACGCTTCCGGAGGTGGCCGACCACGAGCCTAACGACTCCGCCGCAACCGCGCAACTGGTTGCGCTGCCCGTCATCGTCAACGGCCGCATCGAGCGGCCAGGCGACTGGGATGTGTTCCAATTCACCGGCAAGGCGGCTGATCCGCTCGTCATCGCGGTGCAGGCCCGCCGGCTCGATTCCCCGCTCGACTCGCTGATCAAGCTCACTGACGCGAACGGCAAGGTGCTGGCCTTCAACGACGATTGCGAGGATCTAACGGCCGGCACCAACACCCACCACGCGGACTCCTACCTGATGACCCGACTGCCTGCCGACGGCACTTACTTCGTTCACCTCGGCGACACCGCCCGCAACGGGGGCGAGGAATATGGTTACCGCCTGCGCCTCAGCGTGCCGCAACCCGACTTCGAACTGCGCGTGGTGCCCTCCAGCGTGAGCATTCCGCTCAAATCCTCCGCCACCGTGAGCGTGTACGCCGTGCGCAAGGACGGCTTCATCGGTCCCATCAAACTATCCTTGATCGATCCGCCGCCGGGAATCACGACGGCACCGGTTGTCATCCCTGAAAACCAGATGCTCGCCAAGCTCACCTTGAAGGGCGGCCCAGCACCGATGACCGCACCGGTCCGGCTTTCCATTTCGGGCAGCGCCATGCCGGGCACGCAGGAAATCGTCCGCGAAGCGGTGCCCGCCGAAGACCGGATGCAGGCGTTCTTGTGGCGGCATCTCGTGCCTGCCGACGACCTGTTAGCCCTGGTTTTCGACCCGAAATACCAAGCGCCGCCCAAGCGCGTCGTGCCAGTCCGCCCGCCACCCGCCGAGGTCCCGCCGCCCGTCGCGACGACCACGCCCACCCCTGGAACCCCGGACGTCCCCGCCGTCGCTCCGCCAGCCGCGGCCAAGCCCAAATTCACCAAGCAACAGATCACCGGCCGGCTGCGCCAGCTCAAGCTCCTCTATGAAGAGGGCCTGCTCACCGACGCGTTCTACGACCAGAAAGTCACCGAATGCGAAGCGGGCCAGTGAGGGCTGAGACCCCTGGCCAGCCCCGGCTGCCACCTATGACCACCCCGAAGG
>JAPLUI010000317.1 GCA_026397725.1 Verrucomicrobiota bacterium | reverse complement strand
GAAATCAAAATTCAACAATCATCCCTCATCAATTCATTTGGCGGGTTGATCCAGGCCTCGGCCCGGCGGATGTAGAAACATGAAGGGTTCCTGGTGTGTCATCAAAATATTGCTTGAGCCTTGCTGGGGAACGCTGATTTTCCGACCTCTTCCGCCAAACTTCGCCCGCGGCACATGCTCAATCAGACCCAATCAGGCTGCATGACTTGCCGCTTGCGCCGCTTGGCCGTGCTTCCGTCGGCAGTTCCTCACAACCGTCCGAACTCCGTCATGCCGCCGCACCCGCGGAGCCGCACCTCTGGTAAACAACCATCGCAAGTCGCTGCGGGCGCGGCCAGCGCCCTAACCGATCCCCTGGCTCCAGTCACGCGCACTCCATAAGTCCCGGTTCACCGCCGGCGCGGCTCCTCGCATTCTCCTCGCGTTATCCTTCCGGCCAGCACCGAAACGATCCCGACACGCCGCCTGAAAAGCTCTCATACATCCGCCTTCAGGTGCGGAACATTTCTTTATCCGGCAGCCCCAGGCAGAACTGGCGCTGACAAATCCTGCGGATGCAATGGTCGCTGGCAGGCGGCCTTCCCAATCCTCCGCCCCGGCGGGCAGGCGCTGGCCTGGAACAAGAAAACCGGGGCGTCTCATTCCCAAGCCAACCCCACCCACGGAGATGCGCAAGCAATTGTTTCGCGATTGCACCAGTCCCCATAGTAGCGCCTTGTTAGGCGCTGCGGTCATTCGGATTTGAGGTTCTTAGTAGCTTGGCTGCGTGTCCACCGACTCCGCACAGGACCAGAACTACAGCGAGTATGATGCCGTAGATAATGGCCCCCTGCATACCGTAGCCCCAGTGATATACCCACCAAGAAGAGGCTCCGAAATAGTGACCGAGGATGAAGGAAAACAGCGTCATCAAGGCAAACCGCCGCGGCAGGATGGATACGGCGATAAATGCTCCGGCGATGTAGAGCAGCGACCAAAGAACGAACGGCAGGTAGCCCTGGGTGACAAAGAGGCGGATAAACTGATTGTGCTCGTACGCGGTCGCAGGATGCTGCCAGTAGCTCTTCGGCTGCCCGAGAAGCGTGTTAATGGTGTCCGAGAGAATCACACCAACCATCACCCAGCGAAGGCGCCTCACGAGGCAGTCCGTGGTCAGTCGAAGGAGTCTCATGGCTTTGGTTCACACGGGACGCGAGCGACGCCTAACAGGTATTCGGCGACTGGTCGTGATCGATCGCGGCGCGTCGCCTTACGTTGCGAAAAAAGGGGTGTCCACGGCGGTAAAGTGCGTGCCTTGCGTGCCTGTGGCAAGAACAATCATGTGAAGTGGCAAACCACCAGTGGGTCACTTCGCGGCAGTCCATCGTGGCCGTTAGAGAATGGTGCGGAACCATTCCAAGCTCTTGAGGGTGTTCTGCTCACCCTTGGACTCCAGACTCATCACGCCGTCCCAGTTGTGTTTTTGCAAGAGGGCGACGATGTTCCGGATGTTGTCGGCGTTGATCCCCTGGCCGACGTGGACGTCGCTTGCGGCGATGCCGGTGTCCTTGCCGATGTTGGCCCGGAGTTCCGGCGCCACGTCCTTCACATGGAAATGGTGGATCCAAGGCAGCAGCGCTGCGGTCATCTCTAACGGGTCGTTGCCGGCGATGAAGGTGTTCGCGGTGTCGAAATTAACGCCCACCAGCGGGTCGTCGAAGTGCTTCATGAGTTTCACCATCAGTTCCAGGTTGTTAGTCAGCGGCCCGTGCGGCTCGACGTTGATCTGGACGCCGTGGGTGCGGGCCACCGGCAGGGCTTCCCCGATGTGATAGGCGGCGCGATCATACACCTGGCTCAGCGTCATGCCGGGCGGCACCTCGGCACCGTCGGTGGTGGCAATGGCCGGACAGCCCAAGGCCTGGGCGAACTTGATGCCGTTGATCAGGTAAGGAATGGACTGCCACCGGTGCAGCGCGTAATGACAGTCCAACTGGCTGACCTTGAGGCCGCAGGATTCGAGTTCGTGGCGCAGGGCGAGCGGGTCCGACTGCAGCGAGACGGCGGGTGAGAAGCCGAGGCCCTCGAGGAAGTCGTCGCCGTTGAGGGTGTTCAATTCGACGATGGGCGACTGGTTGTTCTGGCACCACTTGAAGAAGTAGGTTAGGGACCGGTCGTCGTGGCGGAAGTTATCACTGGCAATGCCGATTTTGATCATGGTGGCTTGGTTGTATTGGTTCGGGTTGTGGGGGTGAGTGGGCTGAAACTGCAAGGAAAGTGTTGATGGAAGGTCCTCAGTTCATTGGAATCGCGGATGTTTCTTCCAATGGTTCATGAGGGCTGTGGGTTCACTGCGGCTGGTCTTTGGCATCGAGGCTCGGCCGCCGTGAACCACAGGGGATGATTCGTTTGGGAATTCCCATTTCTTTCAGAATAATGGCCATCCAGCAATTCGGGCGTGGCATCAACCCCTCGCGGGCAATGAACGGCTCAATGCGTTGGCCATCGACGGCGCTCACGATCAGACCCAGCGGCAGGTGTGTCTTGTCATAAATCCCGCGGCCGAAGAAAGACAGCGTGGCGGCGAATGAAGCCACGGTCTGCGACGAGCAGACCAGCCATTCTCCATTGACGTCATCGAGCGGGGTTTCGGACCAATTGATGGCCGTGCGGAACAGGCGGATTTGCGGGCACAAAAAGACTGGGGCGCACGCACGTCTCACTTCTCACGTGCCCGGGTCATCTCATCGATCTTGGTCTGGATTTGTTTGGCGGCGGTTTCCACGGCGTCGATGTCGCCGGTCTTGGGGGCGACTGTGCGTTCACGGGTGTAGCCGATGTGGTTGAGCCAACCGTTGGAGCGGGTGCTGCGATGGGTGCAGACCAGGCTGAACAGCGGGTCGGCATGCGCATTCGTTAGAAGATCTTCCGCAGTGCCCTGTGGCATGGGAATGCCGAGGCCTTGCAGGATCGATTGTGCCATCACAACGTGGCCGAGTTCACCGGGATGGACATTGTCGTTGGTCAGGCGGAAATCGGGGGCCGCCTTCCGCCGTTCGGTGCGTGCCGCGGCCATCGCGGTATGCAGATCGGCAACCGCGATGACACCCGTGGGCGGATGAGCCACTTCCCACTCGGAGAACTTGCCAAGCACCTCGTCGTAGGCACCACCCTCGAACACCGGCGGTGTGACCAGGATCACCCGGGCGCCAGCGGCCCGGCAGCCAGCGGCAAGCATGGTGATGCCGTCCTGAAAGGCTGTCATGTTCGCCTCGCTGTAGGGCTGATAGATGCCGTCGTTCATGCCATAGCAGGCGACGACCAACTGCGGCTTGACCGCATCGAGGGCCCGCTGGAGGCGTTCGTGAACACAGGGGCGGGGAAAGGCGCCGCCGGCATGACCCGCTTCGGATAGACCCGAGGCGGTTTCGCTGGAGAGACCGACGTTGATGATGTCGAATGCTTTCCCCGGATGGTGTTTCGTTAGAAAATACTCGAGATAACTCACATAAGTGCCGTCCTGGGTGATGCTGTCGCCGAGGATCATCACCCGCTTGCCGGCCAGGAGGTCAACCATTCCAACGACCTTGGTGGCGGGCGCGGTGGGAGTCTGGCGAACCGCCGGCACCTCGGCCGTTTGGGTGTGGCCGATGCCGGCAAGGCCGACGCTGAACAGGATCGCTAGAGCGCTTGGATGGGTTCTCATAGCTTGTCGTGGACACGAAGGAAGACGCCGCTGTTGGCCTTGGCCTTTGGTCCCATGCGGAAATCCAACTCCAAGACGAAGTCGGTGTAACGTTGCTTGGTGAAGATCGTTGGGCCGGGCTTGGCGGCGTGCAACTCGCCCTGGTCGGTGATGACCCAGATGTCCTTCCAGCCGGCCACGTCGAATGCGTCCAGGTTCTTTCCGTCAAAGAGAATTTCCCATTCGACCTTTTTGGGCACGACGCCTCTTTCTGCTGCGTTGTCTGGATTGATCATAATCTCATCCGCAAACAACCAGGCGGGAGTGCTGGTGCCCGGGATGCGCGCTAAGTTGGCTGCACGCACGCGAATGTACCTTGCCCGGCCGTCCAAGTTCGCGGCGGTCAAGGTTTCACAGAGCGGACCTTCTTGGGTTGTCGCATGCGTCGGCTTCACCACCGCCAACTCACGGAACGACTTGCCATCGTCGGAAACGGCGATTTGCAGGCTGGTGGGAAGGAAAATGCCGGCCTGTCGCAACTGGAGACAATGGACGCCCACCTGCTTGATAGAGACTGGCTCGCCCAAATCAATCGTGGCGTCCAAGTCCGTGCCCTCGAATCCCAACCAATCCAACGGGGTGGGGCTGGGAGGAGCATGGAGCCCGTCGAGCAGAGCGGCCGGGCCGTCGCCGGAATATTGCGGAGCAGGGGCTGTAGCCAACGTAATCGGCTTTCTCAGTGCCAAATGTGTCACGGGCAGCAGGGCGGTCGCGGCAGGGAACACATTGTCGGGAAGCATCTCGCTACGGATGGTTTTGAAATGACGCTGGATCTGGCTGTCCTTCGTGATATCCCATAGTGACGTCTCCATCTGCCGAAAGGCTAGCACCGCGGTGATCCAACTTTGTGTCCAGCCGCTCTCGATGCTCCAGGCGCCCCAACCCAAATCGGAGTTCGAGGCCCAATACTCCCAACGCTTGAAATCAAACGCCCGGAACCAGCCACCGTCCAGTTCCGGGTGCGTTTCACTGCGGATTTGGATGCGGCAGAGGAATTTTGTCAGCTTGTCTTCCGCCTCACGATAGAACGGGTCGCCGGTGGCGGCAGCGGCTTCGTGCAGCCCGACAAAGGCGAAGTTGGAAGTGTAGAGCAGATCGCAGGCGGCATCGCCATTGGTTTGGATCAGCGGAGCCTCGGCCGTGCCGTAGGCCTCGTTCGAAGCGGGCGGCGGGCACCCCCCCTTTCCCGCCAGGCCGATCTCCTCGCGAATGGCCCCGCATGCGTCTTGGGCGGCAAGCAGGTCCTCCGCCATCTTGCGCAGCCAGGCGCGGTGCTCCGGCGTGTCTTCCACGCGCACCAACCAAGCCAGCGGCAATAGCATTCTAGCCCGCTCCTGCTGGATACCGTTGGTCCATCTCCATTGATCGGGATACGCGGCCATGGTCATGCCGATGGCGGTTTTGGCACGCTTCAGGAACAACTCGAATCCGGTTTGCCGGTAGGCCCACAGATAACAGGCCCACACACTGGCCTGATAGTGCGGCGCGTAACTGACGTTCCTGTCATTGAAGTAACGTAGCCAACCGGCCTGTGTGAGCGGTCCTTCATCGATCCGGTCCTGCTGGAAGCCGAGTTGTCCGCTGATTCGCAGATTTCCTAACAGGCATTTCAGCAGGCGCTCGTCGTAGCGGTCGGTCTTCTGGGCCGCGGCGGCGAGCATCATGCCCAACATGGAGCGGGCGTTGTCGTCGCCGTAGTAGGCGGCGTAGCCGTCCATCGAGCCGGGTCCACAGTACTGGGGAGTATCATTCCAACCCATCAGGCCATAGGCGGGATGCTTGGGGTCGGCGCGGTTGCCCAGCGATATCATCGACTTGAAATACAACCAATCGCAGATATTGCCGCCGGTTTTCTGATAGGATGGATTTTGCAACGTCACCCCTGCGGCAGCCATTGCGCCGGCGATTTCTCCGTTACAGTCGTTCCGGTTCCACCATCGCACCGGTTGGGTGCCATCGGAAAATATCTTGGCGTCAAATCCCTCCATCACTCCCAGCGAACCGTCGCCGATCGGCGTGCCCAAGTCCGGCATCCGCGCCACGCGATGGCCGAAAGGCCAGTCCTGCTTGAGATCCGGATTGGCCGACGCCCCCTCCGCTCCGTTCGTCGGCCGGTTGTACTTCGCCATCATCGAGGGATGCAGCACCATGCGGGAATTGAAATACCAGTCGATGCCCCGTTGCAATGCTTGCCGCTCGATATCGCCGGGCAGGGATTCCCCGGCGCGAAAACTTGGCCGCACGCTGGCCGTCCATTGCAACTCGGGAATCTTGCTGCCCGGTTGGAGCCACCCAAACACATAACTCCAGATAGACCGCCAGGCATCGGTGGGCGCATATCGGCCAGTGACAAAGTGGCTGAGTTTGGTGGTGGCCACCAGCACATTGCCTGTTGACTCTTGTTTGGGCAATTCACACAGGATGGGCGAAACTTCCTTGGGCAATCCGTACACGGCGGTGTCGAAGCCCGCCACGCGCCCGACCACAATGTCCGGGTTTTCAGCCTTCAGCGGCACGAAGCGGCAATCGTGGATTGCCAGGATGCGCAGTTTTTCTAACACTGGAGCGAAAACGTTGGAGGCGATCACCGCCCGCTCCCACTGCGTTCCCCGCGGCGGACCGACCTGCATGCCCGGCAGCGCCGCCGGATACTCGACATAGAGCCGGAGATTCTTCTTTGCCGCCTGGTCAAACAGCGCAGCATCCAAAACCAGCGTCTTCCCCGGGTAATCATCCGCCAGCAACAAGACCCCGGACCCCGGCCGGGCCTGTTCGATGGCCTCCGCGGGCGAATTACAACGGGATCCCGCCTGGGCGCTCGTCTTCGTGTAGGCTTGGTAAAGGTCGTTGTCCTCGCGGCAGGCGAAGACCAGGCCGGCTTCCGCGATGGGCCGGGACGTGCCGGGGGTGGCAGTGGCCGATGCCGCTGGTCCGCTCCGGACAATGGCGCTGCCTAACACGAAAAGCATGAGCATCAGCGCAAGGTGAAAACCGGTCCCGACCGCCAGTCGGGAAAATCTTGTTAGCATGGTTAAGTCTCCTTATTGAATTTGCATTTGAGGTGAAGGCCGTTGCAAGAGCCAGTGGCCGGACACGAGGGCGGGGAAATGGGGGTTGCTATCTAACCATGACATCACTTTCCCTCGATTATCATGTCGAGACGCTTGTTGAATTCGGCCAGGGACAGCCCTCCGTCCTCGATGGTGAGCCAACCGTTATAACCCGCGTCGTCGAGCGCTTGCCGAACTGCCGGCCACTCGACGCTGCCATCGCGCGGATGGACGAAATCACCGCCGTGTCCATCGGGTTTCAGCTTGAAATCCTTGATGTGAACCTTGGCGAGGAACGGGCCGAGCGTTCGAATCCAATCCTGAGGTTTCGCGGGATATTTCACATGATTGCCAATATCGAAATAGAACTTGATCCATGGACTCTGGAACGATTCGACAAGGTTTTTCGCGAGTGCCGGCGTCACCCACAGGTTGTTCCATACATTTTCAACCGCAATCACAACCTTGGTCTCTTCGGCAACCGGAATGAGCTTCCTTATCGCCTCGCGGGAGGTGTCGGTGGCACGATTCTGGGCCTCGATGTATGGTTTGTACTTGTCATTGTCGCCAGCCACCACGCGAGTTACGTGGCTGGATTTCTCGTCGAACTCGACGGCGAAGTCCCATGCTTCCGGCATCGGCATGCCGTCGGTGCGGCAAGGCACCAGGAGGATGGCATCGGCACCGTAGCCTTTCGCGGCCTTCAGGGCCTCTGCCGCCGACGCGACGGAGGCCTCGACCTTTGCCCTGTCGGGACTGTTCATGTCGGTCCAGCCACGAAGTACCGAGTGAATCCGCATCCCGAGCTTATCCGCCATTCTGCGGCAATCGGCCGCCTCGGATTCACTGATTACCGCAGTGGTCTCGACGCCATTGAATCCGGCTTCCTTGAGCTGGCGCAGGCTGTCTTCTTCCGGCCTGCCGACGATGGTTGCCTTGAAGAGTTTGGTTTTGAACTGTTGCTGGGCATGCAGTTGTCGCGCGGAGAGCAGACCCGCGCTTGCGGCCAGGGATGTCCTGATGAAGTTGCGTCGTTTGATGATCATGTGAGTGTCTTTCTGGTAAAGCCTAGCCGTTGAGTTTCCATCCGTCGCGATAATTCCTGTGCAGGTGCTGATCCGCTTCCGGACAGTTCGCTGCTTTCATGTTGGTTGAGTCCCACTCAAGTTTTTTTCCGGCCCGGTAGGCGGCAAGCGCAAGCATGTTGTTCTCCACCAGAGTTCCCGAGTATTCGAAATTGCACGAAGTTTTCTTGTCAGTCTTGCAGGCATTGATCCATTCGTTGTGGTGGCCGGGAGATTCCGGAATCAGGTCCTCCTTCTTCGGTGCCTTGTACTGGGTCATGTCGCCTTTCGGCATCACGACCCTGAAGTCATAATCCCCGTATAGAATCCCCTTGTCGCCATAAACGATGATCCCCTTGAAAGCGTTGTCCCGGCTGAAAATGGGCGAGGGCATGCCTGGCTTCTTGCCTCCGTCGTACCATTGAACCTTGATGGCGGGCCGCCAGTCATTTGCAGGATGCTCCCAGGTGGCTGTTAGCCATTCCGGACAGGTGTCGGTGCTGACCGGCGTGCCCTGTGCCTCGCAGGTTGTCGGGCTCTTGAGATCAAGCAGATAGGCGGCCATGTCCATCATGTGGCTTCCCATGTCACCGATCTGGCCTGCCCCGAAATCCCAAAACCGGTTCCATCCGAGACAGCCCCCATTGAAGTATTCCGGATTATAGGGGTGGTGGGTCGAAGGGCCTAGCCATAGGTCCCAGTTGATGTGTGCGGGTATCGGCGTGACCTCGGCAAGGTAACTGCCACCTGTTGGTACCCGGCTGCACCAGACGTGGGCGGAGTTGACGGTGCCGATTGCACCGCCCCTGATCAGTTCCACCATCCGGCGGTAATTGTCCGATGCATGGATCTGCGTGCCCATCTGGGTTGCAATCTTGTCCTTGTTCTTCGCAAAGGTTTCGCGGAGGATGCGTGCCTCTTGGACTGAGATTGCGATCGGCTTCTCGCAGTAAACGTGTTTGCCGCGGTTCATTGCCCAGTTGGCAACGAATGCGTGAGTGTGGTCGGTCGTTGAGCAGACGACGGCATCGATATCCTGCTGTTCCAGGCATTTCCTCCAGTCGGCATACGTCCTGGCCTTGGGAAATCTGGCGGCCGTCTCGGCGAGAGTCTTTGAATTGATGTCGCACAGCGCGACGATGTTTTCGCCCTGCACATCATTCAGGTTGGATCCGCCGCGGCCGCCACAGCCGATGACAGCGATGTTGAGCTTCTCGTTCGGTGAGTTGCCCCGTGCGAGCAATCCGGATTTGAGGATCATGAATCCAGCACCAGCAAGGGTGCCTTGTTTCAGGAAAGAGCGGCGCTTCATAATAGTATTAATGTTAGATGATTTCATTTTGATTGATTCAGGTAGGCAAAAAAATCCGGATGTTGTCGGTTGTTGGTGCGGCGGTTGCCAGGGTATTTGCTTTTGAGGTGAAGGCCGTTGCAGGAGCCGGTGGCCGGACCGGGGGGGCGTGGCAATGGGGGTTGCCTGGCCGCCTTGGCCGGAGGGCGGTGCTTACCGCCCTTGGGTGATGGGTGTGCCGCTGGATGGATCGGCCGGGTCGAAGGTGACCGGGGGGAGGATCGTGCCGTCCCCGTCGCGGGGAAGCCGGCTCTCGGTCGATGGAAACTCGTCCTGGCGGTAGGCACGATTGACGATTGGGGCGGTTCGCATTCTCGGGCGATAGGGCGACTCGGCGTAAACGTCCTTGATCGTCGGGTCGGAGGGAGGATAGTCGGATTTCTTGAATAGTGGGTCGTTAGGGTCCGGATCGGCCATGCTTCTCAGTTCCCGTTCGCCGCGGTACGTGCATAACGTATCGACCCACAGGATCAGCTTGGTTAGATCCAGTGGGTCTACCTTGACGTCGTGGTGTTTTCCGCTGGCGGCGATGTCCACCAGCTTGCTCTTGAACGAAAGTGCGGTCATTGGGGGCAAGGTTCCGTAGTCCGCGGGTCGCCACGGCCGGTTTTCTGCGAGAATGGTTCCGGCAATGCCGCCCTCGCAGTTGGACGGGAAATCCATCAACTGCCGTTTCTTGCCGAGGGTAAGGGTTAGGTAAGGTTCGGGGAACACGCCGCCATCGGGGCTCGGGCGCAGTGTTAGATCGAGCTTGGCGCGGCCCTTGCCGTCGCCCTGGTGGCATTTGCCGCAGTGGAGGTCCAGGATCGGCTGGATGTCGCGTTCGTAGCCCAGGCTGTAGTTGGGGCCGATGGCGTAGGGGACGAGTCTGGCGGGTGGCTTGCTGATGGCCAAGGTCCGCATGCTGCCAGGCGGCGAGGAGACTTGGGATTCGTGACAACCCACGCAGCCGCGATTCTCGCCGGGCATGACGCTGGTGAACGACCTCATGGTATGCAGCGTGCGGTGTTGCTCGTCGAGAAGCTGGAAATGCAGCGGCACACAGGGTGGGGCCTCGAAGAAGACCGAGTTGTCGGCCTCGATGGCAACGGTGCCGAGGACTTTCTTGACGCCGTCGTTGACGACTGCCGAGACGACGGGACCGGCATGCATGTGGAATCCGCTGGTCGTGTTGTTAGCATCCTGGTATTTCTTGCCGATGGTCATGGTGTTATAATCAAGCTGGATGACGCGCAGGTACTTCGCCTTGCCGCGGAGAACCTCCGGCGCGCCCTCGTAAACATCGGCGTTATAGAAAGTGCCGGGCTCGATCTTGCCGCCGTCCTGTTGTGGGCCGGCCCAGGTGACGTGATCGGGAATGACCGGCGGCGTCTGGCGGGCTCTTAGCGGGATGGCATAGAGTGCGTGGAACGCACCCTCGTAGATCACCTCGCGATTGCCGTAAACGTCCATCAGGAAAACCTGGTACTTGCTCTTGTCGCCGGCGTGGCGGGCCGACACGAGAAACACCTCCTCGCTGAGCGGATAGGGTGCCTTGTACCCGCGATAGGCCCCGGCGGTGTGGTAACCCGGCGCCTCGGGCTTCTCTTGCGGTCCGTCACCGACTTCGCACCAGGGAACGTCTGGTGTGACCTTGGTCAGGCCGTCGGGGTAATTGAAGCCCTTGCTGTGGTCGATGATGCCGATGCTGCCCCAGTAAACGTTGTGATGTCCGTGTCCGGCGAACATCACGCGATTGCTTCCGGGTATGGGGCGGGCCTCCATCAGCAGGTCCGGCCAGTAGCTCTGATTGCCCCAAAAGACGGTGACCCCGGTGCCGTCGGGGTTCATCGTCCAGAGGCTCTGGATCCGCATCAGTTCCTTGTCGGTATATTCCCATCGCGTGTACAGGATGCGTCCGTTGGGCATCACGGCGGGGGTATACTCGGGCTCGTTAGAAGAACTGATCAGATAGATGTTGCTGCCGTCCGGGTCACATCGTGCCACCACCGTGCTTGGGTGTCCGACCACGCATCGGGCGTGGCTGCAACCACGGTTGGAGACGAAGACGAGGCGTCCGTCGGGCATGTAGACCGGGTCCTGGTCGTCGTATGAACTGTCGGTCAACTGCCGCAGGCCGGAGCCATCGGCGTTGATCTCGTAAAGGTGGAAGGTCTTGTCCTTGGCCGGCCGGAAGCAGAACGCGACGCGCTTGCCATCATAGGAAACATCAGGTCGCCAGTACCAGCCAGGGCCGAGTTCTTCGGTCGCTTTGCGAATCGTGCCGGCCGGGTGCAGGCCGTCTAGCAGCAGCAACCTCACGCTGTTTAGCTGCGCTTGGGGATAGACCCGGTGCATGGATTCGTGCTCATAGCGTTGTGGGGCGTCGATGAACACCAGTCGTGAAAAGTCGATCAGCGGGTCCTTGAACATGATCTGGCGCTTGACGCGGCGGACCGCGAGGTAGAGTTCCTCCGGCGCCAGGCCCCCGGCATTGCGATCCAGCGTGTCCAGGGATGCCAGTTCGGCATCCAGACGGGGCGGGTTAGGGGACTTGGCAAGCCGCTCGGCTATCGCCCGGGCCCACTGGCTCTCCTGCTTGGCCCGCTGGTCGAGCGGTTTGCCCTCGGCCTGGAAGAGCCATTCGGCCTGGATGATCCCTTCGCCCTCCTCAGCCGACAGCGTCCGCGTTTGGGGCTCTATCAACGGATCGAAGGTTCCCAGTGGGCCATCGTCGGCGACGACCGCCCCCCAACCGCCCCATTCAATCACGCGGGCATTGGCCCAGTTAGAGTCGTCGAAACCCAGGGTCTGCCAGCCGTCTTGGGCGGTGGCGGAGGATTTCCAACTCGGATCTGTCCTGATGATCGATGGCGGGCCGCTTGCAAAGTCGACTCGCAGGCTCGCGATCAATCCCGCAGGATTCTCCCCCGGGCCATCCCAGTTGACCCCTTCGACGGCCAGGACGTTCCTGCCACTCACCAGCATGTCTTTTGCGTCGAACGAGCATGGCTCTTGCCAATTGTCACCCGAACTGATGTTGCTGCCGTTGAGGTGCAGCGTGAAGGCATTGTCAGCGGTGATCGAGCAGAGTGCCGACTTGATCGGTCTGTCGCCGGGAATGTCCAGGTGGCATCTGAAATACCTCTTGCCTGCAGGCGCGTTCACGGAGGCTCCCGGATTGCCGTGCCATATCCATTTGGCCCCGGCCAATTGCGCCGCGCCGGCTCCGGTCGCGACGCTCGTGGGTAAGCCCATGCAAAGCAATGAGATGATGATTGTCGGGCAAAATATGTTAGGGTGGTGGTGCATGAGGAGGGGCCGTTCACTTCTCCGATAATCTGATAGAAGCCCGAAGGGCTGGCTAACGGGATGAGAGATGGCAGGTGCGGTGCCGGTTGGGAAGGAAAATCTTTCCGGCGGGGGCGTTTTTTCCAAGGCTCGCGTTCGTTGCATGGCTCCGGCGGTGAGGAGCGGAGGACCCCCGGCAAAAGCGTTCGACGCGGTGGAATGCGGCAGAAACCAGGAGAAATCCTCGACCACTTGTTCGTGTTCACCCCGTCTCAGAGACGCCATCGTCGTATAGGTCGACAGGTACTGCGTTGCATGTCATTACTTGTCGTTGCCAGGAGAACGCAGTTCAGCATACGTTCAGCCGCATCCAGCTCACCGGTTTCCAACAACAGCGTTTCAGGGCTATTTGGTGACGGTCAGCTTGGTTGGGGCGGAAGTGATCGTCAACCCGGGAATGGTGATGAGTCCTTCGGCATCGGCCTTGCCTGCCCCTTTCGCAGTTCCGCAAGTCCATTGAAATGCCCCACCGGGCTTGATTTGACCCCGTTGGATCCGGCGCAGGGAAACGTCCGCAGTGGCTTGCCCGGGGATTTGGAAAGCCGTTTTCAAATCCCCAGGAGCAACCAAAAACAGTGACATTTCCAGCTTATCCTGGGTATCGCCGAGGCATTTCCAGCGGAAGAACGCGTTGACCTGACCTGCGGCCTGGTTTCCCATATCATCCGGCCACGGCAGCTTGTCGTTGCAGGAGGCATTGGTGAAAACCGCATAGGCCTCGTTCTTCCTAACGCCCAGCCAGTCAAATGAATTGATCAAATCGTTGGTTTTCTCAATCTCCGCACTGTTGTTGGCGTGGCCAAACGGGCCCCAATAAAGGCAAAGTGAATATTTCCGCTCATTCATTGCCTTGGCAAACCGATCATGGCCGGCGGACCAGCCGTCATTCTGGGCGGAATAGTCGACCACCACCGGAGGCTCCGGAAGCGTGACCTTTTCGGGAACCACTTGTGGTGGGAAATACATGCGGTTGGAAACATGCTCGATGCCGGCTGGAACGTTGGCCTTGATCGCCGCGAACATGTCGCCGTTGCGCAGGCCGATCCCAAGTGTGCCACTTGCACCCATCGAGTTTCCAGAGAGATAGACACGGTTCGGGTCGATGTTGTATTTCGCCATCACCCATTTGATCGAATCCAGCACACGCCTCTCCACTGGCATCGGGTCTGCGCCGGAATTCTTCTTGGTCAACTCCGCATCGCCAAGATGCATGCCGCCCCACCACCAGTCGCCCATGTTGGCCCGGCAGTCGAGGTAAAGCGCGTAGAAATCATCCGGCGAGCGATAGATGTCGTGGTTGCCGACTTCGCGTGTGCATTTCAAGGCTGAAAGCACATCGTGCCCTGCGGAATGCAGCACGACGTAGAGGGGTGCGTTCTTGCGCTCGTTCTTGGGATGCACCACGACGAATATATCCTGCTGGGGTTTCTGGTATCCCCATTGCGTTCGCACCCCGTGCTGATAAAGTTCAAATGCCCTGCCATGAATCAGCAAGTCCTGCGGCTGATCGCTTCTCAGGGTCGGGCTGGTGGATGGGTCCCAATCAATCGTTGCTGCATACAGCGGCATCGTCATGGCTAGGACTTGTGCGAGAACTGCGCTTGTAGGGATTTTCATTGTCTTGAGGATCGCATGGCTACTGGCCATTTGACGGCAATATTTCAGGAATCGCCCCAGCCGCTGCGCCCCTCCTCATTGCCGCCGTCCGGTCGCGTCGGAACATGCGCCGCCGCAGCGAGACCGTTCAGCGCCTGAAACAGAGTACAGGCGGCGAATGCCATGTTTTTCGTTGCCGTCATTTGCCGGATGTCCCTTGAGATCGACTATTCACAATCTTCCCGGACAGCCTTGCCCCGGACGGCACTATGGAAAACGCCTCGTCTTGCCGCCAAGCTTGGCGAGGCCCATCTCCAGCAGTTGCAGGGCCGCGTCCGTCGCCAGCTCGCCAGTGGATACCTGGGCCGTGGAATTTGAGTCATTCGACAGTGCCTTCCACGGGTCGCTCATTCGCTTATTGATGCCTCGACCGGGGGGATCAATCATGCGGGAAAAGCGGGCAGCGGCTACAGAGTTCAGAACTCAGCGTTCGACCTCAGAGGAGCCAATGAGTCGAGCAAGTTGAATTCCCTGAAAGGGCGGCAGATCGACAGGTTGCCCGCGCCCGGCAGATTCGCGCCTGGGGGCTCGACAGGGCGGACGTTGCGGGCATAGT
>JAPLUI010000582.1 GCA_026397725.1 Verrucomicrobiota bacterium | reverse complement strand
CGACGGGGCCACCAACCTCGCCGAGTTCGCGTTCAACGGCGATCCGCGCAATGGGGCCAGCAGCGGCATGTTTGACCATCACCCGGCCGCTGGCGGCGACGGCGACCTGACCCCGGAACTGACCTTCACCTGTGCCGCACGTCGCGGTGCGGTGTTCTCACCCAACGCCGATAACGCCCAGATGTCGCTGCTCATCGACGGGCTGGTCTATACCGTCGAGGGCAGCCGCTCCTTGGCCGGTCCCTGGGATGGCACGGTCAATCATCAGGGCGCCTCCGACACCGCGCCCGCCGGCAGCGGCCTGCCCGATCTAACCGGAACCGGCTGGCAATACCACCACTTCTCCGCCTTCAGCGGCCTGCCGGGCAGCGGCTTCCTCCGTGCGGCAGTGGCCAAACCCTGAGGGCAGCCTCACTCCGTACCATTTCGCGAATTGGACAGTGGTTTCGCGAATTAATCATTGCTTTGTTTCAAAGGGCCTGCTACCCCCTGCCCCTGCGGGGCCGTATGCCCTGATTTGAAAATTGATCCATCGATCATCACCGACCCCAAAAATGAACATCGCAAGTCTCCGGCCAGCCTCGCGCGTGGCCACCAAGATGGCGACAGGATGGTTGCTTGCGGCGGGGCTCGTCTCCGCCCAGACCTACCTCGACAACCAGACCCAGTACTCGAACCAGGACCCGCACACCGAAACCCGGCGCTCAGAGCATTTCCGCCTGAACTTCGGCCATTACAATCGCGACACCGGGACTCCGATGACCGAGCAGCTCGTCCAGGGCAACCTGCAGATGTATGAGCAAATGTGGAACCGCTGGGTGGTGGAGATGGGCCTCCACGACCTCAACGAGTCGGCGACCACGCCAGATGGCAAGAAGTACCGGACCAACTTCAATTTCCTGATGACCTGGGATGACGGCGGCGGCGGCGGCGCCTACTCGAGCATGGATGGCAACGGCTTCTTCTACTCCATGTCCAACTCCGGCAACTGTCGCTATGACCCACCGTCGGGCGCCACGCCGCATGAGATGGGCCACGTCTGGGAAGGCAGTTGCGCGGGTTTCAATGGCACCAACAGTTCCGGCGCCTGGTGGGAATGCACCGCCAACTGGATGATGCTCCAGTATAACAACTCCTATCCGCAGGCACGCGGCTACCTTGAGAACGGCGTGTACTATCCGGCTCATGGCAGGGATTACTACGATTCCTTCATGATTTGGGAGGCGGCCCGCGATGACGCCCGCTACGGCGCGGCCTGGGTCAACTCGGTGTGGACCAACGCCACCCCGGACCAGCAGACCAACGAATACATCATCGACCGGATGATCCGGGTCGATACGTCAGGCTCCGCCGACAAGGCCGGCGCGATCAACGACCTGTGGGGCGACATGGCCCGGAAAATGGTCACCTGGGATTTCGAGCGGAAGCCATGGCTGGCCGCCGCCAACAGCGCCGATGACGGCAGCGACTGGAATTTCTATCAGCGCTGCCGGACTCCGTTGGTGAAACTGCCCGGTGCCAGCGGTTGGTACCGCCCCAGCCGTGATCACCTGCCGATGGAGTTCGGGTTCAACTTCATCCCGCTCGCGGCCACCCCCGGCACCAGCGTGAGCTGCAATTTCCAACCCCAGTGTGATCCCGTCCGGCAATCGGATTGGCGCGCGTGCCTGGTCGCGGTGAACAACTCCGGCGGTGCCAGCTACTCGAACCTCTGGAACAGCGGCACCAATTCGATCACCCTCTCCGCTGACCAAAGCAAGCTCTATCTGGTGGTGATCGCGACTCCGAAGCCGATGAAAATCACCGAGCCGGTGTGGCAGGCGTATCTATCGGACGCGGGCTTGCAGTTCCCGTATGCGGTTTCCTTCACCAACGCCACGCCGAAAAACGTCATCTATCCGGTGCAGAGCCATAGCGGCATGGTCCAGCATGCCAACGGTTTGGGCTGGAAATCCTCCAGTGCCACAGTCGATGCCACCGCCTATCTCGGGCCCAATGCGCAGGTGCTCAACAGCGCCCAGGTCAGGGGGTATGCCCGCGTCGAGGACTATGCGGTCGTCCGCAACAGCGCCCAAGTCCGTGACCATGCGGTGGTGTCGGGCCACGGCATGGTCGAGGGGAATGCGCAGGTCTTTGGCAATGCCAAGGTCAGGGACTGGGGCCGGGCATTCGGGTATGTTGAGATCTACGAGAACGCCAAGGTGATCGAGCACGGCAATTGCGGCGATGGCAACGCGAGCACCCACACCAAGGTTTACGGCAATGCCATCGTCAAGGGCACCACCTATGTTTACGACACCTCGACGTTCAACGGCGGCCTGATCATGGATGGCGACTCCGCCAACGGCAATGGCACGACGCCTTCCTCCAAGGGCGTGCATTTCGGCTGGGGCTGGGGTGCCGACGTGGCACGCTTCGCGGCGCTGGCCGACAATGATTTCATGTGTGCCCGGCACAGTTTCGACAAGGACAACGCCGTCTTTGCGATGGACGAGTACGGCATCAACCACGGCTTCCTGATGAACGGCTGCCGCACGGCCAAGGACTCCGGTGCGTCCGTCCGCGGCGGGCGCGTGCTGCCCCTGGACGGGGTCAGCCAATACGTCGAACTCCACAATTCCCTCAACGACTTCAAGGACTGCTCGGTCAGCCTGTGGTTCAAGCAAAGCGGCGGCGTGTCCGACCAGCGCCTCTGGTCGCTCGGTGACGGTGCCAACAAGGTGATGTACCTCACCCCCAACGCGGCCGGCAGCAACGCCTTGCGTTTCGTCATCACCGATGGCACCACTACCCAGGCGCTCGACGGGCCGGTGATTCCCGCCGACACTTGGAAACACGTCGCGGTGGTGTTCGCGGGCACCACCTGCACACTCTACCTCGACGGGGCCGCCGTGGCGAGTAACGCGGCGATGACCCTGTTCCCCGACAGCCTCAACGCGCCGCTGATGGAGAATGCCAACTACCTTGGTCGCGGCAATGGCGGGAATTATTTCCAGGGGACGCTGGACGATTTCCGCTGCTACATGCGCTCGCTCGCCGCCGCCGAAGCGAGCGCCTTGTTCACCGCAGCCGGGCCGGCGCCGATCACGATCACCGCCGACACCACCGCCCCGACGCCGAACGCGGCCACCTGGCTGGTGGCGCCGGTTGCCACCGGCGACAGCACCGTGACCATGAGCGCCACCCCCGGCAGCGACGCGAGCGGCTGGGTGGAATACCATTTCACCTGCGTCTCCGGCGGCGGTCATGATTCCGGCTGGGGGTCATTCAACAAGTATATTGATGTCGGTCTGAGCCCGGGAGCGACCCCGAGCTACACCGTGAAAATGCGCGACCGCAACGGCAACACCACGGCGGAGTCCGCCGCCACCGCCGCAGCGCCCCTGACCTCCACCGCCGGCACCGCCAGCTTCAGTTATGGGCCCATCGGCATCGCCAACGGCCAGATCACCATGACTGCCAGCAAGGTCACCAACGCCAGCGGCAAGGCCGAGTACAAGTTCGACCGCACGCTTCCCACCGTTGCCAGCAGCGGTTGGCAGTCGTCTCCCACTTGGACCCAGACCGGCCTGAGCACCGGCACCAGTTATACCTATACCGTCACGGTGCGGGACGGCCGGGGCAACACCAGCAGCCCTTCCGCACCGGTCGCCGCCGTCGCCAGCGACACCGCCGGGCCCGCCTTGCCCATTCCCGTCGCCCACTGGCAGATGTTGCCCTACGCCACCATCGACAACAAGGTTTCGATGACCGCGCAGGCCGCCACCGATCCGAGCGGCGTGCAGTATTACTTCCATTGTGTCAGTGGCGGCGGCCCGGACAGCGCCTGGCAGAGCAGCGCCACCTTCGTCACGCCCGCCGCCCTGGCCGACGGCACCTATGTCTATCAGTACAAGGTCCGGGACACCTCCGCCCTCAACAACGAGTCGCCTTATGCCACCGGTTATCCTGCCAAAATCACCCCCACCACCGGCTATCATTCCTACACCCTCAGCCAGGTGCTCACCGGCGCGGATGACAATCTGGTTAACTTCCCGGGCACTGTGATGAAGGTGAATGCCGACAACTATCAGGTCAAGGATCTCGCCACCGGTGCCAACATCATCGTTACGCCAAACACCTACGGTCAGGTGACCGATGCGGCGCTCGCACTCAAGAACGTGAGCGTCAAGGGGCATCTCTACACCCTCGCCGGGGCGAGGATCGTCACCTACGCCACCCTGGCCACCACCGGCACCCCGACACTTTACTACATCTCAGGCAAGGTCATCAATTCCGTCGGCACGGCCATCGCCGGGGCGAGCGTTGCCTTTGCCGACCTCAGCGATGCGGCCGCCCACCCGATCGTGACGGCGACCACTGACGCCAGCGGCAATTACAGCCGGGGCGTGACCACCGGCACTTGGTATGTGGCGGTGACTTCCAGTTCCTACAACACGTCTGCCGACCAACTCGTGACGGTCAACACCAGCAACGTGGCCGGAGTCAACTTCACCCTGATCCCCAACGCCAGCATCACCGGTACGGTCACCCGCCGCAGTGACGGCACGCCGCTCGCCGGGGCGGCGGTCTATTTCTCCAGGTCGGCGGGGGCGTCTGCCAGCCCGGTGTTCACGGACACGACCGATGCCAGTGGCAACTACTCACAGCCCGTGCAGGATGGCGTTTGGTATGTGGCCGCCGGAGCCAGCGCTTTCTACACCGCCCCGGACAAGATCATCACGGTCACCGGCGCGGTGGTCAGTAACATCAACTTCGCGCTGAAGAACAATGCCAGGAGCATCCCGCAGACCGCGGCATTGTTGTTCTCCGCCGTGACCGACAGCCTGCCCGCCAGCGGTGCCACCGGCAATTGGCCCAGCTACCTGCCTGCGGGTCAGTCCCTAACGCAAATGGGGAGTCCCACGGTGGAGACGATCAGCGGCGTGAAATGGGTGAAAAACAACCGCATGACCTCCAGCGATGGGTTCCGGCAGGCAACCTATGCGGGCGCGATTCCCTGCAACGGGGTGACCATCATCGCGGCGGTCAGGCCGACGTATTGCACGCCGGGTGGCGAGGCCCGCGGCGAGGTGGTGGACATCTTCTATGACCGGCTGGCCCTGGCCGTCAGCCACTCCGATGGCCGCATCATGGTGTGCCGGAACCGATGGAACGACTGGGGTCCCGCCATTCCTAACAACACTGCCGTGGTCCTGAGCCTGGTGGTCCAACCGAATGGCTCCTACGTGGTTTATTCCAACGGCGTGCAGGTGATGAGCGGCGGGGCCGACGGCGACTTCAGCACCCAGATGGTTCCCACCGGCACCGAGGGCTTCAAGAAGTCCGTCAACCTCGGCCGCAACGATCCCGACGGCTGGAGCGCCTTCAACGGCAACCTCGGCGATGTCTTCGTTTACACCGTGGCCCTGACCACTGCCGAACGCCTGCAACTCGAGGCTGATGTCACCACCAAGTTTCTCTCGACGGACAACACGATCACCGCCTCCGCCAGCGCGGGTGGCACGGTCAATCCGATGGGCGCGGTCACTGTCAGCCCCGGCGGCAGCCAGATTTTCACGATTTCGCCGCTGGCGGGTTATTACATCAATGCGGTGAGCGTTGACGGGGTCTCCCAGGGCACGCTCGGCAGCTACACCTTCAGCAACGTCACGGCCAACCACTCGATCAGTGCCACCTTCACCAACATCATTGTCACCCCGAGCATCACGCTGGCCCGCCATGCCGGCACCGCCAGTTCATCTATCTACGGGGATGCCTTGAGCTTCGATGTGACCGTGTCCGGCACCCCGACCCCGACGGGCACCGTGACCCTAACGGACGATGGCGCGGTCATCGGCAGCGGCAGCCTCGCCGGCGGCACCTGCACCCTCACCCCCGCCCTCGCCGCGCTGGCAGTCGGCAGCCACGCCAACCTGGTGGCCGTCTATGCCGG
>JAPLUI010000577.1 GCA_026397725.1 Verrucomicrobiota bacterium | reverse complement strand
AGCATGTCCATGACCGAGTGGTTCCGGCCCGTCCCGACGTTCAGGACCACCGCGCCGGGGCCCCGCCACCGGAGGGCCAGTTCAACCGCCCGGGCCACGTCGGCGACGTGGGTGAGGTCGCGGCGCTGGCTGCCGTCGCCGTTGATGATGATGACCGGCTGGCCCGCCTCAATCCGGCGGCGGGTAGGGTCGGACGGCCTCGGCCGACCCAGACTGCCCCCGGGGGTGGGATGTCATTGGCTGGCGATGCGCCGTGCTCTCGCGCCGCCCATCCGGGCGGACCAGTGGGCGTGCCGAGGCCGTCACGCCCTGCCGTGGAGCTTGGTCAGGGCATAGGGGCTGCACGGGTCGGCGGGGTGGTCCTCGCGGGCCGGCAGGGGCGTTTCCGGGCCATAGACGCTGGATGACGAGGCGAACACGAATCGGGGCACGCCCATGCGGCGGCAGAACTCCAGCAGGCGGATGGTGCCGACGACGTTGGTGGTCTCGAAGATCGAGCAGTTCGGTCAGCTCGACGCAGCGCTTCGAGACGGCGGCGCGGGTGATGCCGTGGCGCTTGGCAATGGCGGTCATGGAGTCGCCGGAATAGATCAGGCCGCTGACCAGGGCGATGCACTCGGCGGTGAGCCGGGCGTTGCTATGGTTGAGCACCTCGCCCAAGACATGGCGGGCGGTGGACCATGCGGCCTCGACATCGCAGGCGGCCTTGACCGGTTCGGGCTCGGGTTCCGGCTGAATGGCCGGGTCATCGCCCTCGCGCATGAGCGGGCTGTCGGCAGCGTCTCCCTTGGCAGAGCCGTTGCCGTGGCGGGCGACGTCGGGCTCGGCCAGGCCCTGGGCTTCGAGTTCCCGCCGCTGGTCCGCAGGCAGGGACTTGACCCATGCCCGGTATTGGCGCTCGTAGTCGGCGTCCCTGGCTGCCTGCCGCCGGGTGTAGTCGTCGCCGTTCATCGGGCAGCCTCCTCTCGGTTAGGGTGTTCGCTGACACCGGACCGCCGCGCGTGCTGCCTGCTGACATATATGACAATATCCCCCTTTACAGGGGGATATATGTCAGTAATGTCAGCAACGGCAGCGTCCGAAATGTCAGCACTGAAATAATGTTTTGTCAGCAGTCTCATAACTCATTGGTTTTGAAGGATTTCCACCAGCGCCTGAATCTGCTTGTCTAGGTTCAAATCCTAGCGAGACTAGCAAACTGCAACAGCCTCAAAATAAAAGACTTGGAAAGATGTCGAGGGCTGAAATTGACACGGTTGCCATGGCCATTGGCGGCTGGGGTGACAGTGTGTGTTAGGGGAGGGAGATCATGGAGTTCCCATTGCTGTGAAAATACTCTGATTGGTCAGTGTTCGTGCCATGAAAATCCAATCTGCGGGCATCAACGGATGCACGTGGTGGGTTATCTGAGAAGCCATTATACGAGTACCTTCACCCAGGTGGAATTGGCTCCATTCGTATCGAGTGCCACCCACACCTTGGAATTGATCAACTCGGACAACGGGGGTGGGGTTGGGTGACCATGGACAATGTCGTCATTCCTGGTTCCGTCATCCCCGAGCCCTCCGTTGCCCTGCTGGGTGGGTTTGGTCTGTGCGGTCTGTTGCGCCGCCGCGTCTAAACGAGACTCTGACCCTTGATTTCCATCTCCGATTCTGTCGGCTCTTCCGGGACTTTCCATGTGACTCATGCCTGCTGGCAAATCGCTGTTGGGCACCCGGGATCATGAACTCCGTTGGAAGGATCCGCTCATAACCGTGTACCTCCTCAGAAAAGCGAACCAATCGCGGCTGAGAACCATCCATGATTCGAGGCGGAACGCCTTGCCGTCCTGCGTCCTGGTGACCCCGTTGCGGAGCCAGTTGCGGTTGCCTGCCAGCGCGGGCGCGGGTCCGGACGGGGTGTCGATGTTGCCGATCTCGTTGAGTTCCGCCGCTTCCGCCGGCGGGTTGCGCACCCAGCTTCGGTGGCGCCGGCCAGCACCCGCTTCAGGGCGATGATGTCGGCTCCAAGCGTGACGGTAAGGGCCCTCATGCGCCGGAGGGCGAGTCAACTGAGATCAGAAAGTGTCGGGCCTGCCATCCGGCTACCGGGGGACAACCTTTGGCGTGGGGGTTGAGGGTTGATCTTTCACGGGAGCCTTGTCAGCGGGCTTGGTAGCCGGTTGGTCAGCGCCCGCTTGTTCGCCTTTGGATTTGACGGACACGGGCATTCTGTCCCTCCTGAAATTAGCCTCTGGCAAAAGCATGCAGCCAATCGCAGGCTTGTTCGCTGAAACGATGCTTTGACGCGTGGAGTGAAAGTATTCAAAACGAGTGCCGTCTACAAATGTGACTACAAGAGTCTTGTCAGTCTCGTTGTCTAGCATTGAATAAGATCTCGGGTGTGCCAATCGGTGCTCGAACACCAGTTTTCTGATAGTCTCATTCGATAGACGCGAGGGCTTCGCATATGGTTGGGTTTTCCTGTCAATCACCTCAATTGATTTGATCGGCCCTAACTCGGAGAGCGTTTTCCCCTCATAGGCTTCAGGCAATACCGGATATACTGGTAGTAACAATCGTCATCTTGCGGTGCGATCACGACATCTCCACTACTATTGATAAATCCCCATTTGCCGTGTTCTTTGATCCTGAAGAGTGGATCGTCCCCAGCCAATGCGGTACTGCTCAATAGCAGGGCCAGCCCGAGGTTCTTGGTTAGGGAGGACTTCATCGCTATGAGCATATCATTTCTTCCAACAGTGTAATTGGTCCAGCCGTGAGTATGGCCAAAATCCGCGTTTTTGTCGAGACCAAGAATCTGGAATTTCGCAAAGCGTTGGAAATCCATGGGTTGCGAACATGCGCCCGATGCCTGATGGCTAGGTGTTGATTACCCATTCCGGGGCTGTTCGGGGAAGGTGGGGTTCCCAGTTTGCCCGGTCAATAAGGGGTGATAATCACCGATGGTTTGGCTCATTGTGCGACAACGTGATCCTTGTTTCTGAACCGCGAGGCGTGTGACAGAACCGTGTTCGGCTCATGGCTCGGTTCGACCATTCCACCTCACCCGCAGCGCCTCCAACTGCTCCCGAAGCGTGTCCTGTTCCGTTCCCGCACCGCTCCAGCACGCCCGCACCCCGTTACGCCGCAACAGGCAATGCTGATATTGGGCGAGCCGCGCGGGCGGCATGAAGGGGATGCGTTCCTCGGGCCAGCCGGTTTCGGCGGCGACGGCGAACACCTGGGCGGCTAGGAAGCCGGGCTCGTCGCAGGGCGGGGCATTTTTCCGCGTAGGCATCCCATCGTCTCAACCTGTGCCGCCTCAAGCTCCCGGCTTTGTTCCTCCAGGCGCTTGAGCGCGGTTTGGAAATCGGCGGGCGTCAGGCCGCCGCAGAAGATGAGGAGAGAAGACCGCAGATCGAGGATTGTGGATCGTAGATGGAAGATAAGAACTGCGCCAGCGCTCTTCATCCACGATCCGCTATCCACGATCCACCATCCACGGTCTGCCATTCACCCTCTCTTCCGCCTCCTCACTGCGCTGCCACCCGCACGAACAACTTGCCGTCCACCGGGAGAGCTGCAACCGTGACCTTCACCGTCTGGACGTCGTCAACCATGGCAGTGACTTTTTCATTCACGGGGTACGCTTCTTCCGTCCACGTCTGCAGATCCGTGGACGTGAAGACATGGAAGGTGAGACCGCTGCCCGCACGCCGGGTGTAGCTGAACTTACCGGTGGCCTTGTCGAACGGCGCGATAACCGGAGTGACCGACGAACCGCTGCTGGGATCGAGACCGAAGGCGAATTCCTCTTGGTTGCTCACGCCGTCACCGTCCGGGTCGCCGGCCGGAGTCTGGTCGGACAGGCTCGAGTAGTTGGTGATCCACAATTCGTAGCGCGTCATGCCCACAGTCACCGTGCCGGTGCCAGTGAGGTGGTCATTCTCAATCACCGGAAGGATGGAACCCATGGCACCGTAGATGCCGCTGGCCATGGGGGTCCCGCCAATCTTCAGGCTGGGAATGCTCTGCGTGCCAGAGTAGCCGAGGTCAACCTTGGCGGAGTCATCGATTTCCAAGGCCGCATCCGCCAGCGTGTAGATGGTGGTACAAGCGAGCCCTCCCGCCTGCACTTGGGTCCGGCCAGTGTAGGTGGACTCCTTGGTGAGAGTCAGGGTGCCCAGGCCGAGCTTGGTCAGGCCGCCATCCATGGCGGCCGGGGTGCCATGTTCCAACGCCTGGTCGAGCGCGACGCTCAGCTCATTGGTGTCAATCACCGCGCCGTTGGCCCGGACATAGGCATGGCTGAGGCCCGTGATGAACTTGGTGGAGTAGTGATCATTCAGCACGCGAAGCGTGCCACCGTTGAAGTTGAACACGTTGGTTCCAAGGTCATCACTCCAAATCTGCCACGTCTCGTGGACGCCACCATTGAGATTGTAGGTTGCCGAACTGGCGGCATTGAGCTGCCAGCCGAGATTGGTCCCCCAGTCGCTGGGATTGGTCACCCGGCCACCGTTCTGGGTCACCGTGCCCCTGCTGCCGCCCGCCCAGCCAACTCCGATGTTGAGGGAATTGGCACCGACCACCAGGACGGCGCTGTCGTTGATTGTCAGCGAACCGACATTGGCGGTGCCATCGTTGCCGACGACAAACACGCCGTCGCCTGTATGAGTCCAGGAACCCGTCCCGCTCAGAATCACCTCACCCGTGCCACCACCATGGTCGCCCGTGCCAATGATCTGGTCGTGCCCGCTGGTGACATAGGTGCCGGTGATGGTCAGTTTCCCGTTGTTGACGACATGGGTATCCCGGCGATCGGCAAGGGCGACACTGCCGCCGATGACGAGTTCGGTGCCGGTACCGTAAACATCCACGCCGAGACCCATATCGCCAGCACTGCCGCCCAGGCCAGCGGCAGTGCCAGACAGGGTTAGCTTACCGCCGCCAGTCACGGCCATGCCGCGTGCGGCAGTGAAACCGGCGCTGATGGTATGGCTTCCCGCCACGGTGATCGGCGCAATCAGCGTGCCATTATCCAGAATGAGGGGACTGGCTGAGGTTGACATGATCCACTGGTCGGCAACGTTGTTGTTGAACACGATGCCGCCCACCGTGGCAGACGGCACGTCAATATCGACCGTGAAACCTGCGCCGGGATCGGAGAACACCGCCACCTGGCCGGCGGCCGGCACCGTGTCATTCCACGGCCCGACGCTCCACAAGCCGTTATCGGGGCCGTTCCAGTTGTAGGTTTGCGCCTGCGCGGAAGCCGCGGCAAACGCCATCAGGGCGGCACCGGTCATGATCATGACCGGACGGCGGCCAAGTCCGGTCGCCACGAGGCTCCGGCTTGGAATTTGTGACTGCGCCTGCGGAGTGATCCGGAGGGCTGATGCGAGCGAGGGAGTATGCATTGGCTTGTTCATTGGTTTAACTACTAAGAAATTGCTTTTGAGGTTTGCACGCATGGGGAGGCGGAAGCGGGGTTCACAGGGCGGGGAAAAGGGGGGCGATGTGGTAGAAGCTGAAAATCTGAAGCGCTGAAAGGAGCAGGTCGCTTCTCCTGTCGCCCTTCCGGGAGACTGGCAGCGCGACGGTGTTGATGACCAGATTCATGGTGCGAAGCCCTACACGGCTAGATTAGTCATTCGCGCCGCTCTGGCAAGTGCTTTTTTTTCCTTTTTTTCAAAAGATCTTCCGGAGGTACCCCCCACCATCTGGTTACAAGCGTGTCGCGGCGGGAGTTACAGCCGAATCACGGCAGCACGGAGCCGCCTGCCGCCCCGAGCAGGTAGCGAAGTTCCTCATCGATCTCATCCGGGCCGGAAACCGTCTGCGCGACCTCGCTGCGCAGGACTTCCCTGAACCGTTGGCGCAGCCAGAGCAAGGCCACCCTCACGGTCCCTTCCGTCAGCCCCAACTCCTGGGCGCAGCGGGCGTGAGCGCCGGCCCCGGCAGCTTGGGTGAGGCAGGGCTCCAGTTGCTCGAATTGCTGCGCCTTGCCATTTTGCTCATACTCCTTCCGCAGTCGGGCGAGCGCCGGCCTGACGAGTGTGAGCGCCCATGAGCGGTCATGAAACCGGTCGTCCGGCGCCGGCGCGGCGGGCTCGCAGGAGTACCTCTCATCGGCCATCATCGCGTCCAGGGAGATGATCTCCCGGCCCCCCCGCGTTTGAGCGCTTCCCGCGCATCCTTCGCGTTGGCCAGGACCTTGCCCAGTACTGCCAGCAGGAAGTTGCGGAACCGGCCCCGCTCATGGCGTGCCCGCGTGAGGGTTTCGTGGGTCAGGAGATGCACGAAAAACGCCTGGGTAAGATCCTGCGCATCGTGGTAGCGGTAGCCGCGAGTGCGCCGAATGAACGCGTAAATGGGATACCAGTAGATCCGGCACAGTTGTTCCATTGCGGCCGCCGCCCCGCGCGGGTCGGTTCCGGCCACCGACTGGATCAGCGGAAGCTTGTCGTATATGGGGAATGGCCGTCCGCTTCGTCAACATTGACCACGACACCGCGATGCTCCTGCCGCCTGACCTGCGCGACTGGGTTGCAGCGGATCACATGGTTCACTTCATCATGGATACGGTTGACGCATTGGACTTGAGCCAGGCGCGGATCAACCAACGCGGCACTGGCAGCGCCCAATACCCGCCCTCCATGATGCTGGGCTTGTTGATCTGCTGTTACGCGACGGGCACCTTTGCCAGCCGTCGCATCGAAACGCTCACCTATGAAAACGTCGCCGTGCGCTACCTCTGCGCCGACACCCACCCCGATCACGACTCGATCTGCAAGTTCCGTCGCGAAAACCAGGACCTGCTCTCCGACGCTTTCCATCAAGTGCTTGAACTTGCTGCGCCAGCCCGCGTGCTGCAAGTGGCCGACCTCACCGTGGCCGCTAGTCTGACTGCACGGTGTCATGGTGGTCGATAAATACTCGAGTCTGATGCAAGCTGGTGGCTGAGTGTGGGTCATCTCCTGACAAATGTCCATCGCTGTCATCAGGAGAGTAAAAGCCAATCAGGCACGACGGGTTGTGATGCCGTAACCATCGGAGCACAAAAATCACACCCGTAATCCACAATCCCCGTCGGGGAGCTACGGTGAGTCTGCGATAAATGTCCGCTGGTGCCGTGTCCTCAAACCTCGTGCTAGAGCCGGGATCAAACTCTCGAATCGGGACAAATGCTTGGTGCATACGATTCGAGTGTGGATGCTGTCAGTTGGGCGAACGTTTAGCGCTGGCACCGGCCAGCAAATGAAAGGAACAGGCTCATGAAATTGGGTTGCTTGTGGCCGGTTGCCCCGCCGCGAATTGTTCGCCTTCCTTCATTATCTATGGAATCGAGATAGGGCCAGGCACCACGCGGTAGAAACGCTTGGGCTGCTGCGCCGTGGACTGGGAATCATACCAATTCTGGATTGGCTGGGTGAGGGTGACATTGGCCGCGCCGGTCCAACTGCCCGCGTTGAGGTTGGTGCTTACCTGAATACCGTACGTCTGGCCGACCATGCCGTCGATCGTCAACCTCGCGCAGGTGGCGATGCTCACGCCCGCAGGATTCACCGTCAGCATGGCCGGGGTTTGGCTGGTGACGCTGTTGTTGGCGGCGTCCGTGACCGTCACCGTGTAAGCGCCCGCATCGGTATCCTGCAAATCTGATAGCACGAGCTCGGCATCGGTGGCGCCGGAGACGGGATTGCCGTCCTTCAACCATTGATAGGTATAAGGCGGAGTGCCGCCCGTTGCCGTGACGGACAAGGTGACCGACTTCCCCCAGTAGCCAACCTGGCTTTGGGGCTGGCTAACGATTCTCACCGACTTCAACATGCCCGCGCCGGCCGCCCCATAAATGATGGCGATTTCTTCGGCGGAAATGGCCCGATTGAAGATTGCCACTTCGTCGATGAGGCCAGTAAAGTATTCTCCGCCCCATGCGCCAGCACCGATCACAAGGTTGGCATCAGCCGATCCGACAACATCGATTCCACCGTCCCACGCTTCTGCGCCTGTAAGGCTGCCGTCGATATAGACCCTGATCCTGCCGGCTGCCGCATCTCTTACCGCACTGATAAAGTGCCAGCTATTATCCAGACACACGTTATCTGTAGTTGTCCCATATGACGTCCTACTGGGGAGACAAATGCCGAAGGATATTCGGCCATCCGGCTGGCATTGCAATCCCCAAGAGCCACTACCTTGGAAGCCGGAATCATAACGGATTATATTTGCATAATTGCCTGTTGAATTTGCTCTGAACCAAGCAGTGATGGAAAAGCTGGAGGTTCCGAAATCCCACCATGGCACCTTTGGCAGGGCCACCTGAGCGCCAGCGCCGTTCAGATGGAAGGCTTGGGCAACTTTGCCGACAGCAAATCCGGCACCGCCCGCCAGCGTGCCGTGGTTCGTGCCGCCATTGTCCAGAGCGTCGCCGTCGCCCGGCCAAAAAGCCACCAGACCTGGCGGCGGCTGAACGGGATCTCCGGCGTGGGCTTGAGTGAGAAAGCTTGGGTTCAAGCCCAGCGCGAGCAACGCCAGAGCAGTTTGGATGTGTCTTTTCGTTTTCATTCTTTTCGTCTCTGGTGATTGGTGGAGACTATTTCAAGCAGGGGTCGACCCCGGCTCATGTATTGGGCTAACAGGTATTCAACGACGGGTCGTGATTGATCGCGACGCGTCGCCTTACGTTGCGAAAAGTGGCCTGCACGGGGGCAGGATGCACGGTCTCGAACCCCGACACAAGGGGAATTTGGGACAGGGAAGCTTTTTGCCGGAATTTCAGCATCACGCTTTTGGGTAGGCGCCGGAGGCTCGAGGCTGGCTAGCCGGCGTGGCTCTGCGAACAGAACCATGCCGGGACCGGTCCGGTGCGGAATGGGTATGCGTGCGTTACAGGGGCTTGGGAGGGATCATGTCCGTTAGTGCCGCAGATCAGTCCTCACGCGGGCATTTCCTTGGCTGGTGGACAGGAATGTCCTCCCTCCTACTTTCAAGAATCAAGCGGGCTGCGGACGCTGAGGCCGGGTTGGTTGAGGACGTGGAGGTAAATCCGGGTGGTGTTGACGTGGGGGTGACCGGGCAGCTCTTGTACCGTCCGCAGGTCGTGGCGATTTTCAAGTAGCCGCGTGGCAATGCAGTTGGCGCAATGCAATGACTGGTGGCGGGCTTGGGGATGGCCGCCTTGCGGACGGCAAGCTTGAATTGGCGCTGCATGGACGCCTCATGGAGGTGGTGGCGGGCGATTCCTCCGGTGCGGGGATGGGGGCAGAGGGTGGCGGCGGCGAGCGGGCCTGGTCGGCCAGTCCCTGCCAATCGAAAGCGGCTACCCAAGGGAGGCCGGGAATCCCGTGTGCCAGGATATGTCCGACGCGTCCGACGCGTCCGACATGTCCGACATGTCCGACATGTCCGACGTGTCCGGACGCGTCCGACGCGTCCACGGCCTGGCGGAATTGCCAGTCGGCAAGGTGGGTGGAGCGGCCGAGGGCAGCGAAATAGGAGGTGGTGGCATCGGCGGTTGGAAGGAGATTGATGAGTGCTGAGTGTTGATTTTTGTGGTTTGAATGGAAGATGAAGAATTCGCCTTTCAGTCACTTCTGAAATCAAAATTCAACAATCATCACTCATCAATCCATTTGGCGGGTTGATCCAGGCCTCGGCCCAGCAGACGTAATAGTCGCGGGCGGCTTGGCGGATGGCGAGGGATTCAAGGCGGCGGAGGAAATTCAGCCGTGCCGGAGTCGCGGCGGAATCGCGGCGGAATCGACCGGTGCGGGGTGCGCTGGCTTGAACATGGGGGACAAGATAGTAGTTCATCCGCACAGCACTCGAAAAATGTTGAGAATTTTTCAGAGGGGGGCTGAAACCGCAAGCAATGGCAGTTGAACCGGTGGGGCGAGGCGATGAGTTGGTATTTGCGGCGGCTGGCCTGCGCCTGGGAATCGGGCAAGGGGGTGCGGCGCGTGGGGGAGCGACACCACCGGCTGCGCGGCGCGTGATGAATCGCACCCTGGCAAGGGTCCCAGCGGCGGGGAATGGCGATCACCGTTCGATGCTCAACCTCCTTCTGCAATCATTGGATTTCCTGATTCTGGAAATCTTTGCGGCTTTGGTGCGCCAGGCCAAGTCTGGCTTTTCTATTGATCTGAAATGTGATCAACATGTCAAATAGGTGTCCAACATGTAGCCAATCCGGCGCTGAAAGGAGTAATCCCCAAGGCGAAGCCCGGTGCGGCGAACCTGCGAGCCGTAATGAAAGTAAACTCGATTCGGCCTCGTTACGCTATATGGGAGCGGCCAATCTGCCAAAGAAGCCGAAGCCTGCAACTGACGGTGAAGCGACACTTGAACGCAACCGACAGGCTCCCCGGGGTGGCTGGAGACAGCACGCAGGGAAAGAAAAGTCGAGGAACCTGGGAGACCCGGCGGATGGGGGCGTAGTAGCGGGGAAGCAGGGTAACTCCTGTGGAGCGAAGGGTTCCTACTGCAAGAGTGAAACCATCGGTCAAATACATACCCGCTTGCCGAAGGCGATTACGGGAGAAAAGCTGTGTTTGCCTAATGGAATCGGAGTCGGTAACGATGAACGCTTGCAGGAAAGCCGGATGCGGGAAATCCGCACGTCCGGTTTGACGAGGGGGAGCAACGGGATTGGCCACAAGCCGCCCGTTGCTCTCTACTCTACCGGCTTTGCGCGAGAACTGTCTTCACCGGGATGAACCGAATGGACGCACAGTAGCTCAGCAAAGAGTGGTTCGCGCAAAGGCGCACACAGACACCTGCGCGGTTGTTTGAAGCGAGCGTTCGCAACAACGAATCAAGATGCGTTGATACAACCTTGTTTGCCTTGCGGAGCTGCCAGGAATCTGTTCGAATCACCCCCCGATCTTGGCGGCAGGATGTCGCTCCGCCATGGGTCGCACCGCTTTTCGCCATGCCTGCCGGCCGCAAGACCGCCGCTCCGCCCGCCAAATCGCTCGAAGCCCAGTTCTGGGACCCGGCCAACAAGATGCGCGGCTCGGTGCCTCCCGCCGAACGTCAGAACTGAGGCGCGCGGGCACCGCGTCGCCTCCGGTGCCTTGTTGGCCGATTGTTGGCTTGTTCTGTCACAGGACGTACTGCGGGATCTTCATCAGTTCCCCGTTTCTAAGCGCTGACTGATGCGCCACAATTCCTGCCACCGTCATGTTGAGCGCCTGCGCCACGTCCACCAGCGGTTTACGGTCCCGCAGGATGGCATCCACAAAGTCGCACATGAGATGGTTGCCGCCTCCGTGCGTGCCCTCGCCCATTCCGGGTGGCAGGGGCGGGCGGGCGGTGCTGACGGAGGCCTTGTCGCTCTTCTGCCCGTATACTCGGCCCTGTTCGCCGCCGGCCGCCGGCATGTCCCAGCACACGGCCATCCGCGACATCCCGCCTTCGCTGGTTCGGAACAGCGCGATCTCGGACCCAAACGGGTTCCTGTATTCGTTGTTCTCCGCACGCAGATGCGGAACGATGCTGGGCATGCCCATGCAGCATACCTCGGTGAAACTGCCGCCGGTCACGCCAAGGCAGTACGCGTTCGAGTGCGTGGGGTACCATTGCGGCGGCGCCCCTTTGCGCCATCCATCGGCGTCCACGTTCTTTGTCGCCGGGTTGTACCCCGGCAGTGGAGTGGGACAGTAGTGGTAATACTCGCCTTCAGAGTAGATGAGATCGGCGTGGCCGCAGGAGGTCTCGAACATCATGTATTTCAGGCCGCTCTTCTTGACGGCCTCAAAGAGACGGTCCGCGTCCTCGAGCGAACCCCAGACCGCGGGCACGGCGGAGGCGACGTGCTTCCCGCGCTGCAAGACCGCCACGGCCAGCCGCACGTGACTCGGCGGGTCCGTGGCGATGAACACGGCTTCGATACTGTCGTCCTTGATCATCTCCTCGCACGAGGGATACGTCTTCTCGCACCGGCACGCCTTGGCCAAACCGGCGCACCGGTCCGGAATCAGGTCCGTGACGGCGACCACCTGGACGTTCGGGTGGTCCTGGAAGCCCCATCCCGCTCCGAAGGCGCACAAGCGCCCATAGCCGTCAATCGGCTCATGCCCCACGCAGCGCCGGTCACACCTGCCAGCTCGATAAACGTCCGGCGCGTCATCCCCTTCTGTAGTTCAGTGTTCATCGCGTCTTTCTCCTTTCGTCTGTCGGTTCCGGCCAACGCTCAAGTCCACCGATGACCGGCGGTCGAGCTGTTGTTGGATTGGCGGTTGTGGAGTTTATCGGTCATTCGGCGCGACGCCTTGTTCGGCTTTGGTGAGCTGCCTATTTGTGGTCACCCCTGCCGTAGGCTGAGCGCTCAATCTTCGTCACTTTCCACACTCCATTTTGACCGGCAAGCAGGCCAATTACGAACCGCTCGCCAATCAGGGAGTCGTCCGCGTAACCCATGAACTCTATGGTCACAACAACACGATCAAACTTTTCCTCCCCACCTTGAAACTTCGCGCATATGCTCTGGGTCTTTCCAATGGTCGGAGTATCAACGGCACCGGTAGCCAGAAAGACTGCCGTTTTGTATGCGAGAATCGTCGGCTGACGCAGAGTTGCTGGCTCCTTGTCCTTAAGACTTGCGAGCGCTTTGTCGATTTTTTCGATTTTGACCTCAGTCGCAGGCTTCCAACTATCTTCCGCCTTTGCAGGTGAAATTCCGAGGAGGCATGCCCCAATGATTGTGGTTACGTATGATTTCATGATTATTGTTGTTTATGGTTGTTTTGTAGCAGAACGTTTGAGGTGAGGCGACGGCGCGCTGGACTGCGAATCCAAACTGAGGGCTTATCGCCGTCGCCTCCACCGACTTGTTCGGTCTTGGCGGGTGGGGTCCGGGTCCACCGAGCCTTGACGAACGGCCACAAGCTACCAAA
>JAPLUI010000234.1 GCA_026397725.1 Verrucomicrobiota bacterium | reverse complement strand
TCATCGAAGGCCCCAGCTACCGCATGAAAGACCGTATCGAAAACTGATCCCCCCCCGGGCAAACGCCCGATCTAACCGTGCCTAACCATCCGATTTTCAAACCGCCCGTTCCATCCGACGTTCACGCCGCCGCCCACATTGTTCGCGGATGGCACGGAATCGTTAGCTGAGACCCCCGACGGCATAGCGGCGCAAACAGCCGGTGGCAATGGGTGGTTTGCCGGGCATCCTGGAGATTACGACCGTGTGTATTGTATCGACGTGGCACAGCTTTTCGCCTTCCTGCGGGCGACCCAGCCGGACACGCTGGCCAGGCTCGGGATTGCCGATTACCGCGACCCTAAGAACATCGTCCGGCAGAAGTTCCTTGCCCGCCTTAGCTCGGAAGTGGGCAAGCGGGGTGTGATCGACGTGCTCCGCCGGGGCTTGGACGACGGTCCGCTCCACTTCGAGTTGTTTTACGGCACGCCCACACCCGGCAACGAGACGGCTGCCGAACTCTATGCGCGCAACCGCTTCAGCATCACCCGGCAAGTGCGTTACAGCCAGGACGAGACGCGGCGTGCGCTCGACCTCACCGCATTCATCAACGGCCTGCCGGTCATCACCTTCGAGTTGAAGAACAGCCTGACGAAACAGACGGTGGAAGACGCCGTGGTACAATACCGCCTCGACCGCGACCCGCGGGAAAGACTTTTCTGCTTTGGTCGCTGCATGGTCCACTTCGCGGTTGATGATTCGGAGGTGCGGATGTGCACGGAGCTGAAAGGCAAGGCATCCTGGTTTCTCCCGTTCAACAAAGGCTGGAACGACGGTGCCGGCAATCCGCCCAATCCGGACGGCCTGAAAACCGATTACCTGTGGAAGCTTGTGCTCGCGCCACCCAGCCTGACCAACATCCTGGAAAACTACGCGCAGATTATCGAGGTCAGGAATTACAAGACCGGCAGGAAGAGGCTGGTGCAGATATTCCCGCGATTCCACCAACTCGGCGTGGTCCGTGATTTGCTTGGGGATGTGGAGGACCACGGGGCGGGCAGTCGTTACCTAGTCCAACAGTCAGCCGGCAGCGGCAAATCCAACTCCATCGCCTGGCTCGCCCATCAATTGGTCCGCGTGCGTCACTTGGGAAACGAAGTCTTCGATTCCGTCATCGTCGTCACCGACCGTCGGATCCTTGACGACCAGCTTCAAAAGACGGTCAAACAGTTCATGCAGGTGCGGGCCACGGTTGGCCACGCGGAGCGCTCCGGTGACTTGCGCCGCTTCATCGCCGAAGGCCGCAAGATCATCATTACCACCGTCCAAAAGTTTCCCTTCATTCTCGATGAAATGGAAGGTGAAGGGGCCGGAAAAACCTTCGCGATTGTGATCGACGAGGCCCACAGCAGCCAGGGCGGCAAGACCTCCATCGCCTTGAGCAAGGCTCTAGCCGATCCCGAGGATGAGATCAACGACGCCATCGAACAACGGATCAAGTCCCGCCGCTTGCTCAGGAATGCCAGCTACTTCGCCTTCACCGCCACGCCCAAGAACAAGACCTTGGAGTTGTTCGGCACGCCGCTGCCGCCGGACGCGGAAGGCAAAGTCAAGCACCGGCCGTTCAACACCTACACGATGAAGCAGGCCATTCAGGAGGGCTTCATCCTCGACGTTTTGCGCAGCTACACGCCGGTCAACAGTTATTACCGGCTGGTGAAACGGATCGAAGACGACCCGGAATTCGACACCCGCAAGGCCCGCAAAAAACTCCGCCGCTACGTCGAAAGCCACGACCATGCGATCCGCCTCAAGGCCGAGATCATGGTGGATCATTTTCACGACCATGTGCTTTCCGTTGGCAAGATCGGCGGCAAAGCGCGGGCCATGGTCGTGTGCAGCGACATTGAGCGCGCGATCCAGTATTACCACGCCTTCAAGGATTACCTATTGGAGCGCAAGAGCCCCTATCAAGCCATCGTCGCCTTTTCCGGCGAGCCCGAATACAAAGGCGAAAAGGTCACCGAGTTTTCGCTCAATGGCTTTCCGAGTTCCGAAATCGCCGACAAGGTTCAAGAGGATCCGTATCGCTTCCTGATTTGTGCCGACAAGTTCCAAACCGGTTACGACGAACCGCTCCTCCACACCATGTATGTGGACAAGGTGCTGTCCGGCATCAAGGCGGTGCAAACGCTCTCCCGCCTCAATCGCGCCCACCCGGACAAGCGCGATGTCTTCGTCCTCGATTTCCAGAACAACACCGAGACGATCACCGAAGCCTTCTCCGCCTACTATCGCACCACCGTGCTTAGCGACGAGACAGACCCGAACAAACTCCACGACCTCAAGCTGTCGCTGGACGCGGCCCAGGTCTATTCACAGGACCAGATCGGCAATATCGTTGAACTATTCCTCGCAGGAGCCGGTCGCGAAAAACTCGACCCGATCCTCGATGTCTGTGTGGCCACCTACCTCGAACATCTCGATGAAGATGGACAGGTGGACTTCAAGAGCAAGGCAAAGGTGTTCACCCGCGCCTACGATTTCCTCGGGTCCATCCTGCCTTACGGCAACAGGGAATGGGAGAAACTCTCGATCCTCCTCAACCTGCTGATCCCGAAACTCCCCGCTCCCGGAGGGGAAGACCTATCCAAGGGCATTCTCGAATCCATCGACATGGACAGCTACCGCGTCGAGAAAAAGCAGGCGATCAAGGTGGCGGTTTCCGATGAGGACGCCGAAATCGACCCGATGCCGGTTGAGGGCGGCGGCCGCAAACCCGAACCCGAACTCGACCGCCTCAGCAACATCCTCAAGGCATTCAACGAACAGTTCGGCACGCTCTTCACCGACGCCGACCGCATCTTCACCCGCATCAAGGACGAAATCGCCCCGCTGGTCGCCTCCGACCAAGCGTTCCGCAACGCCCGCGAAAACACGCCCGCCGCAGCCCGCATTGAGCACGACAAGGCCCTCGCAAAAGTGATGCTCACCCTCCTCAAGGACGACACCCAGGTTTACAAGCAGTTCGTCGAAAATGATGCCTTCCGCAGAGCCGTGAGTGATTTCGTCTATTCGCTGACGGCGGCGTGAGGAAAAGTAGATGGATTCACGCATCCCCTCGTTTTCTCTAAGACAACCACTACGTCTGCTATGCGACTCCACCGCTACTTTGGAAGCCGCGCCGATATCACCTTGAGCGAGAGGAGACTGCTATTGAATAGGGCATCATCATTCAATGATCCGTTCGAATTTGTTCACCGATTCATTGGAGACTACACCCTTGAGAGTGCTGTAGAAGACATTCGGACTTTCATCCCAGAGAGAATGGCGAGAGAACTCGCCAATAAGTTCGATAACTTACTATCGACGAATGACGCTACGCGCCAGAAGCCTTTTGCATTACACGAGCAATTGGCGAAATTTGCTGTCGATCAGGGGATACGGCCGCTGATTGATCCTGCGCATTGTCATGAGCTTGCTGACAAATATTTCAGACTATGCTGTTTCAGCAAGTGCGACGTCGATCCTGATGCTGAGATTCTGCTTTGGTCGCATTATGCAAACAAGCATGCCGGAGTTCGAATTGAATATGAACTGGATTCCAATGAACTGCCGCTTTTTGAAGTTAATTATTCGCAAGAGCGTTGTGCAATCGATTTGTCCATGGCCTATTCTGAAGATCAGACAAACGAAGTTCTCAAATTGGCATTACGAACGAAATCGCTCGGTTGGAAATATGAGAATGAAGTAAGACTAATTATATATAAGGAGCACGCGATTAAGAAGCCTATCCCACTGAGCTATAGATACTATTTGCAGTTCGACCCCGGTTCGGTCAAGTCGGTGGACTTCGGAATCAACTGCCCGCCAGGGACGATCAACCAGGTGAGGGCCATACTCGATGCTGACTATCCAAACGTCAGGATGCGAAAGGCCGTCCATCACCCAGACGACTTTGCAATTGAATTCCGACCGATCACATAGGCAGGCCTCGCAGCACGCCTTGCAACCATCACCCCATTCTCATCCATTCCAGTGCAGCGTCCAGCTCGGCTTTTCTGAATCTCACCGCCCGGCCGATCTTGTAATAGGGGACCGATCCAGCCATACCCCAAGAGTCGGCGCGGCAGATTCTCAGACGGCGACCGCATTCGGTGCGCAGCGAACTGGAGCGGTCTCGCCCTCCTTCTTCCTAGGTCGCTTGACCGGCTGGAGCCAGGTGGGGACAATCTTGTGCCTCTCGAAAATCTCTTTCGGAATGGTGACCCGCCACCTGCGGGGGAGGCCCTCGTTGTTCGGCGGGTCAAGCCACACGAAGGATGCGGCAACTTCCGGGTAGGAGCACATTTTGTCGAGCGGGTGCATGCCTGCGGGCTGTGTCAACGCCGACTTGCAATGCGCCCATGGAACATGCATCGTGCTGCGGGGCGGCGTGGCCGGGGGATTTCGTAGGTATAAAATTACACACTATTCTAATGATGTGGTTGGCCAGCAGGTAATGGGACAGCACCCGGCAGCCCGGGAAGTTTTCACGAGTTATTTTTCCGTTCCTTGATTGACGCAATCGTTTGACTGAGGTCTGATGTTAGACGACTGGGTTCTGACGCGCCTCTTCAGGTCAGGCCGGCAAACCTGGTGGAGGAATCGAGCTAAGCCCGCAGCCGGTGTTCGATCACCGCCCGCTCCAAGCCATGGGCCCACGCGCCTGCCACCGCCGCCAGGATATTCTCGGCGTGGATTTCGCCAGCGTTCGGCAGCCCCACCTCCGCCAGCGAACACACTGGGCGTGCCACCGCTCCTTCTGCTAGATAGAGCATCCCGTCATGCAGCAGCACCACCCGGCCGCCGGCGGCGCGATGCGCCGTGGCGATGGCATTGGCCGGGTCACCGGTGAAGTACATCACCTCGCCCTTGCAGGCCTTGGCCATTGCCGCCACCAGCGGATCATCGGCATTCAACACGGCGGTGCCGCTTGACAGCACCACGTCCACAACGCAGCGGGTTGCCGCCGCCATCTGTGCCATGGTTGCAACGGATGCCGACCCGGCTTGCGCGGTGTCGAGATTGAGCACCACGCCGACCGAGCACCTGTCGAAACCCAGTCCGTCGGTCAGGATCGACTCGGCTGCCGCTTCGCAGATCGCGAGTTCCGTCCACGGATGCAGGAGGAGGCCTTGCGTGCCGGCAATCCCATCGCCAGTATGAGTTGGTGACAGCCGCCGGCCAATCCGGATGCCATCACTGGAAGCCACGCCAAGGCATGTTCCCGCCGCCTGCAGGAGCTGTGCGAGCATGCGCACGGTCGCGGTTTTGCCACGGGTGCCGGTGACGCCGATGGTTGGAATCCGGCCATCCCGGCCCTCGGGAAACAGCATCTCGATGATCGCCTCCCCCACCGGGCGCACCTCCCCCACCGCAGGTTTCAGAAACATCAGCAGATTGGGACTTGAGTTGATCTCCACAATCGCGCCGTCCTGTTCTTCCAAGGGTTTGTCGATCCCCCGGCACACCACATCCACCCCGCAAATGTCCAGACCCGCCACCTTCGCGGCAGTCACTGCGTGCGCCCGGATGGCTGGATGGACCTCATCGGTCACATCAATGCACCAGTTGGAAAATCGGGCAACCATCACCCGCTCGCCGTCTCGGGGCATCGAATCGAGCGAAAAGCCCTGATCCTCCAGATCTAACAAAACTGACGACTCCCATCCCGCGTCGTCGATCTTGCTCCACGGACATTCCTCCGGGCGGCCGGTTTGCAGACTCATCTTGAGTTGGGAAAGCACCAATTCACGGATGGTGTGATTGCCATCTCCCACCACGATGGCAGGGTAGCCCTTGCTGGCGGCAATCATCCGGTTGCCAACCACCAGCAGGCGGTGGTCGGTCCCCGGCACGAATTTTTCCACCACCACCCCGCCACCTTCCTCCAGCGCATAGCCATAGGAATTCCGCACCTGTGCTTCGGTGGTCAGATCGATGAACACACCGCGGCCATGGTTCGCATCCAGCGGTTTGACCACCACCGGCATGCCGATGGCATCCGCCGCGTCCCAGGCCCCGTCGGGATTCTCGACCCTGCACCCCTCCGGCACCGGGACCCCGGCCTGCCGCAGCAGCATGCGCGTCAAATCCTTGTCCTGCGCAATGTATTCGGAAATCGCTCCGGAGTGATCCGTCTCCGCCGTCCAAATCCGTCGCTGCTTCGCCCCGTGGCCCAGTTGCACCAGACTGCGCCCCGCCTGAATGCGCCGCCATGGAATCCCGCGTGCCCTCGCTGCATCCAAGATGGCCATGGTGCTGGGCCCCAGCGCATTGCATGCCGCCACCCCCCTGAGGCGGGCGACCTCTTCCGCCACCTCGAACGACTCACCGCGATACGCTGCCAGCAACAACTCGCGGCCAGCCCGCAAACAGGCCTCAACCAGAGTCTCATCCAGATAGCGGACGACCACCTGGTAGATTCCATGCATCTCGGTGGCCCGCGCCTTGCCGAAGCCGAGCTGATGGCCCGCCAGAGTTTGCAGTTCCAACGTGACATGCTCCAACACATGCGCCGGATAGGTGCCGCGATCCAGGCGTTGGAAAAACCCCCCGCGCTCACCCTCGCTGCAGCGGTGCTCGATCAATCCCGGCAACCAGCACTTCAGCCGCTCATTGAATCCCGGCACCTCTTCCGACGAGGCGTCGTTCAAAGTGCCCAAATCCACCCAGGCCTCAAGTACCGGGTAATTGGCCCATACATTGGGACCGCGGAGCAGGTGAATTTTGCGGATTTCAAGATCTGACATCGGGCGAGGTGCGGAATCTGCCATTCTCCCCCGCACCAAGGCAAGCCCCGTCTCACCAATCCTCATCAAAATTCCATTTTCCGAAATCCCAAGTCATCGCCTGACTCCGGCTCACCCGCCCGCCGACCCAGCCCTTGGGAGCATTTTTCCCATCTTATTCACAACGCTTTTCCCAATCCTTCCGGCCGCAATCCCAAATCCTGAATCCCTCCCGGAAAATCCCCGGAAAATCCGTCCGTGAATTGTGAACAACTTGTCGAAATCTTGGGGTAACAGTTTTGTAACATTGCAACTCACTGGCTACCAATGCTTTGCAGGTTTATGAACATTGCTAAGTGCGGTCGCGCCGGTGAACAACCGTTTGAAACCTCTCCTTCAAATCTTCCATCCGGCCCCCTCAGGGTGCCCGGATTCCGCTGAATTCGCAGGGTTCCCGGCATTCACGCGAGCGGCTGAGCGTGGTGTTTTCGACAGGTTATTCACAAGCCCCGTTGCCCTCATGAACCCGGCTTCGATCTAACTTTTCCAGCCTTTGGTTTGACGTCCCAAGCGCGGCCTGCTTGAATGGGGCCGCGCCAGCCGCGCTCATTCCCATGGTTTCCTACGACAATGTCACTCCGCCCGCCGCATCGAAAATCACCATCAAGAACGGCATTCTCAGCGTGCCCAACGATCCGATCATCCCCTTCATTGAGGGTGATGGCACCGGGCCGGACATCTGGCGAGCCTCGCAACGCGTCTTCGATGCCGCCGTCGGGAAAGCCTACGGGAGCAAGCGGAAAATCGCCTGGTTTGAGGTTTACGCCGGGGAGAAAGCCTACGAGTTGTTCAAAGGCCAGGCCAAGGATCTCGGCAAGGCCTGGTTGCCGGATGACACCCTCACCGCCTTCCGGGAATACCGGGTCGGGATCAAGGGCCCCCTTACCACTCCGGTCGGCGGTGGCATCCGCTCGCTCAATGTCGCCCTGCGGCAGATTCTGGACCTCTACGTCTGCCTGCGCCCGGTCCGTTGGTTCACCGGCGTGCCCAGCCCGGTCAAGCGTCCGGACCTCACCGACATGGTGATTTTCCGCGAGAACACCGAAGACATCTATGCCGGCATTGAATTCCAGGCAGGCACCGACGACGCCAGGAAATTCCGCAAGTTCCTCAAGCAAGCCTTTCCCAAAGCCTACGACAAAGTCCGCTTCCCGAAATCCGCAGGCTTCGGCATCAAGCCGGTCTCCGAAGCAGGTACCAAGCGCCTCGTCCGCGCCGCGTTTGACTACGCCATCGCCGCCGGCAAACCCTCCGTCACCCTGGTCCACAAGGGCAACATCATGAAGTTCACCGAAGGCGCCTTCCGCGACTGGGGCTATGAACTCGCCAAGGAGGAATACGCTGCCGTCGAACTCGATGGCGGCCCATGGTGCGTCATCCCCACAGGCCAGCCCGGCGCCGGCCTCATCATCAAGGACGTCATCGCCGATGCCTTTCTCCAACAACTCCTCACCCGGCCCGCCGAATACAGCGTCGTGGCCACCCTCAACCTCAACGGCGACTATATCTCCGATGCCCTCGCCGCCTGTGTCGGCGGCATCGGCATCGCCCCCGGCGGCAATATCAATTACCTCACCGGCCACGCCATCTTCGAAGCCACCCACGGCACCGCGCCCAAATACGCCAACCTCGACCAGGTCAACCCGGGCTCCGTCATCCTCTCCGGCGAAATGATGCTCCGCCACCTCGGCTGGCACGAAGCCGCCGATCTCGTCATCAAAGGCGTCAACGGTGCCATCGCCGCCAAAACCGTCACCTATGACTTCGCCCGCCTGATGGACGACGCCACCGAAGTGAAATGCTCCGGCTTCGCCGATGCCGTCATCAAACACATGGCTTGACTCACCCGCCCGCACCACAGTGGTCCGGGCATGCGGCCCGAATTCAAATGGGCTGGCCATGCCCGGCGAGCCTCAGTCCCCCGCATCCTCCATCACGGCCCGCAGGTCGGTCTCGCTCCAACCGGGCGCTTCGCCGCAACCGGATTCGTCGATGGCGGCCGAGAGCGCCCGCTTGCGGCTCTGCAAGCGCAGGACTTTCTCTTCGACCGTGCCGCGGGTCAGCAAACGGTAAACCGTCACCGGACGGGTCTGCCCGATCCGATGCGCCCGGTCGGTCGCCTGGGCCTCCGCCGCCGGATTCCACCACGGATCGAAGTGGATCACGATGTCTGCTGCGGTTAGATTCAACCCATAACCGCCCGCCTTGAGGCTGATCAGGAATACCGGCGGACCGCCTGGCGCTTGGAAGTACTCCACCATTTCCTGGCGGTTGCGGGTCTGGCCATCAAGTCTCAAACTCCCCCACTCGCGCTCGCGCAGGCATTTCTCGATTTCCCGTAATTGGGTTTGGAATTGACTGAAAACCAATACCTTGTGATTTCCGGCAACGGCCTCTTCAAGCAACTCCAACAGGCGTTGGAGTTTGGCCGAGCGCTGGGAGACCGGCATCCGTTTGAAGCGCTCGCTTCCAAAGAGTGCCAGGTCGCAGCAGGTTTGCCGGAGGCGGAGCAGGGCGGTGAGCATTTGCATGCGGGCCGCGCCCGGATTGCCGGTCTCCTGAAGTGCCTCCACTTGTTTGCGGCCCGTCTGGAGCAGTTCGCGATAGACCGCTTGCTGTTCGGAGCTGAGGTCGCAGAATTCGTCGATGTGGAGCTTGGAGGGCAACTCGGGGGCGACCTGTTCCTTGGTCCGTCTGAGCAGGAACGGCGCGGTTTTCAGCCGCAGTCGCTCCAGCAGGGGCGGCACTGACTCGCCTCCGCCGAGCGGGATTTCGTAACGCTCGCGAAATTCTTCCCGCCCGCCGAGCCAACCGGGGAGGATGAAGCGGAAAATCGACCACAAATCGCGCACGCCGTTTTCCACCGGGGTGCCGGTGAGCGCGATGCGGCGCGTGGCCCGCAGTTTCACCAGCGCCTTGGCGTGATCGGTGTCGGGGTTGCGCATCAAACTCGCTTCGTCCACCACCACCAGACAGTAGTCGCGCCGCAGGTGCCAGGCCAGATCCCGCGCCAATGTCGAGTAGCTGGTTAGGATGACCTCGCCATCCGCCACCTGCTCCCGCTCGGCATCCCGCCCCACCCCGTGCAAGATGCGCACCCGCCGACCCGGCGCAAACCGCGCCAACTCGGCCCGCCAGTTGCCCAGCAGTGAAGTGGTGGCGACCACCAATACCACCGCCTCGCCACGAAGCCCGATGCTCTCAAACACCCGTTCGATCAAAACGATGGCTTGGAGGGTTTTCCCGAGGCCCATATCGTCGGCGAGCAAGGCTCCGCCAAAGCGTTGGACGCGATCCCAGAGCCATGCGGCACCGCGGTTTTGATAGGGTCGGAGTTCGGCCCGGATGGCCGCCGGTTGCGGGAACTCAACAACCTGGCTCCGGCCATTGGAAGAGAGCGACTTATCCAGTTTTTCACGGATTTCATAGACCAGCTCGCCGGCGCGGGCCGAGGCGGTGTAGTGGCCCCCTTCCTGGCGCAAATCCAGTTCGGAAAAGAGCGGCTCAATGACCTCCGAAACCTCGCTTGAAACGATCAGTCGGCGGGCGTTTGCCCCAGTGCCTTGCCCACCGCCGGAACGCAGCAAGCGCCTGACCTCGGCGGCGGAAACGACGGCTCCATCACTCGCTTGAAACGAAAGATTGAAGCTGAGCCAGTCCTCACCGGAGCCGAGGATTTCGATTTTGGGTTCGACCAGGACGACCTGATGCCTGACCTTGCGGAAGTGCTCGCCCTCGGTGACGCCCCAGTCCCGGCGGAGGTCTGGCAGGGTGTGGGTGAGGAAGCGAACGATGGTGTTTTCGCCGCGCAGGAGCCATCGTCCTGCGGCGGGCTCGGCGGCTTCGAAGCCGGCACGGGCGAGGGTGGTGGTGGCGTGATGTTCCGCTTCCAGGTCACGGACCTCGCAGTGTTGGGCGTCGGTGAGGCGGGGGAATCCCGGCACGGTGGCGCAGCCGGGCGGGACCGGCGCGGCTCCTGGATAATGGATGGTGAGCCGGGCCTCGAGGTGTTGGAGCGACCCTTCCAACGACAAGCCCACCGTGAAGGGCGCGGCAACGAAGTGGAGGTCCTCAAGCCATGATTCCGGCGGGAAGTCGAGCCATTCCTGCCAGATTTCAAGGCGGGCGAGGAACTCATCACATGGCAGTTCCACGGTTCGGCCGGCGAGCAACTCGGCCAGCGGACCGGCGAGATCGGCTGGCATTTCGCCGCTGCCGAGCCGGATGAGCGCGTCCGTTTCGAGTTGCCAGAGGCACCCGGTGATGCCGATCCGCAGGTGGCTTGCCGGTGCCGGGACGAGCCGCAGGGAACCGTTGTGGCGGGTCAGTTCGCGGAGAGTGATTTTGCCGGCGGAGCGGATTTCGAGAGCAGCCCGCTCCTTGCCATGGGTGATCCGCGGGTGGCCGCTGCCGGCGTCCAGAAAGGCGGCGAGCGTGGCTCCCGCGAGTTGCAGGTGAAGCGGGGATCTTTCCGCGCCACCGACGACGGCCAGCCAGCTTGTTAGAGCATGGTCTGCGGGAGTGGGCTCGATGCCGCGACTGAGGGTGGCGGCGAGTTTGCCACGGGCGAGGGCCTCGCGCCAGTTAGGCGGGAAATGAATGTCCCAGGCCTGCGGTGGCGGTGCGGCGCAGGCCTGCGCATGGCCCGGTTGGGGTTCCGGACCGCGCAGTGCGGCAAGCCCCACCGCCACGGCGTGGGCACACATCGCCCCGCTTGACTGGTTCTCCGGACACCCGCAGCGGGTGTCAAAATCCGTGGCGGACTTGACGCGCACACTCACCCGCAGCAAACGCTGGCCCTCGCGCACCGTCCCCTGCCAACCACTTGCGTCAACCTTCGCGACCGTGGCCGCGCCAGCCTCACCGAGGGACTTCCCCGCCTTGAAGGCCTGCCATGAGGCCGCGCCCCGCAAGGTTGATTCCGTCCACTCTTTCATGCGAGCCGCACCCTGAAGCCGGAACCAGTCCGGGGCAAGCACGGATCCCCGACCCACGCGGCACGCAAGACTGGCACCATCCCATCCGTATCCCGCTCATGTCACATCTCCGCCGTCTGCTCGTGCCAGTGCTGATTGCCGCCATGGTGCCGTTGCTCGCGCCGGCCGCCACGGACCCGGGTTCCCCAAGTACCAACCTGCCCGCTGCCGTCACCACCATGATAGAGCCGGCCGCGGCCATGGCGAAGATGGAAACCGCGGTGAAACCCGAGGTGCTCGCGGCCTTCATGAAACAACACCCGGCCAGGTTCTGGTTGTTCGGCGAGGACCGCCAACTCGCCATCCGCAACTCCATCATTCCCGCCCATTGGTTCGAGAACGGCACCAAACAATTCCAACAATTTTCCGGCGTGGCGCGGCCGGGCGAGTTCTATGTGTTTCAGGTGGGCTTGGTGCCGGGGGAACACAACCCGCCGTTTGATTGTGGGGTCGTGTTTGATTCTTTGAAAGGTGCGCAGGGAGTCGTGCTGTCCGGCACCGATTATGCTAACGCACGGCAGGGCGAGCGCAGCCTGTTTGTTGAGCCCATGCACATTGAAAATGGCAAGCTGCTGAGGGACGCTGTGAAGCCAATCTGGATCGGCCTGCAAATTCCGGCAGACACGGCTCCAGGAACCTACTCCGGATATGTTAGATTTCGGGCATCCGTCTTTCCAAGCAGCATTGACGCGATTCTTGGTGTCGATCCTGATGCCCTGATCGACGAGCGACTTGCCTTTTCCATCAAGGTTGAGGGAGTTCCCTTGCTGGAGTCCGGCACCGGCGAGGCCTGGCGGCTCGCCCGCCTGCAATGGCTCGATTCAAGCATCGGCGGGAGCACCACCGAGGTAACCCGTCCCTTCACGCCTATCAAGGTGAACGAGCCAGCCCGCACCCTGGACCTCCTCGGCCGCCGCCTCGCGCTCGGGCCTAACGGCATTCCGGCGCAACTCACCAGTTTCTTCTCCGGCAGCAATACGCGAATTCTTGCCACTGGCAGGGAGGCCTTCGCCGCACCGCCCAAGTTGGAATGCCTCGTCGCGGGAAAAGCCGTTGCATGGAAGACGGAGCGTCTCACGTGGCAGCAGGCACCGGTGGCCGTGAAGTGGAGTGCCGTCAGCAGCGGCGGCGGCATGACCTTGGACGTCAGCGGCGAATTGGAATACGACGGCAACCTGAAACTCCGCATGCACCTCTACGCCAACGAAGCAGCGGTCCAGGTGGAGGACCTGCGCTTCGTGGTGCCATGGCACCAGGATGTCGCGAAGTATGCGATGGGCCTGGGCCTGCAAGGCGGACGGTGCCCGGACCAGCTCGCTTGGAAGTGGGACATCTCGAAACATCAGGACGCGATCTGGATGGGCGACGCGAACCTCGGAGTGATGCTCCGTTTCAAGGACGGGAGCAAGTTCCAGCGGCCCCTGATCAATGCCTACTATGACTTCCGTCCGCTCACATTGCCTGAATCCTGGGGCACCGGTGGCATTCGGATCGAACATGCCACCACCAACACCATCCTCACCGCACATGCCGGGCCGAAAACCGTCGTGGGCAGGGGCAAAGATGGGGATGGCTTGCATTTCGACATCGACTGGTATTTCACCCCCTTCAAGCCCATCGACATCAGGCAACACTTCAGCGACCGCTACTATCATTCGAACCAGGGTGCGGCGCTGGAAGACACTGCCGCGCTGAAGAAAGAAGGCGTGAACATCGTCGAGATCCACCACAACCGGCTCTGCAATCCTTATATCAACTACCCCTATAACCAAGACTCGTTTCCCCACCTGCAGGACTTTGTGAGGAAGGCACATGGCGACGGCCTGCGGGTGAACTTATACTATACCACCCGCGAGTTGACGCAGAACCTGCCGGAGTTCTTCGCACTCAAGAGTATGGCAGGCCAAATCATCTTGCCGCGCAAGGACGGTGTCGCGTGGCCGGTGACCAATGGCGGCGGCCCGCATCCGTGGTTGCAGGAACACGTCGGCATGGACATCGTGCCGGCCTGGCGCGAGAACCTGAATTTCCCGGAATACCCACCCAAACTCGACCTCGCCGTGATCACCACTCCCGACTCACGCTGGAACAACTTCTATCTGGAAGGACTTAACTATCTGATAGATAAGGCGGGCATCGACGGCCTCTACATCGACGACACCGCGCTCGACCGCAAGTCGATGCAGCGGGCACGCCGCATCCTCGATGCCGATGGCAATCCCGGCCGCCGCGTGAACATGCATTCGTGGAACCACTTCAACGACCTCGCCAAGTGGAGCAACAGCTCGATCGCCTTCATGGAACTCTATCCATACTATGACGGTCTCTGGCACGGCGAGGGCTTCGATGCCAACGCCTCGCCCGAGTTCATGCTGGTGGAAATGTCCGGCATCCCCTATGGGCTGATGAGCGAAATGTTGGATCATCCCAATCCCTGGCACGGCATGGTCTTCGGCATGCGTGCCCGCTGGCCATGGAGCGGCGACCCGCGTGCCATCTGGAAACTCGAAGACCAGTTCGGCATCGCCGCTGCCGAATACCTCGGCTGGTGGGATCCCGCCTGCCCGGTGACAACCGACAACCCGCAGGTCAAGGCGTCGGTCTATCGGAAACCGGGCAAGACCCTCATAGCGCTCGCCAGTTGGGCTGCGGCCACGACCGAGGTGAAGTTAAAGATCGATTGGGCGGCACTCGGGCTGGCTGCAGGCAAGACGAGCTTGTGGGCTCCGCCCTGCAGCGGATTTCAAAGCGAAACCGTGTACCTTCCCGAGGCCGCGATCCCGGTTGAATCTAACAAAGGCTGGCTGCTGATAGCGGACGAGACCCCGCGGGGGTAGGCCGTTGGTCCTGAAATCGCGGGGCCTGCGGCGCTGGTGGGCTTGCAACCGGCACGGCAGGCCCTCCTGCTGCCAGCTTGCACCGAAGTGTCAGCCACCCCCGCATCACCATGGCCCGCCACCCGCACGATGCAGCCGCCGCCACCCATGATCCAACCTTGGACATCCCCTCCCCCATCGACGTCACCTTCCTGCTCCTCATCTGCTTTCCCGTCAGTTTCCCATTCCCAAAATCGGGCTTGCCGGGTGCCGGTGCCAGCGCCTAGTCTATCCGCATGCAGGTAACAATCGATGGGCGGGCGCAGCATTTCCGGACGGTGGCCTTCGCGCCCACGCGCAACGAGGTGCGTTTGATCGAGCAGCGCTTGCTGCCGCACGAGTTCAAGGTCATCGGCACGCACGACTTCCGCGAGACGGCCCGCGCCATCCGCGACATGGTGGTGCGCGGCGCGGGGGCCATCGGTGCCACTGCGGCTTACGGCCTGGCCCAGGGCGCACTCGCGTTTCGCGGACACCACCTGCCGCGCTTTGAGGCGCACCTGACCTGCGTCTTTGAGACGCTGCGCGACGCCCGTCCGACGGCGGTCGATCCGGTGAATGCGATGCTCGAAGTGCGGCGGAAAATGCAGGCCGCAACCACGGTCGCAGACCAGCAGGCGCTGGCTCTAACGGCTGCGGAGGAGTTCGCTGACGAGGCCGTGGCGCACTGCCGGGCGCTCGGCGAGGTGGGAGTGTCGCTGATTCGCGAGGGGATGCGCGTGCTCACCCATTGCAATGCCGGCTGGCTGGCGTTTGTCGATATCGGCAGCGCCACCGCGCCGCTGTATGCCGCCCACCAGCAAGGCCGTGCCTTCCATGTCTATTGCGACGAAACCCGCCCGCGCTCGCAGGGCGCCACCCTAACCGCATGGGAACTGGCGCAACAGGGGCTTGCCCATCAAGTCATCGCCGACAACGCCGCAGGCCTGTTGTTTTCACGCGGTCAAATCGACCTGGTCATCGTCGGCAGCGACCGCACCCTCGGCCGCAGCGGCGAGGTGGCCAACAAAATCGGCACCTACACCAAAGCGGTGCTGGCCAAGCGCCACGGCGTGCCGTTTTACGTCGCCATCCCGCTCTCGACCCTCGATTGGAACCTGCCCGACGGCGCGGCCATCCCGCTCGAGGAGCGGGATGCGGCCGAAGTGTTAGGTGCCTGGGGGCTGACCCAATCCGGCCAGCGCGAGTATGTGCGGGTGGCCAACCCGTCGAGTGGCGCCTACAACCCGGGCTTCGATGTGACCCCTCCCGAACTCATCACCGGCATCATCACCCCGGCCGGAATTTTCCGCCCGCAGGACTTGTGGCAAAACCGCAGCCTGCTCGGCGGTTGAGGGCACCCGGCCGTCCCGGCGGTAAGACCGCCATCCCGGCGGTCAGGCAAGACGGGAACAAGGTGTCGGATATATATATAAAGATGGTTTGGCCTTGGCCGGGTTATGGGATCAAAATCAAGTGCGAGAACTGGCCTGCATTCCGGCTCGATCCTCGATTCATTCAACTCGGCAAACGACCTGACTGCTCTGGATCTTCAAAATCCAAAATCAGCCATCAAGAAAAGCAAAACTCGGGGGGCCATACCACGCGGCGGCGCGGAACCGGGGGTAATTGGCCGACATCCCGCCTCTGCTTACGGCTCCAATGAGGCAGGCGGAAGCATGCGCCGCCACTATTGTGCCAGCTTCAATATCGGCGCTTCGGGCAGGCGGGCGAACTGCACCACCTTGTCGGACTCGCCCTCGGCCACAAGTTCGATACTCTCGCCAAGCAATTCGTCTCGAATCTGCCGAAACGCATCCTGTTTTAGCGGGTCCTCATCTTTGGGGTCGCGTGCGGCAATGAGACAGCGGTCGGGACGGAATCCAAGCCGTTTGAGACGGCGCAGCTTCTGGATCCACTCGTCCCCGTGGTTGAAAATATCCGTGGATGTTGTTAGATCGAAGTTGAGAGGGCGCAAGGCCCGGTCGGCCCGATGCTCACCGGCCATGTGTGCCAGAGTGAACGAGACCTGGAATTCCTCGGGGCCGATCTTCACGTCCCGTTCGTATGCGGGCAAAATCCTTGCATCACGCAGGACGTGAAGAAGTTGCCGCGCCATTTGATTTTCGACGGCCTGTTGCGGAGTGAGCAGGTTCTGGTCGATAAAGCGTGCCCTCAATGCCTGCAACACGCCATCGAGGTTATCCGCCATGCGGCGGTCCAGCAAGACAAAGCCAAAATGGCGGGCTGCGGTGTCGATCGCCACCGCACCCATGGTCACGAATTCTTCCGTCTCTGTAACCGATCTTCCTTGAGCCGAACGCGGTTCGTCGTTCCCTCACTGGCACGCAGGCATCATTCTACAAAACCTGCCGTTCTGCTGAGCCATCCGAGATAGTCCAAATCGAGCCGTTCTTCGTTAGCCTGAAACAGAGGAAAATCATTGGTGACCAAGCCGCCGTCCAATGACTCAGGCACGAGTCCCATTGCCCCATTTCAAGCGGCGAACAGCGCAAGATGCGGATTTGCCGTTTGTAGTTTGGGGAAATCATCAGGATTGTGTTAGGACAATCATCCAAAGAGCTTGTCGAACTCATTGTGGGAGCCGATCCAGAACCAGACGACGGTGTCGCCGTCGCGTTCAGCGAGGGCACGGACAGACTCGTTGATGCGGACGGACCAAACGCGGTCGTGGCCTGCGAGCTTCTTGAAACGGAGCGACGGGTGGGCGGGGTTCTCCGCTAAGAGCCGGAACGATCTCCGCGCAGCATTTTTGACGCGCGAATCGAGGGCTTGATAGCCACGCCAGAAGCTGGGGCGAACGCGTGAGATCACAGGCGGTGGAGGTCGAGTGCTTCGTCCGCATCGGCGGCGGATTCACGGACGAAGGCATCGAGGCGGGGCCTGGCCTTGGGATCGGCGAGGCTGGCCTCCCAGCGCGTGTTCTGTTGGCGGGCAAGCAGGAAGCGGGCGAAGTCGGCCACCTCTTCACGCTTGTCAGGCGGGAGGGCTTCGCAAAGTTCGGCGATTTCCAAGGTGCTCATGGGTGGAAAATAAACGACGATGCCATACCAATCAAGGTTTCTTTCGGGTGCCTGGTTCCAGCAGTTTCTGAATTCCTTTTACAATCTCCGCAATGCGCAGTAGTCGAATTCGATGATTTCGTGGCCGTTGGTCGCGTAGGCGAACATCAGTCCCAGGAGTTCGGCGTAATCCTTCGCCTGCTGAAGTCCCGCACCGGCAGCTTTCCAAGCCGCCTTGGCCTCAAGCACCGCAGGTGGAAAGCCGCGCTCGTAGAAAAACAGGAAATCCGCCCGCTTTGGCGGCTTGCGGACCAAGCCCCTGCCCACGGGAACAATGCGGCCGTCGGTGATCGTCCGTTGTTCTGCGATGAAATGCGGGACGTTGTCCCATCCCGCGCCTTGCAGGGCGGGGACGACGTGCTTCCGGCAGGTGTCGGCTTCGGTCATCAGATGGGGAGTGGGGCTGACATTGGGCTTATCTGAATCGATCCATTCCTGCCAGTCAAAGCGTGCTTTTCTGGCCCCGACTGGGGATTATCCCACAAGATCTGACAACGAAGCGCCAAATACCGCGGCAATCAGCGGGCGATACTGCCGTCTCACCCCATCCGCATCCGTTCCAGTGCAACGTCCACCTCGGCCTTCCTGAATCTCACCGCCCGGCAGATCTCGAAATCGGGGATGAGGCCGGCCACGCACCACGAGTTGGCGGCGGCAGATTTTCAAGTGGCGGGCGCGTTCGGTGCGCCGCGAACCGGATCCCCAAAGAATCCTTGACCCGGTGCCCGGCGGGGCATAGCTTCCCCGCCCCCCCGTGGCGTTTATCCAGCTTCAATCGGCCATCCTGTTTCCGCAGTCATCATGAACATTCACGAATACCAAGCCAAAGAACTCTTTGACAAATTCGGCGTGCCCAGCCCGCGTGGGCGAGCCGCCGCCACCCCGCAAGAAGCCTACGCCGCCGCCCAATGGCTCGAGGTGAATCATCTGGTGGTCAAGGCGCAAGTCCATGCCGGTGGCCGCGGCAAGGGGGTTTTCAAGAACGGCTTCAAAGGCGGCGTCCAGCTCGTCAATTCCCCCGAGGCGGCCCGCGAGGTGGCCGCCAAAATGCTCGGCGAGGTGCTCGTCACCAAACAAACCGGTGAGGCCGGCCGGCTCGTTCGCAAGGTGATGGTGACCGAATCGGTGAGTATCGAGCGGGAAATCTATCTGGCGATCCTGATGGATCGCGAATTGCGGCGACCGGTGCTCATCGCCTCGACCGAAGGCGGCATGGACATCGAGGAAGTCGCCGCCAAAACCCCGGAGAAAATCATCCGCGAGGCGGTCCATCCGCTGGCGGGGCTGCAGGCCTATCAGGTGCGCAAGCTCTGCGACACGCTGGGTTTCGACCCCACGGCCCGCCAGTTCGGGCGCTTGTTGCACGCGCTCTACAAGCTCTTCATTGACTGCGATTGCTCGATGGTGGAGATCAATCCGGTGGTGGTGACCACCGATGACCATGTATACGCGCTGGATGCGAAGTTCAACTTTGATGACAACGCCCTGTTCCGCCATCCGGAGATTGCCGCCATGCGCGATCCGGAGGAAGAGGACCCGCGCGAAGTGACGGCCGCCGAGTTCGGACTGAACTTCATCGGACTGAGTGGCAACATCGCCTGTCTGGTCAACGGTGCGGGTCTGGCCATGGCCACCATGGACATCATCAAATCCTACGGTGGTGAGCCGGCCAACTTCCTCGACGTGGGCGGCGGTGCCACCCGGGATCAAGTGGTGGCCGCTTTCAAAATCATCCTTGGCGACCCTAACGTGAAAGGCATTCTCGTCAATATCTTTGGCGGCATCATGGATTGCGATGTGATCGCCTCCGCCATCGTCGAAGCCACCCGCGAGGTCGGCTTGACCTTGCCGCTGGTCGTCCGCTTGGAAGGCAACAACGTCGAGACCGCACGCCAAACTCTCGCCCACTCGGCAGTCGCCCTCATCACTGCAAGCACCATGGCAGACGCCGCCCGGAAAATCGTCGCCGCCGTCAAGTAGTCCACCGCACCGCCCGCCACCACTTCAAGTCACCCACTTCTCCCATGTCCATTCTCGTTAACGAAACCACCAAGGTCCTGGTCCAGGGCATCACTGGCAGCTATGGTGCCCGCCATGCGCGGCTCAGCATTGATTACGGCACGCAAATCGTCGCCGGCGTCACCCCGGCCAAGGGCGGTCAGACCTTCGACCACGCTGGCGTCAAGGTGCCGGTCTTTGACACCGTCGCGGCGGCAGCCAGAGAAACCGGCGCCACCGTTTCCGTTATTTTCGTGCCGCCAGCGTATGCGGGTGACGCGATTCTGGAAGCCGTCGATGCCGGCCTGGAGTTGGTCGTCTGCATCACCGAGGGCATCCCGGTCATGGACATGATGCGGGTGCGGGCCATGATGGATTCATCCAAGACCCGGCTCGTCGGCCCCAACTGTCCGGGCGTCGTCACGCCGGGTTACGGTAAGCAAAGCCACGGCGGCTGTCGCATCGGAATTGCGCCCGGATACATTCACCAGCGTGGCAACGTCGGCGTCGTCTCGCGCTCCGGCACGCTCACCTACGAAGCGGTCTGGCAGCTCACCCAACTCGGCTACGGCCAAAGCACCTGCGTCGGCATCGGTGGCGATCCGATCAATGGCACCTCGCATCTCGAGGTGTTGAAAATGTTCAACGCTGACCCGGAGACCGAGGCCATCATCATGATCGGGGAGATCGGCGGCAATGCCGAAGCGGAAGCCGCCCGCTGGGCACAAGCACACTGCCGGAAACCGCTGGCCGGCTTCATTGCCGGGGCCACCGCGCCCGTCGGCCGCCGCATGGGTCACGCCGGCGCCATCGTCGGCAGCGAGGAAGACACCGCACAGGCGAAAAAGCGGATTCTCGCCGAGTGCGGCATCGCCGTGGCGCAGACCCCCAGCGTCATGGCCAGCACCCTGCTGGAACGGTGGGGAAAGTGAGACCCCGGTTTTCAACGCCGCAAACCATGCCCGGTCCATCACTCACTGCGAAAAATGCCACCGTGCCACCATGGGACCACTCCGCCCGAATGTCTTCGCTGGCGTCCGCAACTTCCTTCGCGGTGGCGACCGTGGCTGCGGCGTCCCGGCGCAGGCCGTGGACGGCGCGTCTCGCGCCGCGAATTCGAATGCCGCCGGCCACCACTCCCCCTGCCTGCCATCAGCGCCGCGCCCGCCAGACCGCCGACTGGACCGCCTCCTGCGTCTGCCACGAAGTCCCCCACCGCCAGGTCGTCTTCACCATCCCCAAAATCCTGCGCGGCATCTTCCGCAAGCGCCGCGACCTCTTTCACCTCCTGCGCAAAACTGCGACCGACACCTTGCTCGAATCATTCCGTGCCCGTCTCAACCTGCCCGTTGGCCGCCTCGCCGCCGGCCACCCCTTCTAACGAGAAAATCACCTGGCCGCCGGCAACCAGGATCGTCATCTACCGCTCAAAATCCCACCGGCAGCCGGCCGAAATCCCCTTGGACGACGAGCGTACGCTGGTGCTCCAAGCCACCTGCAACCCGGCTGCACAACCCAGACGAACACCCCGCCGCCAGGAAGATTCAGGCGATTTGCAGCTTTTTCTCGCCAAAGCGATTCGGTGGGCTATTCTCGCGTTCGAGAGGATTTCCCGTGAAATCACCTACAATGCCCGATTGCTGCCATGATCCAGCCAGACCACTGGTCTTGGAAGGCTCCGTGGCTGCGTTTTTTCCGCCGTTCCAGCCCCCCTCCCGCAAGTTCTTTTCCTCGCTCTGCGAGCCCAGCTTTCGCTCCCTCATGCGTGCCACCCAGGAAAGCAATTCCTTAGCAGGCGGCGATGGCCCCGGGCCGATTCCGGTGACTGCGTCCGGCTCGTACACCGGTGCGCAACGCCTCATCAATCGACAACCGACCATTAGCCACACGTTTTCCAAAAACATGAAACTCAAGACACGTCCGATGCAACACACCTTAGCCATCCTTGCCGCGCTGGTGCTGCAGGCCACGACGCGGGCTCAACCCGTCGTCAACGATTCCAGCGTCTCCATCCATGCCTTCGTGACGGACCCGCAGGGCTTGTCCTTTGCCCCGGACGGCACGCTCTACGTCGGCCGCGACGCCAGCGGTTCCGGCGGCGGCAGCGCCGATGCCGTGAAAATCCATCGCGTCGCGCCGGGCGGCTCGCTCGTGACCGAGTTTGGCAACGTGGCGATCGGTGACCCGGACGCCTTGATTGTGGACGTGACCGGGGCGGTGTCTGGCACGCCCGGTTCGGTGCTCGTGGGGGGCGTCCACAACAGCGGCACCACCGGCAAGATCACCACAATTGCGCCGGACGGCACGGTGACAACGTTGTTTGGCCCCAGCGCCAGCTTGTGGAATCCGACCGACTTCGCCTTCGACCAGTCGGGTCGCTTGCTCATCACCGAGATCAGCAACGGCAAAGTTCTCGTCAGCTCCGGCGGCACGCCGACCGTGCTATTCAGCGTCAACCAAGCAGCCTGCATCGCCGTGGACGCGCTGAATCGGATTGCGGTTGACACCACCGACAGCACGCAACTGCGGCTCTACACCAGCGCTGGAACGCTCTCAAACGCCAGCTTTGCCACGGTGAAAGCCGGCAGCCCGATTGTGCGCGGTCCCGGTGGTGCCTGGGGCACGGACCTTTACGCCGTCGCGCCCAATGGCGACCTGATCCGCATCGCCACCGACGGAACGACGACCGTGGTCGGCCACCGCTTCGTCATGAACTCGGGGGCCAACTTTCCCGCGCTGGCCTTCGGGCCGGAGGGCGCGCTTTACGTCAGCGATTTCCAGGCGGATAGCATTTACCGCTTTGCCCCACCGGTAGTGCCGGGCACCCAGACCACCATCTATGCCCGCGTCACTGATCCAGTACGGCTTTCCTTCGCGCCCGATGGCACGTTGTTCGTGGGGCGCGACAACTACGGCTCCGGCGGTGGCAACAGTGACGCGGTGAAGATTCATCGCGTCGGTCCCGGCGGTTCGCCCGTGGAAGAATACGGCAACACGGCCATCACCGATCCGGACGCGGTCTATTACGACACCACCGGGCAATTCTCCGGCACGCCGGGCGCGGTGATCGTGGGCGGGGAACAACTCAATTCCGAAGTGGGCAAGCTCGTGAAAATCCTCCCCAACGGCACCATCACCACGATCTACGGACCCACGGATTTTGGCTTCAACCCGAATGTCTTCGTCCATGATGAGATCGGGGGCCGGTTGCTCATCAGCGACAGCGTCGGCGGACGGATTTGGACCATGACAAACTCGACACCGGCCGTACTGATCACCCTCCCGCTGGCCTTCCCGCTCGCCGTGGATTCGCTGGGGCGAATCATCGTTGGCGCGAACGATTCGGTGCTCCGGCTCTACAGTGCCAGCGGCGCGTTGGTCAACGGCAGTTACGCGCAAGCCCAGGCCAACACGATCATCGCCCGCAGCCCCGGCGGGTTCTGGGGAACGGACGTCTATTTCGTCGGCACCAACTGGAACCTGATGCGGCTGGACACCAATGGCGTCGTGTCGCAAGTCGGCACGAGCTTCGGCGGCATGAGCGGCTTTGCCTTCGGTCCGGACGGCGCGCTTTACGCCAGCCAACTCGACAACGACCTCATCTGGCGTATCGCCCCGGTGGATGAGTGCCCCCGGCTGACGATCTCTCGAGAAAGCAACGGAATCCGGGCGACCTGGGCGAGCACTACCAATCGGAGCTACCAACTTCAGTCGAGCAGCAACCTGACCATCGCGAGCTGGCTCAACGTCGGACCGTCCCTCCCGGGTACCGGCGGCCCGCTTTCGATGAATGTCCCCATCGGCCCCGAACCCAGGAAATTCTTCCGGCTGCAAGTGTCGGGAAATTGAACACCCCACCATGAATGCTAGAAACCATCCGATGAAAACCAACCTAGCCGCCACCCCCACCCCCACCGCCATTGCATTGTCAAGCTCGCCAGTCACGGCGGGGTGACGCTGCTGCTGAATGCTCACGCCGCCGCCGCGCAAAGCGTGACCTTCACCGCCACTTCGTTCCCCCTGCCACTCCGCTCGGGTAAGCTGTTCTTTCGCCTGATTCAGCCCTGATTTTCCCGCATCATGAAAACTCAGCCACCCAGGAAAGCAATTTCTTAGCAGCCATGGTCCAAGCTTACCGCCGTTATGTGGACGCCCTCGTGGCCGGGGACTGGCAGCGGTGCCGGGCGGAATTCGAGGCTTGGCTGGGGAGCGGCATGGAGTTGCGGACGCTCTACACGGACCTGATTCAACGCTCGCTGTACGAAGTGGGCACACTCTGGGAATCGGGCCGGGTGTCGGTGGCCACGGAGCATCTGGCCACGGCGATCACGGAGAGCCTGCTCAACCTCGTCTATCCCCGGCTCTTCACGCAGCCCCGGCGCAACCGGTCGGCCGTGGTCTGTTGCGTGGCTAACGAATTTCACCAACTCGGCGGCAAGATGGTCGCTGACCTGTTCGAGTTGAACGGCTGGCGCGGTTACTTCCTCGGCGCGAACACGCCGATCCGAGACCTGACCGATCTCCTCGCGGACAAAAAACCGGATGTGGCGGTGCTCTCGGTCACGATCTATTACGGCATGGACGCGCTGCTCAACGCCGCCACGGAAATCCGGGCCCGGTTCCCCGCGCTGCCCATCCTCGTCGGCGGCCAGGCGTTCCGGTGGGGCGGCCGGGAACGCGCCGAACAGATTACCGGCGTGCAGTACCTGCCGTCGCTGACCGAACTGGAAGCGTGGATGAAAACTCATGGCAACTGACCCCGTCATCGCCGCTGCGGCGCTCGCCTACGTCATGGAAACGGCCCCGGTGCTCGCGCTCCAACTGGACGCGGACCGACGCGTGGTGTCGGCCAACGCCCAGGCCATGCGCGTGCTCGGCCCGGATGCGGTGGGGCGGACGCTGGCGGAACTCGTGGTGGATTTCACCCGCGTGCCGGACGGCGGCAGCGACGGCGTGCAGTTGCTCGCGCTGAAAACCGCCGCCGGCGTGCCGGAGAGCTTTCAGTTCCGCTGCTTCGCGCTGCCTGCGGGCACGCTGGCGCTGGGCAGTCTCGATTTCCCGGAGCAGGCGCACTTGCGGCACGCAGTGCTCGGGTTGAACCGCGAGTTGAACGACTTGACCCGGCAGTTGCACCTGGCGAACGCGGAACTGCGCGAGTTGAACCAGCTCAAGAACCAGTTCCTCGGCATGGCCGCGCACGACCTGCGCAAACCGCTCGGCGTCATCATGACTTACCTCGAATTCGTCCTCGACGAAGCCGGGGCGCAACTCACCGCGCAACACCGGGAGTTCCTGCGCACCGGCCTCGCCGCCGCCACCGGCATGAAACGGTTGATTGATAATTTCCTGGATGTCGCCATCATCGAGTCAGGCAAGCTGCGCCTCGACCTCGCGCTGGCGAGCGTGCCGGAAATTCTGGCCGGGGCCGTGCCGATTGTCCGGCTGGTCGCGGAGAAAAAGAAAGTCACGCTGCTGGTGGACGCGGCGAGCGACGCGCGGCGGTTGCGCGTGGACGCTTCCAAGCTCCAGCAAGTTCTCCTGAATCTCGTCGGCAACGCCGTCGAACATTCCGTGGCCGGCCAGCGCGTCTGGTTGTCGGCACGCTGGGACGACACGCAGCTTGTGTTCGCGGTGCGCGACGAAGGCTCCGGCATTGCGCCGGAAGATCAGGCCCGGCTGTTTTCGGCGTTCGCGCGAGCCGGCACGCGGAAGACTGCCGGTGAACGTAGCGTCGGCTTGGGCTTGACCATCGCACGCCTCGTCGTCGAGGCCCACGGCGGCCGACTCTGGGTGGAGAGCGAACCCGGCCACGGCGCGACGTTTTTCGCCGCCCTCCCAATCCAACCATCAACGCAAGGAGCACCGCACCCATGAAACCAGGACTATTCGGACAACAACTGACCGTGATGGAAGAACTCAAGGCGGCGACCTTCGTGGCACATGGCCGGCTGCAGACCGCGCCGTTTTTTCAGGCCCTGGCCGCCTGCCAGTTGCCGCTGGAATCGTATGTCGGCCAGCTTCGCGCCCTATCGGTAATTCACGGCGTGCTGGAGCAGGCGCTGGCCGCTTGCGCTGACGAACGCGTCGCGTCCGTCTGGAACAACGACATGCGCAAACTGCCGTTGCTCCAGCAAGACCTGCGCTATTTTGAACCGCGGGCCGTGGCGGACCTCAAGGAAGCCGGCGAGGCCGCACTGAAAGCAACTGAGCAGCTTCGTCTCCGTTCCGTGGACCAGCCGCTGACATTGCTGGGCAGCCTGTATGTTGTGGAAGGCTCGACGCTCGGCGTGCAAGTGTTGCGGCCAATTTATGCCCGGGCGTTCCTGCTCGCGGGCGAGGAAGGTCTGGCCTACCTGCGCCCGTACGGAGCGGCGGTTCATGCCCGGTGGGCGCAGTATCAGCAGCGCATGAACGCCCTTCGCCTGAGCGCGGCGGAGCGCGAGCAACTGGCGCAAGCCGCCAACGAATTGTTTGACCAGCTCGCAGCGGTCTTTCAGGCACTGTATCCGTTCCAACCGGAATCCAAGACCTTTCTCATCACCTCCATCAATCCCGAGGCCGGTCGACATCCCGTACCGGCCGATGCACGCGAAGTCCAGGCCGCACTCCGCGCCGCCGATCTCTGCTGGCAGCGCTTTCCCTATTTCGAGCACCGCTACGGCGAACGCGGCCGGCGGTTTGCCCGCAGCGACGCCGCGTGGCTGGCCACGCTCGTTCACTACGAACCGGCGCAGATTCTCCAACAGGTACAATGGCTGGGCCGCGTCCTCGCCGGGCGCGGCATGCCGACGCTGCTGTTGCAGGTCCAGTTGGAACTGCTGGTGCAAGAACTGAGCACCGCCATCCCGGCGAAGCAATCCGACTACGAGAAACTTTCGCCCGCCGCCGTCGCGCTGCACGACTCGCGGCGCAAACATCTGGCCGATGACCAACTGCATGCGCTGACCGCCGGGTTCGATCACGCCGTCGGGCCGGAGTGGAGCGGAAAATTCCCGCACACCGGGGCCTTGCTCGCGGCTGGCGTCGCCGATGAGTTGGCCGGGAACGCGGGCGCGGTCGAGACGCTCCGGTCCTGGATGACCGACGCCACCCGTTTCCCGGCAACGTGGATTGCGGCGGTTCAAACGAGCCTGGCTCAGGCACAGGAACATGTCCGCCCATGAACGCTGATCAAATCCGAATCCTCGTGGTGGATGACGATGCCGACGTCGCGCGAGGCACGGCGCATCTGCTGGAAAATGCCGGTTACGTCACCGCCACGGCGGCAAATGGCGTGGCGGCGCTCGACACGCTGGCGACGTTTCATCCACAGTTGGTGTTATCGGATCGGGACATGCCGGCGATGGACGGCATGGAACTGTGCCGCCGCATCAAAGGCGACCCGGCCTTGTCCGATGTCTTGGTGGTCCTTGTCTCCGGCACCTACACGGAAAGCGAGCAGCAGTCGGACGGTTTTGACTCGGGTGCGGACGGTTACATCGCGCGACCCATCGCCAACCGCGAGCTGGCGGCGCGGGTGAAGGCCTTTGCCCGCATCATCCACCTGAACAATTTGCTCCGGCAGCAAGCGGACACGCTCCAAGCGATCAACGACGAGTTGCGCCAATCCCGCGCCGCCGCGCTCAATCTGATGCGGGATGCTATTGCGGCCAGTGAGCAGTTACAAAACGAGATTACCGAACGCAAGCAGGCGGAAGCAGCCGTGCAGGCCAAGAACCAGGAGTTGGAGCAGTTCACCTATGCCGTCTCCCACGACCTGCGCAGTCCGTTGGTGACGATCCAAACCTTCCTCGGGCATCTGGAAGAGGACATCCGCGACCAGAACTCAGCCCACATGGCGAAGGACTTGGGGTATCTTCACGCGGCGGCGGACCAGATGGGACGGTTGCTGGAGGAATTGCTCGAACTGTCGCGCGTCGACCACCAGCCGAGCCCACCAGAGGATGTGGCGTTGTCGGTGGTCGTCACCGAGGCGCTGGCCTTGGCGGCTGGACGGATCTCGCAGCGGGGCGTGCAAGTGGTGGTCACGGCAACACCCGCCGTGTTGCACGGCAACCGCGCGCGCTTGGTGGCGGTTTTCCAGAACCTCGTGGACAACGCCTGCAAGTTCATGGGCGATCAGAAAGAACCGCGCATCGCGATCGGCATGGAGACGCGCGGCACGGAGCCGGTGTTTTTCGTGCGCGACAACGGCGGCGGGATCGCGCCGGGCCAGCAGAAGAAGTTGTTCGGCCTGTTCGTGCGCCTCAATCCGCAAGTCGAAGGGACCGGCCTCGGCTTGGCCCTCGTCAAACGGATCATCGAATTGCACGGCGGCCGGATCTGGGTGGAGTCCCCCGGAGTGGGCCAAGGCGCGTGTTTCTATTTCACCCTGTCCGGTGCGGTCAACAGACCCAACGAAGGAGCAAAGTCATGATGGGCGAACCGATTGTTAGTTTGTTCGTGAAAGACGATTTGGCCCATGCCGAGATTGTGCGGCGCAACTTCGAGACCCCCAGGTGGCCAACCGGCTGATCCACCTCACCGACGGTCAGGCAGCGCTGGATTACGCGTTGCGCCAGCGCGGCATGACCCATGCCCACGCCCTGCGCTGCCATGGCCAGCGCGGGCTGAACATCATCTGGAAAATGAGTTGGCACTGGTTGGCGTTGCAGACGAATCCGTGAATCATCCGCGCATGGGTTTGCGGGTGGCAGCAGTGCCGATGCGGTGTCATGTCTTGCTCTTACTTGATCATTGAATGTTCACAGTTGCTGATCCCGGCGGAAAATGAGTTGGCACTTTTTTGGCGTTTCAGACGAATTCGTGAATCATCCGCGCATGGGTTTGCGGGTGGCAGAAGTGCCGATGCGGTGTCATGTCTTGCTCTTACTTGATCATTGAATGTTGGAAGTTGAATGTTGAATGTTGAAATCTTCGGCGTGAAGCAT
>JAPLUI010000261.1 GCA_026397725.1 Verrucomicrobiota bacterium | reverse complement strand
ATTCCCGGCCTCCCCTGGGTCGCCGCCTTCGATTGTCAGGGACTGGCCGGCCAGGCCCGCTCGCTGGAGCCCATCCTCTGCCCCCCCCTCGTCCTTACCAAAGACGAAACCCACCGCGTCCTTCAGCACCTTGAGGGGCTCCCGCTCCTCATGGCCCGGCTCCTCTACGGCACCGGCATCCGGCTCCACCAAACGTCACACCCACGTCAACACTACCCAGATTTACCTCCACGTCCTTAACCAACCCGGCCTCAGCGTCCGCAGCCCGCTTGATTCCTGAAATATGGAGGGTGGACATTCTTGTCCACAGCCAATAAGATGCCCGTGTGATGCCTGATCTGCGGCACTAACGGACATGATCCCTCCCCAAGCCCCTGTAACGCACGCAGCCCCATTCCGCACCGGACCGGTCCCGGCATTGTTCTGTTCGCAGGGCCACGCCGGCTAGCCAGCCTCGAGCCTCCGGCGCCTACCCAAAAGCGTGATGCTGAAATTCCGGAAGAAAATGCTTCCCCGTCGCAAATGTCCCTTGCGTCGGGGCTCGAAACCGTGCATCCTGCCCCCGTGCAGGCCACTTCTCGCAACGTAAGGCGACGCGTCGCGATCAATCACGACCAGTCGTTGAATACCTGTTCGGCTGAAAACCAACCCAATAAAATGAACCAGAAGCTACTAGTGATTGTTGGCCTGTGCCTGGTAGCCTATGTCGTTGGCTACCTGCTTCTCCGTTCTTACTCCGCAGTCTACGCTCCGTATGCATGGGGACGCGGATACGAGACCACGAACCCAACTCCGTCTACAATTCACTACCCCGTGTTCTCGAAAGCCGGGAGAACGAATTTTGAGCAACTCGTGGATAGATTCATGAAGCCGATTGCCTACTACGTCTTCTCCCCGTTGGTGGAGGGAGATTTAGCGATCCATAACCACCCTGCCAACCCCAATCCGAAATGGGAGTTCTACGGCAACAACTGGCCTAAGTGAATGCCAGGAAGCGCATGAAAATCGCCGAACAAATCATGTATGGCAACCGCTCTCAGCTCGACAATTTCCATTCAATCGCCCCCCAATCGCGCGGTGCCATCACATTAAACGTTCGGCAAATATGAGGCGGTGGGAGGCTCCCGCGCCCCGATGGGCCGCCAATTTGCGGACTTGACCAATGACCCGCGACGTGTATTTTTAGTCACATGCAATCGGTTTACCTGGAGACGACCATACCGAGCTACTTGGCAGCCCGTCCGAGCGGATTACCCGCTGTTGCCGCAGACCAGCAGAGCACCCACACTTGGTGGAACGCCGAGCGCAAAAGGTATGCGCTGTACACGTCCATTTTTGTCGCCGACGAGGCCGCGAAGGGTGATGCCGAGGCAGCAGCAGGAAGACTCGGGTATCTGGATGGAATCCGCCACTTGACAGTGACCGCAGAGGTTGAACCGCTGGCAATGGACCTTGCGCGACTTCTCCGACTACCACCGCGAGCTGTGATGGATGCGTCTCACCTTGCCATGTGCGTTCTGCATAGGATTGACTACCTCCTGACCTGGAACTGCGCGCATCTTGCCAATCCTGTCCTACAAAAGGAACTCGTGGAGTTTTGCAGCTACCACGATTATTTCATCCCCATTCTCTGTACCCCCGATTCCCTATTACCTCAGATGCCATGAACAATCCAATTATCCAAGAAGTCCGCGACGCCAGGGAGGCCCTGGCAGCCTCTTTCGGCTACGATCTCCACCAAATCATTCAAAATGCCATGGAGCGGGAGAAGACCAAGCGAACCGAGAACCGGCAACGGCCGAACAAATCACTCCTGCCGACAGTGTCGAACAATTCACTCCTGCCGACGGGCACCAGCCCCACAACCGCCAACCCCAAGCTTCCCTGTCACCCCGCGGCAGACTGAGGCGTTCGGCACAATCACAAAAAACACAATATGAGAAGCCTAGCACTTATCACATTTGCATTCATCCAATTCATCTGCACTCCGTTTTCTGTGGCGGCTGAGAAGTCATTAACTCCGCTGCCGGCCAAGCAAGCCGACACATCGAAAACCGATGCGAAGAACGACGCCGAACAGATCCAAGGAACCTGGAAATTCGTATCGGCTGAGGACAGCGGTCGAAAGACACCCGACGAGGCCATCAAAATCCTCAAGTGGGTAATTACTAAAGATAAAATCACGCAAAAGTTCGGGGACAAAACAACAGTATTTTCCTACACGCTAGACCTGACCAAAAAGCCCCGGTGTATCGACCTCACGGAGGGGATTCAGAAAACCAACCTGGGAATCTATGAACTGGAGGGCGACAATCTCAAGATCTGTATCCCCGAGGGACGTGGCGGACGATCGACGGCGTTTGAGTCGAAGCCCGACTCGGTGAATGACATTCTATTCATCCTGAAGCGCGAAAAGCCTCCAGTGGCGCAATAGAGCAAGGATCCGCCGAATATATCATGTATGCCAACCTTCCATTCACCACTCAACCACCCGACAAGGCCACCCATTAGCGCGGTGGCATCACATTAAGCGTTGTGCGCCGAGCCAAGCAAGGCGCTTCTTGTCAGATGAAAGATCTGATGTTTCAAAACCTAGCCAGTGGAAACTACCGGGTGTTGCAGACCTGACAGGTAACCCATTGGAACTTCGCGGGAGGCACCGCGTGAACAACAGGAACCCGGCGGCCGACTGGGAGGCCGATGGATGGGGAAACGTCATGGCTGAAGCGTACCCAGGGAATTCCATCGGCCACAGGGAGGGTCGCATCCGCCTGAACAGAGACGGTAACACCTGTCACACGGCGAAGGAGCGGGCAGGAAAGCAACGCAAGCATAGCACTCACCACGGGACAAGAATACTTCCGACCACGGTGTCATGCTCCCTGCTTGCAAAGGGGACTGGTGTCTGGCACTTTGGGTCGGCGCTGGTTCCGTGTGCGCGCTTTCCTGAGGAGCCCGGTGCGGGAAGTCCGCACGCCGGGATCTGCGAGGGGGGCACCGGGCAACCGGTGTCCCTACCTCAATCGAGCCGGAAGACGGAATCGACTAAGCGAGTCGACTAAGTGTAACCGACTAAGTGTAACCGACTACGGGCTGGCCCCTTCCGGACGCCCCGGAGATGCGGCCCTGCCATAAGCGCAGCCAAGTCACCCGAGGCCGAGGCTGTCGCGAAGCACCTGGATGGCATGTTGGTGTTTGATAGGGCGGCCCTGGGTCTGGGCGAGGCCGCTGAGGTGCATGAGGCAGGACATGTCCACGCCGACGAGGAGGTCGGGGTGGATGTCGAGGATGTGGTCGAGTTTGAGGGTGCCCATGCGCCCGGAGATGTGAGGGAAGGTGACGCAGAAGGTGCCGCCGAAGCCGCAGCATTGTTCGGCTTGGCCGAAGGGGATGACGGTGGCGTTGGCGATGGAGGCGAGCAGCGTGCGGGCGGCGGCACCGGTGGCGGTGCCACGACTGTGGCAGGAACGATGGAAGGCGAGGCGGGTGGGTTGGGTGAACTGGCCGGGCCAGGTCTTGATGCCGAGACCGTTGTGGAGGTAGTCGATGACTTCCCAGGTGCGCTCGCCCAACGACTGGACGGCGGGGTCCGGTTGCTCCTCGAACTGGAGGGCATTGCCATGGGCATTCATGGCCGCGCAGGAACCGGAGGGGACGATGACCGGGAGATCGCCGGCAAAGACCCTGGCACCATGGCGGGCAATCTTGCGCGAGGCACTCCAATCGCCGGAGTTGAACGCAGGTTGGCCACAGCAGGTTTGATCCTCGGGGTATTCAACGGTGACGCCGAGGTGCTCGAGAACCTGGACGGTGGCGCGGGCGACATCGTCGTAAAAGGCATCGCACAGGCAGGTGCCCATCAGGAGCACGCGGGTGCCAACGGGGCGGGCGAGGGGAGGGGACATGGTGGAGGAGGGGGCGCTGCGCGCCGGTGGTTGGTTATCGGTTGCTGGTTGTTAGGGAAGCGGATCGGACGGATCGGACGGGTCCGTCCGGTCCGACGGAATTTTTTTTGGCAGAGGTTCTACTCGGCGCGGGAGAGGCGGGGGATGCCGCGCTGGAGCAGTTGGGCATCGACGCTGGAGGAACTGGCTTCATCGAGATAGATGGTGAATTTCTCCTCATCAAACTCGATGGAGTGGAGTGCGGTGAGGTTGGCATTGAAGGCCTCGATGAGGGACTTCATGTTGCGGATGTCCTTGCCATTGACTCTGCGGACGATGAGGTTGCGGAGGGATTCGTAACCGACGGTGGCGGGCGTGGGAATGACCGCGCTGAGAAAGACGATGCGCTCGGCGCGGTCGTGGTATTTTTCCGGGTTTTCATAGACATCCAGCAGGTTGAGCGGGGCGCGGGCACTCCAGTCCTCGCCGAATGCCTGAAGCATGGGGAGGGTGAGATCCTGAAAGATGAAGCCGCCTTTGACGAGATAGTTGGGGGCCTTGTCGAATTTGTAGTTGGGCACGAGGCGGGTGTGTTCCTCTTCGCGGGTGAGGGTGGCCTTGACTTCCAGCGGTTGACCCTCGCGAATCAGCGAGAGGGTGATGAGGTCGCCGACGGAGCGTTCACCGCGGGCGAGGTGCCCCCATCCGAGGCTGCCGTAGGTGACATGCTGGTAGTAACCGCGGCGGTCGATCCGGTGCCCGTCGACGGCGAGAATGACGTCGCCTTTCCTGATTCCGGCGGCGGCGGCCGCGCCGCCCTTGCGCACCGAGTTGATATAGACGCCGCCTTGGTCATCCGGGAGTTTGAGCCACTGCCGGAAGGATGGGTCCTCGGTGCGGGCGATGGCAACGCCGAGGCTGGGGAAGCCGACGTAGGGCCCCGCCGTGGCTTGTTTGATGAAGCGGGCGACGATGTCCGTGGCGCACACATCACAGATTTGATCCTTGGAGTTGTAGCTCGAAAGCACCCCGGCGAGTTTGCCATGCTGAATCACGGGAACCGTGAAGCTGCTGGCGGCGCTTTGCATCGAGGCTTTCACCAGATAGGTTAGAAAATTGTGACCGGGCAGGAAGTTGGATGAGACATCGATGCTTTGGAGCGTGCCGGTGGTGCGGAGTTCGGCACCGTTGTCCTCGATTTGATAGATATCCAGCGTCTGGCCGAGGGTGGGCGCGGTGGCGAGTTCGAGTGGCTTGGTGTTTTCAAACAACTTGTCACCTGTGTCTGCGGAGACGGGCCCGAGCAGGGCGAGGTTGGCTTCGTAATCCACGGCAATGACCTTGGCAGGAGCAAAGCGGGTGCCATCCGGGGATTCAAATTCCAGATAGGTGGCGTCGGCCACCATTTCAGAGGTGGTGAGGACTTGTTGGGGGGCGACGATGGCGGCCAGCGCCCGCCGACTGGTGGGCGGGGCCTTTTCCCATGGCTGGCCGGCGCTCCATGCTTGCACGGTTGAATTGAGCCGGACGACAGAGGAATTAAGGCTGGCCTGGGCGGGTGTGGCGGCGGCCGGAGCCACAGCTTGGGCCGCGGACTTGGACGGTTGGCAGGCGCTGAGGAGCAGCATGGTGAGGAGTGGTAGGCGCATGGGATCGGTTATCGGTGATCGGTTATCAGTGAAGAGATAGCAGATTAGCGGGAGAGAGCAAGAGGGGATGGCTCTCCAAGCTTCGGGGTGGGAGCGAGGCGTGCTGTTGTCATTTGCATTTCAGGCCGAGGACATCCTGCATGTCGTAGAGACCGGAGGATTTGGGGGTGAGCCAGAGGGCGGCGCGGATGGCACCGACGGCGAAGGTGAGGCGGGAGGATGCCTGGTGGGTGAGTTCGACCCGCTCGCCATCGGCGGCAAAGATGACGGTGTGATCGCCCACGACATCGCCTCCGCGCAGGGTGTGCATGCCGATTTCGCGAGGGGGCCGTGGACCGATGTTGCCGACGCGGCCATGGACCACATCGGTGGAGTAGGCCGTGCCGGTGGCCGCATTGAGGATTTCGAGGAGGGTGCGGGCCGTGCCGGAGGGCGCATCGATTTTGTGGCGGTGGTGCATCTCCACGACCTCGATGTCGAAGCGGTCCTGACCGAGGATGCGGGCGGCCTGGCGGGTGAGCCAGAAGAGCGTGTTGACGCCGATGGAGAAGTTAGAGGCGTAAACGATCGGGATTTGGCTTGAGGCTTCGAGGATGGCGGCACGCTCGGCGTCGGTGTGACCGGTGGTGCCGATGACGAGGTGGGTGCCGTGGGCCAGGGCGGCGGCCAGGAGTTGAGTGGTGAAGGAATGGACGGAGAAGTCGATGACTGCGGCGGCATTGGCAATGGCGGCTGCCAGGTCTTCACCGGCATCATGCGTGGCGGCGATGGCGACGGCGGGTTCGGTGGTGGCGGCTTGCAGGACGGCCTGGCCCATTCGGCCTGATTTTCCGGTGATGAGGAGGGGGAGCATGGATGTGGAGTTAGAGGGTATCGGGGAAGCGGGGGAGGGGCATGGGACCGATGGCATTGGGCATTGCCGAGGTTGGCTATTCATCTTCCCAGATCATGTGTTTGAGTTGGAGGGAGCGGGCGCGGGCGGCGGCTTCATCGGCACGCGGGCCTTTGAAGGCGGCGATTTTCTTGGCGATGGCAATGGCGGGTTGCCAGCGTTGGGCGGCTTCGTAAATCTCGAGGGCGCGGAAGCCGCAACGCTCGAACCATTCCCACTCGGCGGGCGGTTTCCTGGCGGCGGCTTCGAGGACGGAATCGTAGGCTTCGAGGGCTTCGGCAACGCGTTTGACGGATGGGTCTTTGGAGCTGGGGAGTTGCTCGAGCGTCTGGCCGCGGAGGTATTGGAGGCGGTGCCGGGTGGCAGGGTCCACCTTGGGATGGGTCAGGAGGTTTTGATAGAGAAGGAGGACCTCGGCCAGGAGTTCCGGCTTTTTGATCGCTTGGGCGCCAAGGGCTTCGCCCAGCAGGAAGCCGGCCGGCAGGCGGAGGGGCTCGTCCTTGGCGAGGGACTCGTACCATTTGCGGAGCAAGGCGGCGGCTTCGGCGAGATGGTTGAGGTCGATCATGAGCCTGGCTTTTTCCATGGTGGCGATGGGGGCGAGCGGGCCTTTGCTGGCGATGGCATGATTGAAGAGAACCAGGGCTTCCTCGCGGGATTGCGGAGAGGGGACGAGGGCTGCGGAACGAGCGGCGAGGAGCCATGCGGCCTGGGCGCGGCCGGGGGAGGGGTCTGCGGCAGCAAGCTTTTCGAGGGTCATCCGGGCGGCATTGTAGTCACCTGATTGGAACTGGTTGCGGCCGAGCACGAGGGCGGCATCGGCTGCAGCGGGCTCACCGGGGAAGGCTTCAAGGAAGGTCCTGGCCGCAGTGATGGTGGCTTTCGGCTCGTTGGATAGGTCGGTGAAGCGGAGCCGGGTGAGGGCCAGGCGTGCGGGGGGGAGCGCCTCGATGGCAGTTGGGGTGGCCGCCAGGGCGTCGAGGCGGGACCGGGCCATGGCGAGGTCCGGGGGGCTGGTGGCGAGGGCGGCATCCACGGCGGCGAGGCTGGCTTCGGCGCTGCGCGGGTGCTCGGGGTGGCGGGTGAGGAAGGCATTGATGGCGGTTATGGCAGCGGCTGGCGGAGTGGTGGCGAGGGCTTGCTCGAGTTCGAAGTCCGCCAGGGTGCCGGGAGTCATCGCGGAGGTTTCACGGGTACTGATGGTTTCGCCTTGGTAAAGACGTGCGATGGCAGTGTTGAGGCGGGAAGTGTCGGCGGCGCGGGCAGGGAGGGATTTGGAGGCCTCCTCAAACAGGCGGATGGCTTGTTTGGGATCGCCCTCGGCGAAGGCGGCTTGGGCGGAGAGAAAGGTAGCCTCGCCACCAAGGGTTGTGGATTTGGCGGTCTCGCGGACGGTCGCGAGCGCGGTGAGGGCTTGGCGGGTGTGGCCTTGCTCGAGGAGCCAACGTCCGGTTTGGAGCAGGGCACGGGCGGCGAGGACGTGGGCCGGGCTCTCCAAGCGGAGGCGGGTCATGAGGCGGCGGGCTTCGATGCTGGCTTCCGGAGTGTTGAGGCGTTGCAGGCCGATGGCGCGGGTGTAGAGGGAAAACGCAGCGAGGTTGGAGACTTCGGAGATGACCGGCCAGGCGGCGACGGCACCGGAACTGCTGGTATTGATGGCACTGGCAGCCGGCGGGGGCAGCGGGGGAAGCCACTGGGCGAGTTGCTCGAGAATGGGATCGTCGCGAGTGGGAGGGCTGGGCAGCCATTGCAGCAAACGCTGGAACATGCCCTCTAGCAAGGGGGACTCCGGATGGCCCTGGATGAAGGATAGCAGCGACTTGGCGGCGTCGGCTGGTGAGCCTTGGGCGGCAAGTGCGTCTGCCAGGCCGAGGGCCGCGGCGTGGTAGCCGGCAAGGGATTGGCCTTGGGGTTGATCGAGGAGCGCGGCAAAGCCGGTGATGGCGGCCGCCGCGTCGCCCTCGGCAGCCAGCAGGCGGGCCTCCAGCAGGGCGGCCTGGGAGCGGTCTGCGGGGGCGATGGTGTCCGCCTTTGGCATGGCAGCTCGGGCGTTTTGGGTATCGCCCAGGTCCAGCAGGATTGCGGCGTGGCGGAGGCGGGCCCGGGCGGCGGTGGCTGGAGCGGCATCGGTGCCCAGGGCTTTGAGCGAGAGCAGGGCGGCATCGGTTTGGGTGAGGGCAAGCTGGAGGCTGGCGCGGGAGAGCAGGGCTTCCTCGCGATAGGGTGCTTGGTGGTTGTCGAGGGCTGCGGCAAAGGTGTCCACGGCCTCGGCGAGGCGGCCGCTGGCGGCGAGGGCTTGGGCTTTCCAGAAATAGGCTGCCGGGTCCTTTGCTGCGAACGACTGGCGGAGGAGGTTGAGGGCATCGGCGGGGTTGCCGCTGTGAATCCAAGCCTCGGCAAGGCGGATGGCGACGCGGGATTTCTGGTCGCTGGCCAAAGTCGGATCCTGGAGGAGTTGGTTGAAACGGATGGCGGCGACCTCCCACAATCCGGAGGTCAGCGCCGCTTCGCCCTGCCGGAATGCGGCGGGCTCTTCCGCCGCCGGGAGGGTCAGCGGGAGCGCGAGGAGGACGATGAAAAGAGACGTGCGCACCAGGGGCAGGGGGATTGGGTGACTCGGTCAGGTGGAGCGGCAGGGGCGTGGCAGGGGATGATTCGGGGTCTATCAGGCGTGGCGGGAAAGGCGGTTTTTCAGGCTGGCAGGCGGAATGCCAAGGGCGATGGCGGCGGTTTTCAGATCGCCGTCGGCACGCTCGATGGCACGTCCGGCGATTTCACTGGAGAGCCAGTCGATGACGTCAACTCCGATGGGGGCCGAGTTGATGAGCCGGTCGAGGACTTCCGGAAGGCCGAGTTGAGATCTGCCTGGGGCAAAGGCCAAGGGAATGTCCGCCGGCAAGAGAATGGTGGAGGAGGCGAGGGCGCAGGCACGGGCGATGGTGTTTTCCAATTCGCGGACGTTGCCAGGCCAGTGGTGGGTTTGGAGGGTGGCGATGGCCTCGGCGGAGATCCGGATGAGGGCCATGCCGTTTTTCCGGGTGATGCGCTGGAGGAAATACTCGGCCAGCAGCGGAATGTCTTCCGGGCGCTCGCGCAGGGCGGGAATGCGCAGTTCCACCACGTTGAGGCGGTAGTAAAGATCCTCCCGGAAGCGGCCGCTGGCCACTTCGGCGCTGAGGTTTTTGTGGGTGGCGGCAATGATGCGGACATCGGCGGTGAGCGTTTCATTGGCACCCACGCGGGAGAAGCTGCCGTCTTGCAGGACGCGGAGCAGCTTGACCTGGATGGAGATCGGCATGTCACCGATTTCATCGAGAAAGAGCGTGCCGCCATCGGCCTGCTCGAAGCGTCCGGCGCGGCGGGCGAGAGCCCCGGTGAAAGAGCCCTTTTCGTGACCGAAAAGTTCGCTTTCAAGGAGGTTTTCCGGGATGGCACCGCAGTTGAGGGTGATCATTTCGCGTTTCCGGCGCGGGCTGTATTCGTGGATGGCCTTGGCGATGAGTTCCTTGCCGGTGCCGCTTTCGCCGGTGATGAGCACCGGGGCATCGGTGCGTGCGACGCGTCCCACCAACTTGAAAACGTCCTGCAAGGCCCGCGACACGCCGATGATCTTCACCCGGCCCTCGGGGCTCGGCACGGTGGCGTCCGGGCTGTCGGCACTCCGGCGGTTTTCCTGGATTTGCAGCGAGGATTCCACGATGTGGCGCAGTTCAAACGGCAGCGATTCCTTGCGCAGCACATCGTGGGCACCCCGCTGGGTGGCTTCGATGATCTGGCCGGTGCTCGGAAAGCCCGCCGTGAGAATCACCATCGTCTGCGGGCTTTGCAGGCGGATGCGGGCCAACAACTCCATGCCATCGAACGGTTGCAGGTCAAATGCCGCCACCACCAGGTTGACCGGCATTTTCGTGATGACCTTGAGCGCGTTGTCCGCATTGTCGCAGCGGAGGATTCGGAGACCGTCCGCAGCCAAATGCTTGGTGGCCCAATCTAGAAAATCGAGATCGGGGTCCACCAACAGCAAGGTCTCTTCAGGAGGATTTTCCGGCATCGTGCGCTGCGCACAGTCAAGCAGACCGGCGGACAATGACACGGAAAAAATGCTTTCATCCCAAAAAGGAAACTGGAAAAGGCAAGCGCGGCACTTTTCAAACTATCGTCAACCGGGGGGCGGGTTGTTGGGAGAATACCGACGGTGCGACGCCGCGTGGAGGTCTGCGCGGAGTTTCTTGGGGAGACTGCGGACGACGAGGTCGTAGGAGTGGTCGATGAGTTCGCGGATCAGAGCGGCGGGGAGACTGCCGTCCAGAACCACGGTGTTCCAATGGGTCTTGTTCATGTGGTAGCCGGGTCGGATGGCGGGGTGTTGGTCGCGCAAATCAAGAGCCCGGGCCGGATCACATTTCAGATTGATGGCCGGCGGAAAATCGCCCGGATCGGTCAGGGCGAACAGTTTGCCGGCGACTTTATAGACGAGCACCTCGGGACCGAACGGGGTTTCCTCGGTGACGTGTGCTTGTCCGAGACAGTGGGCGATGGCATCATCAAGGTGCATGGCAGGAGCGGCAACGCACCCAATCAAGGCGAAATCAGGCGAAAAGTCAATTGTTCCTTGCGGAGTGGGGATTGCTTGCTTTAGTGACGGTATCGCCTCTGGCGAACTGCCGCAGTGCGGTTCCGGGTGATGCAACAACCACCAACACAATTCAAGCACCATGGCCTACACTCTTCCCGAACTCGGATACGCATTCAACGCACTCGAACCCCATATCGACGCCCGCACAATGGAAATCCACTACACCAAGCACCACGCGGCTTACGTCACCAACGTCAACAACGCCATCGCCGGCAAGCCGGAACTTGAGGCAAAATGCCCCGGCGAGCTGATTGCCGATCTGAAATCCGTGCCGGAAGAGATCCGCACGGTGGTGCGCAACAACGGCGGCGGTCATGTGAACCACACCTTGTTCTGGAAAATGATCGCCCCCGGCGGTGCAAAGGCCCCTGCCGGTGAACTCGCCACTGCGCTGGATGCGGCGTTCGGCTCGTTCGAGGCCTTTAAGGAGGCCTTTGCCAAGGCGGCGACCACCCGGTTTGGCTCGGGCTGGGCATGGCTTTGCAGCAAGGATGGAATACTCTCGGTGTGCTCGACGGCCAATCAGGACAATCCGATCATGGGCCCGGACTTCGGCGGCTGTGGCGGCCGTCCCTTGCTCGGCCTGGATGTCTGGGAACACGCGTACTACCTGAACTATCAGAACCGCCGCCCCGATTACGTCGCTGCGTTCTGGAGTGTGGTGAACTGGGATCTCGTGGCCTCACGCTTCGCCAGCGACTGCTGCTGTGCCGAAAAGTGAGCGTGCCGACGTGACCCGTGGCTGCGGCATCCCGCGAACCCTCCATGTGGGGACGGAAGAATCAGGCTCCTGTCGGCAACCCGATTTTTGCCGCAACGACAAGCGAAACAACCACCTCCCCAATCCGATGAGGCGCACGCTGGCCGGCACCGTGGAACGTCACGATCCTCGGCCATCCGGCCACGCGAGATGCTCCGTTTGTAAACATCGGCCCCCACCCCGCCGACATCACCTGCAATTGAAATCGCCCGAGCCGACGGGGTCCTTACCCCTCCGCCAATGTCTGGAGCGTGGCGGCGAAACACTCGCGGGCGATTCGCTGATAGAGCAGGGCTTCCTGATAGCGGTCGGATTCCTCGGTGAGGCGGCCGGTCGCGCCGGGGAACAAGCGGGCGTAATAGTAGGTGCCGGCGAGCAGCTCGGGGGCGAAGATGAGGAACTCCCCGGGAACCGCGAAGCGCAGAAACCCGAGCATCGCACGAGTCCACATTGCCTTGAAGTCGGCGAGAAAGTCAGCCACGCCGTGGGCCAGCGGCGGGCGTTCGTTACCAGCGCCAATAGCCACCTGCATGCAGCCCGGGCTGCCGATGCGGCCATGGATGAAACCGGTGCGGGCGAAGATCGGCTCCATGAAGGCGAGCTTCATTTCCATTCCGCCGTAAACCAGTTCCTGGCCGGTGTAATAGTGGCTGAAGTCACCATTGAAGCGGACTTCGGGAAACCGTTCGGTGATTTTCACCGTGCGCCAGAGATCCTGGGTAATGGTGGCGCGGTGGGTTTCAATGAAGATCGGGAGGCCATGCTTGTTAGATGCGATGAGGATCGTTTCGACGAGGCGGCCAACCTCGGCATCATCCTCGAGTCCCCACCCCGCGTGGACGGTGAGACATTGGTCGCCGCGGGCGGCATGCTTGGCGGCGATGGCATCCGCCTCGCCGGGAGTGTTAATGCGATCAAGTCCGCAATGCGGGATCGGCGCAGCGGGCGTGGCTGGGGCATCGTCGATGAGTTGTACACCTTCGAAGCCGTCGGCGGCGAGGCGTTGCATGCGCGGCAGACCATCCAAGCCGGGCCACACGCTGTCGGCGCGGAGATCGAGCAGGTTGGCGAGGTTCAGATAGACGCGGAGCGCGGGGACGGCAGCGGTGTTGTGGTTGGGGGGTGGGATCATGGAATGCCGTGGTGGGAGGAAACTCAGAACTCGTCGTAGGCGAGCTGGCCGGCCGCGACGCCGCGTTGGGCGAGCATTTTGCTGCAGGCCCTGATCATCATCGGCGGGCCGCACAGATAGAACTCGATGGCCTGCGGATTCGCATGCGCCGCGAGGTAATGGTCCAGCACGACGTCGTGGATGAAGCCGGTGTGGCCGCTCCAGTGCTCGTCCGCAAGGGGCGAGGACAGCGCGGGGTGGTAGGTGAAATTCGGGTGGGCGGTCGCGAGCGCATCGAAGTATTCCTGATAGTAAAGTTCCTGCATCGAACGTGCCCCATACCAGAAGCTGACCTTGCGGGCGGTTTTGAGCGTCTCGAAAAGGTGCGAGAGGTGGGCCCGCAAGGGGGCCATGCCGGCGCCGCCGCCGACATAGATCATTTCCTTCTGGGTGGGTTTGATGTGGAAATCGCCGAAGGGTCCGATGGCGGTGACCGGGTCACCGGGTTTCAGATTGAAGACGTAGCTTGAGCCAACGCCGGGCGGGCAGTCCTGACCCGGCGGCGGGGTGGCGATGCGGACATTGAAGCGCAGCGTGCGCTCCAAGTCCTGGTTCGAGGCCAGCGAGTAGTTGTTGCGGCGGCCGGTGAGCGGGTTGCTGATGCTCAGCTCGAAGACGTGCCGGGCTTCCCACACCGCGGCATAAGGCGGCGGAATGTCAAAGTCGCGGAACCGGATGTTAGCATAGGCCGGGATGTCGAACTGCAGGTAGTCACCCTGCGTGAAGGCGAGTTTTTCCGCGGGCTCGACCGGTTCGAGCACGAGTTCCCTGATGAAGGTGGCAACCATGTGGTTGCTGACCACACGGAGCTGATAGGTTTGCGGCGTGCGGGCGCCGGCCCCGCCGGCCCGGGCGGGGTTGAGGTGCAGGCGGCCATGGCGTTCCTCGAGCGGATAGGTCGTGAGGCCGCGGCAGATGGGCGGGCGGGCGGGCGAGCCGTCGGCGAGGTTGACACGGCCGTTGTGCTTCGGGCACTCGATGAGTTTCCCTATCACGAGGCCGTCGGCGAGGTGGGTGTTGCCGTGGGTGCAGATGCCATCGGTGGCATGCAGCGTGCCTGCCGCGTCGCGGCAGAGGGCGTAGGTTTTCCTGCCGTGATCAAAGCGGAGCACCTCCTCGCGGCCGAGGTCGGCAGCCGCGCCAACGTCCACCCAACCGTCGGCATCGGGTTGGGCACTGGCAGCGGGTGCGGCGGAATCCGCCTGCCGGGCTGGTGGCGCGGGCAGTTTGCGTTTGACGTGCCAGGCCGGATCCTTGGCCTGCCGGAAAAGCGCCGGAAGGAGTTCGCGCCATGCGTCGAGCAGGTTGCGATAGGGAGGCGGGCAGTCGTCCTTGATCACCTCATGCAGGCGCGGCAGGGCATGGTAGGGCACCAGCGGAAACATGTGATGCTCGACGTGGTAATTCATGTTCCAGTATAGAAACCGGTTGACCGGATGCATGTGGACGGTGCGGCAGTTCAAGCGGTGGTCGAGCACGTTTTCGGCCAGCCCGGCGTGCTGGGTCAGCCCGTAGATCGACATCAGCCACGCCCCATAAAGATTGGCAAGACCGACGTAGAGCAGCGGCAGCATGCTGCCGGTGAAAATCGCCAGTGCGATCACTGCCAGGTAAATCAGGAGGTACAGGCGGGCCCGCAAACAGACTTTGTGAAACTCGCTCTCCGGAACAAAGGTCCGCTCCTCCGCCGTCATGCGTCCGCACGCGTGGAGCATGATGTGTTGGAAGTATTTCGAGCAGCGTATCGCGAAGCGCCGGCCCATCCCGGCGCTCGAGAAGTTTGCGCAGGGTGGCACGCGGGACCGGACATTGATACCAATCGGCCTCGGCGAGGCCTTTTTCAATGGCTAACGAGGCGTTAAGGCCCGTGAGGCTGTAGTCCAGCCCGGCGGGTGGTTTCATGACGGCGGCATCTTCACTCATGTCGGGGAGCTGGATTGAGGGCTTGGAAAACGGACGGGCGTGACCCAAAGAGGTGGCATGACCGGTGCCACCCGTAATGCCGGGCTGGGCTCTTGTCAAGGGGACCCGGCGAAGACACTCCCGCAGGTGGTTTCGCCACCATCGTTCCATTCGAGGTAGCCAAAATCCTCGGGATTCTTTGAAATAATGAGTAGGATTCTACTCGAATAAGAGTTAAAAGATCAATTATGGGCAAGATAATGCTCATTAAAATCGAATGGCAGAAAAAGTATTTGACAAAGCGCGGATTTATGCTCAAATTGTGGGTGCGGAATCTATTTGGAGTAAGAAATCACTCATTATGTTTATCATCATGTCAAACAGCCAGATTGAGGTGGAACTTGGGAAACGCCTCCGTGCCCGGCGGCTTGAGCGCAACCTGAGCCAACAGGAAGCCGCCGTGCGTGCCGGTCTTACCCGCCGCACCATCACCGCCGTGGAAAACGGCGAAGGCTGTGCGCTGGCCACCCTCATCGCCCTGCTCCGTGCGTTGGATTCGCTGGATTTCCTGGAAAACTTCCTGCCTATTCCGGAAATCAGCCCCTCGGAGATGTTCCGCTTGCAGGAAAAGGGCGTCACCTACAAACCCCGCCAGCGCAAGCACGCCTCCAAGCCGCGACAGCCCGCCCCGCCCTGGGTGTGGGGGGATGAACAACCCCAAACCCCATGATCGCCGCCGCCGTCAACCTCTACGACACCCGCATCGGGACGCTCACCTGGGACGCCGCCCGCGAGCTTGGGGTGTTTGAATACGACGGGAAATTCCTGCGCAGCGGCATCCAGGTCTCGCCGCTCATGCTGCCCCTGCGGCCCGGCACCTTTGCGTTTCCGACTTTGCCCCGCGAGACTTTCAAGGGCTTGCCCGGATTGCTGGCCGACTCGCTGCCGGATCGGTTTGGCAATTTGCTGATTGACCAATGGCTCGCCAGCCAAGGTCGAGCGGTCGCGTCGTTTCACCCGGTGGAACGGCTTTGCTACCTCGGCACCCGCGGCATGGGTGCGCTCGAATTCCAACCCGCCACCCGGTCCGACGCGCCCGACGAGTTGGTGGAAATCGGCCGCTTGGTCGAACTCGCCAACGCCATCCTCAGCGAACGTGATCATCTCCGCACCAAGCTGGGCAGCGATGATGCCAAGGCCCTTGCCAGCATTCTGCGGGTGGGTACCTCCGCCGGCGGGGCCCGCGCCAAAGCGGTGATCGCCTGGAACCCGGTGACCCATGAAGTCCGCTCCGGCCAAACCCCAATGGCTCCCGGCTTCGAGCCATGGCTCCTGAAATTCGACGGCGTGCATGGCAATCGCGACAAGGAACTCACCGATCCCAAAGGCTTCGGCAAGATCGAATACGCCTATCATTGCATGGCCCGCGCGGCCGGCATCACCATGCATGAGTGCCGTCTGCTCCATGAGCATGGCCGTGCCCACTTCATGGCCAAACGCTTTGACCGGAATCCGGCGGGTGGCAAAATCCACATGCAGACGCTCTGCGCCATCGCCCATTTTGATTTCAACCAGGCCGGTGCCTATTCCTACGAGCAAGCCTTTCAAATCGCGCGTCGGCTCAATCTCACCCAGGCCGAAATCACCGAGTTGTTTCGCCGTGCGGTGTTCAACATCATTGCCCGCAATCAGGACGACCACACCAAGAATCTCACCTTTCTGATGCACCGGGATGGCTCCTGGGTTCTCGCCCCGGCCTACGATCTAACCTACTCATACAATCCGGGCGGCGCATGGACCTCGCGCCACCAAATGACGCTCAATGGCAAGCGCGATGACTTTCAGCTTGCCGATTTCATGGCTGCCGCCAAGCAGGCCGACATCAAGGCCCGCAAGGCCACGACAGTCATCGACCAGATTCACGATGCCGTTGGCAAGTGGCCGTCCTTCGCCGCCCAGGCCAAGGTCAGCAGTCGTTGGACCGCACAAATCGCCGACAACCACCGGCTCGCCAGCGTGGGTGGCGCGTGATAGACCGGGGGCGTCTCCCAGGCGATGGTTGCGGTTTCATCATCATTTCACCTCACTCTTCAGTCCATTCACATCCTGCTCCGCTGTTGCATCAGCCGTTCGCCCCACCCATCCGACAACGCATCTTGAAACAGGCCTGGAGGCCGCCTCAGGCAATTCCAGTCGAGCGTTTTCCCGCGGCAGTGACGAAAACCCAACTTGGCGCTTGGCATCGGTGGCAGGTCGGTTAAAACCCTGCGCATGGTGCTAGGCATTCTGGGCTCGGGATCCGGATCAAACATGCAGGCGATCCTCGACGCAATTGATGCCGGGGAACTCGCCGCGCGGATCGCGCTGGTGCTTTCTGACAACCCGGACGCCTTCATCCTCGAACGCGCGTGCCGCCGCGGCCTCGCGACCGGCCTGATCGATTGCCGGGGCTTCCGCACGAAGTTTCCCGAGGCCGCCCAGGTGGAAACCGCGGCACGCCTGCAGGCGGCGGGTGTCGAGCTGCTGTGTCTCGCCGGGTTCCTGCGCCTGGTGAAACGCCCGCTGCTGGAGGCCTTCCCCCAGCGGATTCTCAACATCCATCCGTCGCTGCTGCCGGCCTATCCGGGCTTGGAGTCATGGCGCCAGGCCCTCGATACCGGGGCGGCCGAGACCGGGTGTACGGTGCATTTCGTCGATGAGGGCATGGACACCGGGCCGATCATCCTGCAGGAATGCGTGCCGATACTGCCCGGCGACACCGCCGACTCGCTCCACGCCCGCATTCAGGTCGTCGAACACCGTCTCTATCCAGCCGCCATCCGCCTGGTTGCCCACAACTCTCATCTTCCCTGATTACCATTCACCGATAACCGATAACTGATAACTGATAACTGGCACGTAGCGCCCCCCCCCGCTCTCCCCCACATAACAGCGACGGTCACAGACCGCCGCCACAGCCCCCCGCATCCACCGCCGCAATCACCCATGTCCCGCCACGCCCTTCAACTTCTGCACCAACGTCTGAGCGCCACCGTCCTCGGGGCCGAGGATGCCGCCACGCTCTTGCTCACCGCCTTGTTGGCCAAAGGTCATGTCTTGATCGAAGGCGCGCCGGGCATCGGCAAGACCACGCTCGGACACACGCTGGCCGCCTCGATGGGCGGGGTTTTCAAACGCATCCAGTTCACGCCGGACCTGCTGCCGGCGGATCTGCTAGGTTACTCGCTCTATCGGATGGACCGCGGGGAATTCCAATTCATCCCGGGCCCGGTATTTGCCAACTGCGTGCTGGCGGATGAAATCAACCGCACCTCGCCGCGGGTGCAGTCGGCTCTGTTAGAGAGCATGAACGAGGGCCAGGTCACCCTTGATGGCGAAACCCGCCTGCTGCCCGAACCGTTCCTGGTCATTGCCACCCAGAACGACACTTACGCCACCGGCACCTTTCCGCTGCCCGAGCCGCAGCTCGACCGCTTTCTGCTCTCCATCGCCATGACCCTGCCGGAGCCAGCCGTGCAAAGCCGGATTCTGCTGGCTCACGCCAACGGCGAAATTCCGGCACTCAATGGCGATTGCGCACTTGTCTCGCCGGCGGAGATCCGGGCGCTGCAAGAGGCCGTCGCCGCGCTGCCCGTCTCGGCCGCCATCGCCGAATACATCACCGCGTTGTGCCAAGGCCTGCGCCGCCTCGCCGGGGCCGAGCACGCGGTTTCCATCCGCGCCTCGCTGGCCATCCTGCAAGCCGCCCGCGCCCATGCCTTCCTGGAGGCTGCCCCCGCCGTCTATCCGGACCATGTGCAGGCGGTATTCTCCGCCGTGATGCGCCACCGCGTGCTGCCCCACGACGGCACCGACCCGGCCTTGATTGTTAGGACAGCCCTCGAGCAAACGCCGGTGGTGTGAGGCGGTTCAATTCGCCAGCCCTCGCTAGTTCGGAGGCGGTACCGGAGGGTTGGGTTTGTCAGGTATTGAGTCTGGAATCTTCTCCAGTTTGATGCGGAAAGTGAAGTTCTTGTCCTCATGGATGACGTGAACGGGAAAGTTATCTTCGGTCCCATCCACCCCATACCCGCGCATATTCCAAACCAGGTCAGAGCCCTTATCTTTGTCATCTTTGTCTGCCCATGATTTTGACCACTCCATCTTGCCCTTGACAACTTTCTCCTTCAATTCCGCGCTATCCGGCAACGTGTAGCGATAACCGCTTTTCGGGGGCGCCTTTTTGGTCAACCAGTTGCAGAAGTTCAGGGCGGTGATGCCGTTGATGCCATAGACCTTTCCGTCGTCCTTGCCCTTGGTGCCCCTCAACTGCTTGACTGTGGTGCCAATCTCCTTGGCAAAGCACTCGAACAGCTCAAACGGGACGGGGCTATCGGCCACCTGATCCGCTGCCGGAAGGTATTTATTTTGCGCTTCGCTCAATCCGGCGGCAGCGGCGGAGTTCTTCAACATGGAAGTGGCCAAGCCTCCCCCCAGTCCGAGCACCATGGCGATGAACAGGCCGACGAGCAAGGGCCGCAACGAGGCCCCCTGACGTTCTTTCTCGATGGCCACCGCACTCTTGAGTTGCTCATTTTGCTGCGCCACCTTGGTGAGGCTGTGGCGGGTTTTCTCCAGTTCCTCCGTCTGCTTGTGGAGTCGCTTTTCGCCTTCCTCACGCGCCAGGCTGACGGCCTTGTCCTTGGACTCCTCGGTTTTTCTGAGACGCTCGCTGAGTTGCTCCGCTTCGCGGCGCATTTTCTCGGTGGCAGCCAGCAGCGCTTGCGCGGCTTCCTTTCTGGTTGCCTGCACCGCTTGCTCCGCCTCCCTCTTGGAGGCCTGCACCGCCATGTCAGCATCCTTCCGGGCAGCCTGTAGTCTGGCATCCACCTCCGCGATTTTTTGCTGGGCGGCTTGTTGCGCCTGTTTCACCTGCGCGTCACCAGCGGTTCTCGCCGCCTCCAGTTCCTGTTGCAGCTTGCCTGATTTTCCCTCGGCGAGCGCGATTCTCTTGGCAGAGTCCTCCTGGACTCTCCGCAGTGCGGCATCCCCGCCTTGCAGCGCGGCATCCCGCTCGGCAGCGGTGGCTTGCAGCCGTGCGGCGACCTCGGCCTCCTTGCTCCGGGCAGCCTGCAGCCTGGCGTCCAGTTCCGCGACTTGTTGCCGGGCGGCTTGTTGCGCTTGTTGCGCCTGTTTCACCAAGGCCTCACCGCTGGTTCTCGCCGCCTCCAGTTCCTGTTGCAACTTGCCTGATTTATCCTCGGCGAGCGCGATTCTCTTGGCGGAGTCCTGCTGGAATTTCCGCAGTGCGGCATCCCCGCCTTGCAGCGCGGCATCCCGCTCGGCAGCGGTGGCTTGCAGTCGGGCGGCGACCTCGGCCTCCTTGGTCCGGGCCGCCTGCAGTTTGGCTTCCAGTTCCGCGACTTGCTGCCGGGCGGCCAGTTGCGCCTGTTGCACCAAGGCCTCGCCGGCGGTACGGGCCGCCTCCAGTTCCTGTTGCAGCCTGCCGAGATTTTCCTCGGCTAGCGCGCTTCTCTCGGCGGAGTCCTCCTGGATTTTCCGCAACGCGGCCTCCCCGCCTTGCAGCGCCGCATCCCGCTCTGCGGTGGTGGCTTGCAGCAGTGCGACGACCTCAGCCTCCTTGGCGCGGGCCGCCTGCAGCAATTCCTCCCGACTCCTGAGGTCGTCCTGCGCTTGGCTGGCCTCCTGCTGCAGCGCGGCGAGTTGTTGCCTGGCTTCCTGCAATTGTGCCCCGGCTGCGGGATCCACCACTGCGGTGCTGGTGCTCAGCCTGATGATTTGGTTCTCAAGCTCATCGATGCGCTCCGATTGAATGACAACCTTCGCCTCAAGTTCCGTGTTGCTGCCGGCTTGAAAACCCAGTGCCGCCGCCACCGCCCGCATGCTCTGCGGGCGGTCCTCCGCACGCTTGGCCAGGCATGCCTCCACCACCTGCTCCCAAACATCCGGCGGGGGTGACATGTGCAGGCCCAGATCGAGGATCCTCTTCTCCATCGACGGCGGGATCGTCTCGCGGATCTGCACCTTGATCTGCTCGAAGCCGCCGTCGTAAAACGGCGGACGACCGGTGATGAGTTCGAAGATGGTGGCACCCACGGCATAAATATCATCGAGTGGTGAGGCCGGCGCTCCTGAGATCTGTTCCCATGGCATGTAGGGCAAGGTGCCCATGTTGCCTTTGCTTTCCCCGGCCTTGCTTTGGACCCGGGACAGCATCATGGTGTGCTGCCGCAGCCGCTGGGAGATGCCGAAGTCGGTGATATAGACCTTCTCGCCGCCATCACGCTTCTCCAGCATCAGGTTCTTCGGCTTGATATCGCGGTGTACCATCCGGGCATCCTCATGGGCATAACGCAACGCATCGCAGAGCTGGGCGATCCAGTCACTGATGGCCTCCACCGTGTACGGCTTGATCGCACGGCGGAACCCGGTGCTTTCGACATCATAGCGCCATTCATCCAGATTCTTCCCCCTGACATACTGCATCGAGAGACCCCACCGGCCACCGCCTTCATGGAAGTCATGAATCCGCACAATGTTGGGATGGGTGAGGTCCATCGCCAGCCGGGTCTCCTGGATGATGTCGTCACGGGCCGCCGGATCGCGCAGGATGCTTTCCAGCGGAATCTTGAGCGCCACCTCCCGCTCCATCAGTTCATCCCGGACCAGATGAATCCGCCCCGTCCCCCCTTCCCCAATGATGCTGGTCCCCGTGCTCCGCGCAATCAGACAGCGGAACCGCTCAAAGTACAGCTCCCCGTCACTGTAGGCAGGACGTAGCGGCGGAAACCTGATTCCGACTTCGTTGTGGAGATGGAATTCTACTTCCGCCATGGACCGGGGTGGGGGAAAAACGCTAGCCCGCCGGCAACCATCCGGACAAGAAGTTTCAACAGCGCGTGGGAAAACATGGCAATGGCGGCAATGGGGTCAGGGGATGGGAGATTCGATGACGAAGCGGTAGGCAAAGGTTTCTGTCACAGCATGGTCCCTTGCTTCCGTCTTTGCCTTTTCGTTAAGAGCCGCTCTCGCCTCGGGAATCTTGTCGCGATAATTCAACTTTTCCTTGCTGAGTTCCTTGGCCATTTTCTTGATGTCCTCGTCCGAGGGCTCTGCAGGTTCGGGGATTGCCTTTGTTTCACCAATTCTCTTGGCGGGATCCCATGGTTGATTCCATTTCTCGCCCTTCGCCATCTCGGACTGGCCGATCACCATCTCGTCAACCAGATACTCGCCTTTGCCACCGTCCAAATCCTTGATCGCGTCGTTAGTATTGTTCTTGCGGGCCGCTTGCCATTGCTCAACAGACGGCCATTTGACGGAAAGCTTGATTCCCTCAGGAAGGTCGAATACCTCGGGCGGTTTCTTTGCCCGCTCCGTTGTGGAAAACCAGAAACCGCTGCCAGCCTGGCCGGGATCATCGGACACCCATGCCAGCTCGACACCATCCCCGACATTGAACGGCTCCCCGGGTCTGGGCTTGATAAAGTTACGGAGTGCGTCAGGCCCAAGGCTGTTCACCCCAAAAAGCGTTTCCGGCTTCTTCAATTTCTCCTTCAAGGCGGCAATCTCTTGCGTTGGCGGCACCAGGCTGTCCAACGACTTGGCACCACTCTTGAATTCATCAAAGGTAATCCGCTGGTCACCTTGCTGGGGGATCTTGTCAAAATCACCCTTCACATCGTCAAAAGAAAGATATTTGGGCTCGGCAGACGAACCCGCGAGCGACGCCTTTCGAATCCTTGATTCCGGATGCAATTCCACGGCTTTGTCAGAAGTGGGCGTTACCATTGGAACATGCATGCTGCCGCCGGATTTCACCCAGCCCTTGCCCAGCCCGAGGAACCCAGCCGCAGCCATGGTGGCGATGCCGAGAATGAATAGCAGATTGATGGTGGTCATTGCCGGGGTTCAGGGGGATAGGTGTTGGCCAACTCCTTCAGCTTCAGCTTCGTGCCACTCTCCTCCAGAGTGGCATTGTAATTCTTGAGACCATTCTGATAGACCTCATACAATGTCATCCTTTCCTGAAAGGAATTCCCTTCCCCACTGTCGATATCTTTCGCCGCTGCGCTTGCCTGATGAGCCACCTCTTTCAATTTCCTATAGACTTCGCTGCCGATCACGCCTTTATGCCATTCCTGTAGTTTCTCGCCTGCCTCTGCCGCCTCCTGGTACTGTTTGATTTTCGAAATCAACTCGTCTGCTTGTTGGCCAACCTCGATTCTTGCCTTGTTGTTCCGGTCACGAACGTTCGCCATTTCGATCGTTCTGGAGTCTTCCTGGCATCGGTTCACCCAACGGTCATAGCTCTCGGGCTTTTCAGGAAAAGCCAGCACGGACATCGCCGCGAGGCTCTTGGCAGGGTCCACGGGCCGATGCAAGCGCATCCCCCCTGCGAAACAGAGCAGGAAGGCAAGCAGCAATGGGAGGAATGTCTTCATGAGAGGGCGGCTGGAGACTCTCCTAGCACCCGGGCCGGGGGCTGTCAATTCCGTTGGCACCCCTATTTTCCGCTGGGGTGCAGGACAAAAAAGTTCATCCCCTGTCAAACTGGTGGAAAATATGGGCGTTGGAACATGTCCGGCCCCCCAATGTGGAGGTCTATCAATGGCCAGCCAGTCTCGACATGCTGCGGTGGCTCATCACCCTGCTGCTGGGGTCAGGGTGGGGGCCGGCATCATCCGGATTCACCGCCGGAAGTGAAGTGCCGCCGCTCGCCGCCGCCCCTGATCAGCCGAGGGATCGCTTCGTGAATCAATCAGGTGATTCGCGAAATGGTCATTGAACTGTCTGCCGCAATGAAGTTCAGTTCGCTGGTGATGACGAAAGCATATGGCATGACGGTTGGGCGGAGCGGAGTGTGGGCACTGCTCATGGGAGTCGCGGCGGTGCTGCCGCTGGTGACGCAGGCGGCCAACCTGCTCGAGGGTGAAGCCGTGCAGGTGACCCTTGAAAAATCGCCTGCCGCCAAGGATTGGGTGCCAGCGGTGACCTTTGAAAAGGCGACCCGGCACGACCTGCGCCTGCGGGTGGCATTCGAGCTGAAGACGCTGCCCGCCACCCCGGTGCTCAGCCTGAAGAAGCCGCCGGGAATTGCCGATTGGAGCCTGAACGGCCAAGCGCTCCTCGGGCCGCCCAAGGACATGTTCTATCCGGAATTGGAAGGCATTCCAACCGCAGCGCTCAAGGTCGGCACGAATGTGTTGGAAGCGCGGTATTCGGTCAATGTCTACCTGCGGGACGGCAAGCTCAGCCCGGCGTCCACCGGCGCCATCCCGCTCGACCTGCAAGCGGGCGACGTGGGCAAATTCGAGATCCGCACCGGCCCGGTCCTCGGGGCCGCCGGAACGGACTATTTCACGGTCGGCTGTCGCACCCGGATGCCGGCAAGCGTCACCCTGCATTGCGACGGCCGCACCTGGTCGAGCAAGCCGGGGGTGATCCATTTGTTACGGGCCGACGGCTTGCAGCCAGGGCGGGAATATGAATACAAACTGGTGGCCGAACTGGCGGGCGGCGGGGCCACCGCCGCATCGCCGCCATGCAAGGTGAAAACGCTGCCTAACAAGGGTCCGGTGACCTTTGTGGCCTTGGGGGATGCCCGCAACAATCCCAAGATCTGGGGCCGCATCCTCAGCCAGGCGATGAAATTCGAGCCGGCCTTCTTGATCCACACCGGCGACATCGTCGGCAACGGCAACGATTACGAGGCCTGGGACCGCGAGTTCGCCAAGCCGGCGGAGAAATTCCTGGCCAGCGTCCCGTGCTTCTACACCTTCGGCAATCATGAGAACAACGTCGCCATGCTCTATCAGATGTTCGGGTTTCCCGAGCAGGGCCGCGGCAACTACAGCCAGTGCATCGGGCCGGTCCAATTGTTTGCCATGAACCGCTTTGAAAATTGGGGCAAGGGCTCGGGGGCCTTGGTGACCATGGAAAAGCAACTCGCCGCCAGCAAGAGTCCGTTCATCTTCGCCTTCACCCATCCGCCGGCCTGGTCGTCGGGCAGCCACGGCAATGACAAGCTCGGCCAGGAGATTCATTTCCCGATATTCGACAAGTACGGGGTGACCGCCTTGCTGGCGGGGCACGACCATTGCTACGAACGCTCGGAACCCGGCGGCACGACCATGCTCATCACCGGTGGCGGCGGCGCCGGCCTCTACGGTCAGGAACGCCTCAAGGACAATCCGCACTCCAAGCTCTATCGGTCGGAATATAACTTCCTCGTCTTCCGGGCCGATGACCGGAAATGTGAAATGAAAGCATACACCTATGGCGGCACCAAGACCCCTGACAACGAGCGCAAGGTCGAGTTGGTGGACACCCGCGTCTGGGAACCCCGTGCCCAGGCGGGCGGCAAAGCTAACAAATAGCAGGAATCCATCCCTCTCAGGATGATAAGCAACCTGATGACAATCGCAGGTCTGCTGGTCACCGCCCTGACGGCGGGAGCTGCGGAATGGCAGCCCGTGCCGGGCAACATGATGACCCGCTGGGCCAAGCAGGTGGACCCGGCCAAACCCCATCCCGAACACCCGCGCCCGCAACTGGTGCGCACGGCCTGGCAAAACCTCAACGGCTTGTGGCAGTTCGAGATCACCGGCAAGGAGGCCGCGCAACCCCAACAGTTCTCGCAGCAAATCCTGGTCCCCTTCCCGGTGGAGTCCGCGTTGTCCGGCCTCAAGCAACGCGTCGAGCCAAAAGATCGCATGGGGTACCAACGGACGTTCCCGGTGCCGGACGCCTAACGATGGTACCCGACATCGACGCCGGGGTGCTCAAGGTCACCGTGCAGGCGGCGGCCGGTTCGGTGCGGGTCATTGCGCGTGACGGCCAGACCAAGGTCGGCGAGGCCAGCGGCAAGCCCGACCAGGTGATCGGCACCGGCGAGGTCGAATTGAAGAGCGTCAGCGACCAGGCCAAGATCGTGTACACCCTCGACGGCAATGAGCCGCTCGCGGGCTCGCCGATCTATTAGAAACCGCTCGGGCTCACCCAGGACCCGGTGGTCAAGGCACGCACGGTGTGGCCGGACGGCCAGATGAGCCGGATGGTCTCGTTCCCGATGAAACAGACGGCTCCGCTCAAGGCGACCGCCGCCACCGGCACCCAGCCGGGGCTGGCGGTGGCTGTGTATGAACTCAAGGCCGGCCCGAAGAATTTGCCTGAGTTTGACAGGCTTGCGCCGGCGAAGACCGCAGTGGCGGAGCGGGTCAATCTCAAAGCCAAGAGCCGTGAGGATAATTTCGGGTTGGAGTTCACGGGCTTCCTGACGGTGCCCGGCACCGGCGTCTATCTGCTCAAGGTCGCCTCGGACGACGGTGCCGCAGTCCTGCCAGACGGCCAGCCGGTGTACGGCAAGGACGGCATTCACGGCATGGAGGAATCCATGGGCACGGTGGCCCTCGAAGCCGGCGCCCACCCGCTCACCGTGCGTTACTTCCAGGGCAGCAGCGGCAAGGGCCTGCGGCTGGACTGGCCGGTGCCCGGCGGACGCTTCGAGGAAATCCCCGCCGCCGCCTATTCGCACCCGGGGAAATAGCCCGCCATCCACCAGACACACCACCGCAAGCACCACCTCGAAGAGAACTGGACCTCTGTCCGGTCGCAGTGAGCGCCGGGGTTGAGCCACAGCGGTGTGGCGCTGCGCTGCCCACCGCACTCCATGCCTTCACCTGCCCAGGCGCGAGCCAAAGTCTGGAGAGCGGTGGGAAGGGCGCAGCCCGCCACACCGCTGTGGCTAGACCGTTGGAGCTGCGGGGTTCCCATGAGGCACGCCGAAGATTTCAACATTCAACATTCAACATTCAACTTCCAACATTCAATGATCAAGTAAGAGCAAGACATGACCCCGCAGCGGCACTGCTGCCACCCGCAAACCCATGCGCGGATGATTCACGAATTCGTCTGAAACGCCAACCAGTGCCAACTCATTTTCCGCCGGGATCAGGAACTGTGGGATGGGTGCTGTAGCTGGCCTCCTGCGGGTTGATCTCATGAACGGTCCCATGCCCCGCGCTTCAGCGCCGCCCATCCGGGCGGACAAGTGGGTCGGCCGAGGCCGTCCGACCCTAGCGCCCCGTCCTAACCGAACCGGTTGGGCGTGGCTTCCCACCCGACGCGGCACACCAAGTTTCCAGACAGGATGGCGCTTGTGTGCCGTTTTACATGGCCGACAGGGATTTCGCCACCTGCCGGAGCTGTCGCGCCTGCTCATTTCGCAATCCCATGAAACCTCTGCTCAAATCCCTCCTGGCCGTTGTCCTGATCGGCGCGGGCGTGCTGGCGTTCGCCGCCGTATCCGACTTCCGGGGGCCGGACCCGCTCGATGCCAAGGCGACCGATGCCGCCGTGACCATGCTCACCTCGAAGGTCCTGGAAAGTTCGCAGTTCGCCCATCAACAACTCGACGACGCGCTCGCCGGCAAGTTCCTCGACCGCTACCTCGACACGCTCGACAGCGCCCACCTGCTCTTCCTGCAAAGCGATCTTGATGAATTCGCGCGGGCCCGCCCGGCGCTCGCCGAGGCCACCCGCAACCAGGGCGACTCCAGTCTCGCCCACGTCGTGTTCAAGCGCTTCCTCGAACGCCTCGACCAACGCGTCGCCTTCACCACCGGTTTGTTAGAAAGCGAGCGGTTTGATTTCACTGCCGACGAGAGTTTTTCCTATGATCGCAAGCAGGCCCCGCGCCCGGCCGACCTGAGCGCCGCGCAAGCGCTCTGGCGCCAGCAGTTGCGCTATGAATACCTGCAGGAAAAACTCGCCGGAAAGCAGGCTGCGGACATTGTCAAAACCCTCAGCCGCCGCCCCGCCCGGATGGCCGAGACCATGCGCAAGTACGACGACAAGGCGGTGCTGGAAATGTATCTCGAAGCCCTCGCGCAAGTCTATGATCCGCACTCGGATTACATGGGGCCGGAACAACTCAAGAGCTTCGAAATCACCATGAATCTCTCGCTCATCGGCATCGGCGCGACGCTGCGCTCCCAGGACGGCTATTGCAAGATCATGGAACTCGTGCCCGGCGGTCCCGCCGCCCGCAGTGGCCGGATCAAGAATGGCGACCGCATCGTGGGAGTGGCCCAACAGGAAGGCGACGAGTACACCGACCTCGTGGATCTGCCGCTGTCCCAAGCCGTCGAACTCATCCGCGGCAAAAAGGGCAGTTCCGTGTTCCTCAACATCATCCCTGTGGATGCCGCCGACGACAGCGTCCGCAAGACCATCACCCTCGTCCGCGAGGAAATCAAACTCGAAGACCAACAGGCCAAGGCCCAAATCATCGATCTCCCGGCTGGCGACCAGACCCAACGCATCGGCGTCATCGATCTGCCCGGCTTCTACGCCGGCGAGGGCAAGGGCAAGGAGACCCCCACTTCCGCCACCGCCGATGTCGCCCGCCTCCTCACCAAGCTGCAGCAGGAAAACGTCACCGGCATCATCCTCGACCTGCGCCGCAACGGCGGCGGCTCGCTGAAGGAAGCCATCGATCTAACCGGCCTGTTCATCCCCTCCGGACCGGTCGTGCAAACCCGCAACCGCGAGGGCCGCCCGGAAATCGGCAAGGACCGCGACGGCAAGGTCGCCTACGACGGCCCGCTCGTCGTTCTAACCAGCCGTTTCAGCGCCTCGGCCTCTGAGATTCTCGCCGGTGCCTTGCAGGATTACGGCCGCGCCGTCATCGTCGGCGACACCTCCACCTTCGGCAAAGGCACCGTCCAAACCATCGTCCCGCTGGCCCGGATCATGCAGGGCGAAGGCCTCATCCCCGGCTCCGACCCCGGGGCCTTGAAAGTGACCATCAGCAAGTTCTATCGCCCCAGCGGCAAGTCCACCCAACTCGAAGGCGTCAAGGCCGACATCGTCATTCCCTCGCTCACCGACCTCCCGGAAATCGGCGAGTCCGACCTCAACAACCCCTTGCCCTGTGACACCATTCCCGCTGCCACATTCACCGCCTCTAACCGCGTCGGCGCCGCGCTTGCCACCCTCCGCGCCCGCTCCGACCAGCGCATCACCAAGGACCCCGACTTCGCCGGGCTGAAGACCGACATTGAGCGCTTCCGCAAAGTGCGTGCCGACAAGACCGTATCGCTCAACGAGGCCCGCCGCCAGCAGGAGAAGGCCGACCTCAAGGCCCGCGTCGAAGCTGCCAAGCAGGAGCGCCTCGCCCGGGCCACCCCGCCGCCCGCCGCCTATCAAGTCACCCTCAAAACCCTCGCCAATCCCGGCCCCGGCGAGCCCGTCAAACCCAAAGTCCCGCCCATCGACCCGGATGCCGATCCCGACACCCTCGCCGAATCCACCGCCGCTCCCGCCGCCGACATCATCCTCCACGAGGCCCAGAACATTCTCCTCGACTACGCCAGCCTCCTCCAGGCCGACCCCGCCGTCTCCCAGCGCTAAGCTCCGTCGGGAGGACCGCCGTCCCGGCGGTCAGGGAAGACCGGCGTCCTCGCCGGTCGTTGCCCGCGCTGTTTCCTTCCCCGTGCCAGCGGACGGGTGCCTCCCGAGTGGCAGAAGATGCTCGGCAAAACGGGGCTGCCGATCACTCCCGGCTAAAGCGTTTGCGCACGCGGTAGAGCGCCTTGAACATGCCCCATGCATCGCGGATGGGATGGACCTTGCCGCCACCTTGCTGCGTCCAATTCACCGGTCGTTCCTGCCATGAGGCCCCACTGTGATGGAGGGCGCAGAGGAGTTCGGAATCGAAGGCCAGGCCGTTTTCGCGCAGTTCCGGGGCGATCCGGCGATAGTCCGCCGCCCGCATCACCTTGGCGCCGCACTGCAGGTCTTCAGAGCGCAAACCCAGCATGTGGTCCGCCACTGTTAGAAAAGCCCGATGCATCAGGCCCCGGTAACAACTCTCCTCAATCCGGGTCGAGGCCGTGCGCTTGCGGATTCCCACTATCGAGCAATCCGCAGCCACGGCCGCCGCAATCAGCACGACGGTATCCGCAGCGGACACCGCCCCGTCAGCATCGACAAAGGCCAACCACTCCGCAGCCGGGTCAAGCGCCCAGGCCTCCCGGATCACCGCGCCTTTGCCGTGATGCGCCGCAGCGAAATGCAGCGTCACCCGCGGGAAAACCGCGGCAAACGAATCCAGCAAGCTGGCCAGCCGGGCACGGTCGCTGCGCTCCGAGCCATCATCGGCGATGATCCAGCGAATGGGCATGGCCGTGGCGGCAAGCACCCGTGCCAAGTCCGCCCCGAATCCAGCCAGCCGGGCCGAGTCATTCCAAACCGGAGTGACTAACAGAATTGTGGGTGGCGCTGGTGGCATGGGTGCGTGGTCTGGCCAAGATACCTTGTAAGGAAGTCGAGTCTTTCACTCGTATCCTGATGACGCGTGACAAGGAAAATCGTCATCATCGCATGCTGGGTAAGCGTGATCGCCCTCGGGGCGTTCCTGCGCTTCGAGGGGCTCTCATCCCGCCCGTTCCACTGCGACGAGGCCACCGGTGCCCGGATCACCGCCAACAGCATGGCAGCCGGCGGCAGCCAGTTCGATCCGACGCATTTCCACGGTCCGTTGCTCAGCACGCTGGCCATCCCGTTGTGCCGGGCCGGTGGCGAAACCCGCTGGCAGGAAATGACCAAGGGCACCTTGCGGCGCTTGCCGGCCATGGCCGGGTCCCTGCTGGTACTGCTTCCGTTGGGGTGGCGCCGGCGGTGGGGGGATGCGCCGATGTTGCTGGCCGCCGCCCTGCTGGCCACTTCCCCGCTGCTGGTTTACTACAGCCGCATGTTCATTCACGAGTCATTGTTAGGGCTGTTCGGGATACTCGCCCTGATGGCTTTGCTAACAAACCCGAAGTACGGGATTCCGGGTGTTTTCATCGGCTTGATGTTTGCGACGCGGGAGACCTTCGCCATCAGCATCATCGCATGGCTGGCTGCCGGGGGGCTCGTCGCCCTCGGGCATCGTGACTGGTTCACCCGCCCGGCGCTGCTTGCCGCGTGGCAAACCTATTGGCTTCCCGTGCTGCTTTCAGGGCTCACCGCCACCGTCGTCGCCGGCTATTTTTACACCGACGGATTGCGCCATTTGCATGGCGCGGTGGATGCGGTGCGCACGTTCTTTGTCTATCAGACCACGCCCGGCCATGACAAGCCCTGCGGCTACTATCTGGAACTCCTCGTGCTGCCGCGAAAGTCCGCCGGCATCTGGTGGTTTGGCACGCCAGTGGCGCTGCTGGCACTGTTAGCATATGCCGCCACCTTCCGCCGCAACGCGACGCCGGAACCGTGGCGGCCCGTCATTCGTTTCCTTGCCTACGCGGCGGTGGGTCACTTGCTGATCTACAGCCTGCTGGCCTACAAAACCCCCTGGCTGATGGTGTTGCCATGGGCACATGTCTGTTTGCTGGCAGGTTTCAGCGTGATCGGGATTGCGGCCAAGCGCCCGCAGTGGCAAGCCGCCTTGTTGTTGTTAGCCGGAGTGGCGTTGCTCTCGCAGTTCAGGCAAACGAGATATGCCATCGGCCACCTCGCCTCTGACGCACGCAACCCCTTTGCCTATGTTCCCACGCGCCGGGACATCGAAACCGTCGAACCCTGGCTGCATCAACTCGCCAAGCTGGCGCCTAACCACACTGTGGAACCTCTCGCCGTGATTGGCAGCGGCTATTGGCCCCTGCCATGGTATCTGCGCTCGTTCAATACCATCGGCTACTGGCAGGACCCGCCGGCCAATATTGCAGAATTCCCGATCGTCTTTTGCGTGCCGGATGCTGCGGAGGTGGTCATGACCCAACTCGCCACCACCCACACGCCTCTGCCGCGCGGGCTCCGCGCCAATGTCTGCGTCACCCTGTTCATCCGCAATGACATCTGGCAGGCCTGGATGAAACCCGACCAGCCATGACCCCGCCCGTCCCGCTGCCAGAGGCCCTGCGGGTCACGCATGAGGCGATGCACACCACCTTCACCCTGCACCTCATCGGCGAGAACAGGCAGCTTGCCGCCGAGGTGGCCAGGGAATGCTTTGATTTGTTAGATAACCTCGAAGGCAAGCTGAGCCGCTTTCTCGACGGGAGCGACGTGTTCCGGATCAACCGGCTGCGGGCGGGCGAAACCCTCTATCTGAGCGAGCCCTGCCACCAGTGCCTGCTGCTGGCCATGCAGGCCTGCACGCAAACCGGCGGCCTCTTCGACATCACCGTGGGCACCCGCATCGAACACCTGAAATCCGGCGCCGCCGGGCTCCTGCCGCCGCTCGCAGGGCGGCTCATCATTCATCCCGACGTGGCCGCCATCACCTGCGAAATTCCCGGCCGTGAAATCGACCTCGGCGGCATTGGCAAAGGCTTCGCCCTCGATCAAATGCGCGACCTGCTTCTCGATTGGGGCCTGGGCGGCGCCCTGCTGGCCGCCGGCGCCAGCACCTTGCTGGCCGTCGGTCCGCAGCCATGGCCGGTGGCACTCGCGGGAGGACTGACCGCCAGACAGCTCGCCCTAACGAACCAGGCGCTCAGCGCCTCGGGCACGGACGTGCAGGGCGCTCACATCGTCCACCCCAGCGGGGAGGATCCCAAGCCGGTCTATCTGAGCAACCGGGTGTGGGCGGTTGCCAGCACCGCGACCCTGGCAGAAGCATGGTCCACCGCACTCATGCTCATGGACCCGGATGAGGTCACGGCCGCCATCGCCGAGCAAGCCACCCTCCTGCAAGCGTACGCCGAACTCAATGGCAAGGTGGAGGTGCTGAAACCCTCCGCATCGTGTTCTGGAACCAGTCCCCACTAATTGACATTCCGTTCTGGTTGGGACTCGCTTTGACATGGCCGAATGCTCGACGCGCCGCAACCGCAGCAGCAAGCAGAAGAAGTGACATAACCGACGTTTGGCTAAGGGAGAACCAGGCTGAGGATTTTTCCCATCCGTGAAAATCACCTGGTTCGACAATCCTTTGACATGGGGTTTCTTGACTGGCTCGCTGTTGCAACACCCCGGCAAACCCCACCCACCGCCAACCAGGTAAGCGCCCCGTCCCGCCATCAACCCAGGATCACATCAGTCGGCGATTCGACCCCTGCCAAGGTCAATGGCAAAACCTCTCTGCGTCCATCAAAATGAAGCACCAACCCATGAAACGTCCAACGGTCACAGCCTCATTGTCGGCAACTGTCCGCAAATTGGAGCGCGTCGGTGTCCCGGCCACTCCGGTTCGTTTGACACTTACAAAGGATTTAGCTGGAGGCGGAGGCGAGAATCGAACTCGCTAATGATGGTTTTGCAAACCACTTAATTTGCTTTCAAATCAATGAATTTCATATCGCCATCCATTTACCATCCAAAATCGGGCTTGACGCATGGGAGCGAAAATGCGAGATTTTTCGCGCATGAAGAAACCAACAGTGAGAACTTGGACCGACCCGCGAACCGGCAAAAACTACCTCCGCGTGCGCACGACTGATACCAACGGCAAATCGGTTTCCCGCATGTTCACCGACCCTGCCGCCGCAGATGAGTATGTCGCCGACCTTACCAAAGAGAACAAGCGCCACGGACGGGCGGCGGCGGTGAACAGCGATGAGGTCGCGGGATTGGCCCTCTGGCGGGATTTCGTCGCGGGGGAGCATACCGCGGGCCGGGACGCCCCGGCGCTGCGGGACGTGCTCAGCGGGGCACTCGGTAGGCTGCGGGAAGGGGTTGCGACACCGGCACTTGCCGACCTTCACAAGAAGTTCATCGACGCCCGCGAACGGGAGGCGGTTTCCGCCGTCCACCTGCACGCCCTCAAGATGCGGCTGAACCGTTTCGTTTCCTATTTCCCGGCCGATGAGCCAGCGGGGGCCGTGACCACCGAGCGGATCGAAAAGGCAATGGCGTCGATGCGGGCGGGCGGGCTTGCCCCGCAAACCATCAAGGGAATCCGGGGAGCCGCTCACGGGTTGTTCCAATGGGCGCTCGACCGGAACCTGGTCGCGCAGAACCCCGTCGCCCGCGCCAAGGCCCCCAAGGTCACGCAGGGGGAAGTCGGCACCATCACCCCGTCGCAACTGCTGGGCTTGCTGAACACCGCCTTGCAACATCGCCCCGGAGCCGTGCCCGCGCTGGCGGTATGGGCATTCTGCGGGGTGCGACGGGCGGAGCTTGGCCGTCTGCGATATGCCGACCTCGACCTGAAGCGGCAGGAACTGCGGATTTCCGCCAAGGTGGCGAAAACCGGCGTGACCCGGTTCATTCCCGTGCCTCCCGCGCTGGCGGCTTGGCTGGAAGCCGCGGAGGCCGCCGGGGTGGGACCGCTGGGCAAGATCGTCCCCGGTGAGGGCGACAAGCTGGCCGAGGGCCAGATCAACCGCTGGCTGCGCGAACTCCGCCCCTTGGCGGGCTTGACCGAGTGGCCGAGCAATGCGCTCCGGCATTCGTTTGCCTCTCACGCATGCGCGATGACAGACGACTACAGCCGGGTGGCCGCGTGGCTCGGGCATGCGCGTGACCCCCGCCTCCTGATCGGACGCTACCGCCACGCCGTCCCCAAGGACGCCGGCGCGAAATGGTTCAACGTCTTCCCCGAGGGCTACGCCCCGCCGAAAGCCACCCGCAAACCCAACCGCAAGATCGCATGAGTGCAGACCCAACGAAAGCGCCGAAGCATCGGACCCGCACGATTAAAGACATGAGCGGCAAGGTTCAGTTCGCCCTGCACAGTGCGGGACCAGGACAATCCGGCAAGGGGACGCTTGTCGTCACCGACTTTGGAGTGCGCGTGAACCCGGTGCCGGAAGCCGCTTGGAAAGCTGAGGCCGGGGGCAATCGAAAGCCAGGGCACAAGCTCGTTGATTCTGCGGGACGGTGGAACACTTGGTTCTTGCTTGCCCGTGCGCTGGTCTTGAGTCGCGATGCCCTTGATGAGTCCGAACGGGCGCTTGCCCCGGTCGCGACTAAGGAACAGGCTGACTCTGACTTGAAAGCACATGCCCGAGCGATGTTTTCGGCATCAGAAGCGCGACGGCACGCTTTGACTCAATTCATGACCGAGAAATACGACGCTGCCAAAGCCGCCGCCAAAGCCGCCGCCAAAGTTGCCAATGCCGCCAATGCCGCCAAAGCCGCCGATGCCGCCGATGCCGCCGATGCCGCTGCCGCCCGTGCAAAAGCCGCCCGTGCAAAAGCCGACGGATTTGATATTGAAGGTGGAGCGACTGAGCGCGCTTTCGTCAACTGGTTTGGAAGCGAGTTGGCGGATCGGCTTTCGAGAGGCGAAGAGGAAGACATCCAATTTGCTGAATCCGTAATTGGTTTTGTTCGCCTGGCTCACAGCATGCGGCAGGATTTCCCTGCCGAGGTGAGGAGCTTCTACAACTGCCTTGCCCAGCAAGCGAAGAAGGCGGGGGGAGTGCCCACCAAGGAGTCTGTCCGGCTGGGACTTGGCGGCGGCATGGACACCTTTGACACTGACAAGTTCAAGGCCCTCGTGAAGCGCACCGGCTTCGGGTGGCTGCCGCAAGGGAAGTCCGGCCCGAAGCCAAAATACAAGACTCGCTGAATTTGGGGCGGTCAATCGGCGTTTGGCCCCCCTCAATTATTTGCGTTTTTCAGGCGGGATTTGCCCGTTATGAGCAACGCAGTACCTACACCAACGGGCCAGTCAATCGAGATACTAACTCGCCGCGAGCTGGCAAACAGCCTGAAATGTTCCCTCAGGCACCTTGATAAAATCCAACAGGGCGGATGCCCCTGCCTATTCCTGGGCCGGACGAGGAGATTCATCCTCTCCGAGGTCGTCGCATGGCTCAAACGGAAGGGAGGCCGCTGAGCCATGAGCGCCACCCAACAGAAAGCCCCGGCCGCCCTTGGGGGGGCGAGCGCGGGGAGGAATCAGGAACGCCCGAAACCTACCACCCCGCCCGCCAATGGCAAGCGGATTTTCGACCCCGCCACCACCGCCATCAAGGACCACCGGCCCGCCGAGATCGAGGTTTCCGACACCGAGGAATTTCTCACCGCCGACGGTTTGACCAGAAAGGCCGGTTGCACATGGTTCCAGCTTCCAACCTTGTGCATCAAGGAAATCGTGGACAACAGTTTCGACTATCCGGGCGCATCCTATGGATACGACGAGGAGACCGACGAGCACATCATCACCGACGAAGGTCCGGGAATATCGAAAGAGGACATCCGCCGCCTGTTCAACATCCGCCGCCCCATGACCTCAACCAAGCGCTGGCGACGGGCGGGCCGTGGTGCGCTTGGCAATGGCCTGAGAGTCGCTTGCGCGGCGGTCCGCGCCCTGCATGGCCAAATGACCGTGGCGTCCCGTGACGGTGCCTTCCGGCTCACCTTTGACGAGATCGGCGAGACCGTCATGGAACCGGCCGGACCGCCGAGGGACACCGGAACGGAAATCCGGGTGAGGATCGACGGCAAGGTTGACGAGGATGTCATCGCGGATTCCACGCTCGTTCCAGGTTCCATCCATGACGGCCCTTCAAACGCGTGGGCATTCGGCATGATGGCCTTTCGGAATATCACCCGCCAGTGCAACCATCTGACCGAGCGGCAGTTTGCCGCGCAATTCGGCGTTGGGATCGGGCGCGACATCCCGCTTGCCAAGGTTCCCGACGAAGGCATCAAGAAGCTGCACGGCCAGCTAAAGTACAAACCACCCTAAGAACACCACCCTGCCGGGGATGGGTGAGGATGCGCTCAGCGGTCACTATGCAGTGGCCGCCGGCATGGTGGCAATCGGCGGGGGCGGACTTGTGCCGGCCACCGTGGAAGCGTGGGTGAGCGTAAGCCGCCGCGTGTCATACCATGATGCGGACGTCGCCGGCCTGTGGATGAACCGCACTTGGAGTTTTTCAAAACCCGGCGCGAGCTACTGCGATGGCTATATCGGATTGGAGGGATGCGGGCTGGATTTTCTGGAAAGCAAGGCACCAAAGGCGCAATACGAGATCGCGCTTGAGGTCACGTCGTCATTCTTCCCCATGACCAGCGACGGCAAGGCACCGGACCTCTCGCCATTCGAGGAACTCATCAAGAAGGCCGTGAGGGAAGCGGCGAAGGCGGCTTATGAATGGGCCGACGCGCCGGAGCCGGAGGTGAAGGCGGAGAAACCGGCGAAGCCGGAGAAGCCTGAGAAAATCACGATCACCACCGCTGTCTTCGCCGTGGTGGACGATGCGGTGCGCCATGCGAGCGATGGATTCAAGAACACGATCACGGCGCGACAGGCTTTTTACTCCGTCCGCTCGCTCATCAAGGATCGGTTTCCAACCGTTGAAGAACTCAAAGACAGCTATTTCACACAGGATTTGCTGCCCAGATACCGGAGGGAAAACAACACCGACCATTGGCCTGTCATCAACTACGATGCACGCGGATCGGCAAGCGAACCGCACGACGGCAGAAAAAATATCCAACTTTCCACGGTGGGAGTTTGCAACCTAATTCGGTCTGAACCAAACACGGAAAAAATCTCAGCCGTCCTTTTTATCGAGAAAGAACAGTTCGGCGAGATCATAGGACCGGTTCAAAACGAGTTTGACCTCTTTCTCATTGAGGCCAAGGGACAAGGAACAATCGCAGAGAAGCAAGCGCTCAAATGGGCCGCCGACGCCGGACTTCCGGTCTTCATATTTTCCGATTGCGACATCGCCGGATTTCAAATCAGCGAGGCCATCCGCAACGGCACGGAGCGATTTCCCTATCCGATCCCATCGGTCAAACGGATAGGTCTGGACCTTGAAGACGCGCACGCTCTCAACCTGCTGCCGGAGCCATACACGCCGGAGCAAAAGCACCGGAAATGGCTGGAAGGATCAAACTTGGATCAAGGTCTGAAGGATTTCATCCGTCACAAGCGCTTTGAGTTGAACCACCTCTCCACGAATCAAATGAGAGACCTGCTGAGGCGGAAACTCACAGGGGCAAAGGTGCCGAAGGCCATGCCGACGCCCGGAAGTCTCATGTCGAAATTGCGGGAGTCGGCATGGGGGAGTATCGCGGAAAGGCTGACATCCGACCTTGAAGAGCGAATCCGGATCATGCGCCAGGAACTCGACGACGAGATTGCGGACAGGGTGCGCGCATTCGCACAAGCCGTTGTCGACGCCACCGATCCCGACATGCTCCATGCGGAAACCAAAAAGACGCTCACCAGCAAGCACTACCGGGGAGGGCCGTGGGAAGCCGCATTCGTATACACGGTCTGCGATCTAAGTATCATCTCAGAACCGCTTGAGGCCGAACTCAGAAAGGACCACCAATGACCTCCCGCCCTGTGGACCTATTTGCCGAAGCGCGGGAACGATTCACAATCGCCGATGCGTGGACGATGCTCCAGCTACCCGGCGAGCCGAAGGCATCCTGCCGCTCGCCGTTTCGCGACGAACGAACGCCATCCTTCTCCATCCACAGCGACGGCAGGGCATGGACCGATCACGGCACGGACGAGGGCGGGGACGTGGTGGAGTTCATCCGCCATGCCATCGGCGGGGACCATCGGGACGTGAGGCAATGGCTGGCCGACCGCATCGGAGTTGACACCGCCGCCAGTGCTCACAGCAAGCCCGCCAAGACGGCGGAGGGAGCGAGGCGGATAGTTTGGCCAGCCGAGCTAGTCGAGGGCACACAGGAAACGTGGACCGCGTTCGCCAAGCTGCGATGGTTCACCTATGCCAGCACGCATGTCATGGTATCGGCCGGCATCCTCCGATTCTGCCGCTTGCCAGACGGCATCAAGTGTTACGTCGTCACCGATCACGCCCGCCGCGCCGCTGAAATCCGGCGCATCGATGGGAAGCCGTTCGGAGATTCCAAAGCCTACAAGTTGCGCGGGGTGGACAAGTCATGGCTACCCGGCTCCGCCATGCTCGAAGCGGCACTGCCGGAAACGTCCGTGCTTGTGGTGGAAGGTGCGACCGACCTGCTCACGGCGCTGGACCTCTATGTCCGGTTTCGCCGGGATCACGGTGGCATTCATTCATGGCAACCCGTCGCGCTGCTTGGAGCCGGTTGCAAGATCATTTCGCCGGAATGCGCGGCACTCATCCGCGGCCGTCACGTTCGGATGGTGCCCGATGCCGATCACGCCGGCGACGGAATGCGGGATCACTGGACCCAGGTTTTCCGGCACCTCGGCTGCACGGTTGACGTGGTGACCCTGCCGCGCGGAACCGACCTAACGGACAATCACAAGATGATTCAACCCACCGACCTGTTTTCCAAATGACCCTTCAAATCTCGCAACCGCTGCCCCCGCTCGCATCCGACGAGGATCGACCATCACCGGGCACCGCCCCACCACCGCCGTTCCAATGGAATGTCTGCGATGGTGGCGACGGGTGGACATGCGACCCCGCGGAAATCGCCGGCCTATCCGACCCGCCTATCATCGAGGGACTTCTGCGGGAGCGGGAGGTGGCGACCGTGGTGGGGGCCGCCAAGACCGCCAAGACATGGTTTTCGCTGGCGCTGGCACTCGCCGTCGCCGCGGGCGAACCGTTCCTTGGCATGGCAACCCATCGGCGCAAGGTCTTGTATCTCGACTACGAACTGAAGCAAGGAACCTTCAGGAAACGCATGTCCCTGCTCTCACCGGATAGGCCGGACGGGTTTTTCTACCAGTGCCTTCGCGGCGAGCCCAGGCTGCCGCGGGTGGATGAAATCGCCGCCCTTGTCGAAGCCGAGGGATATGGGCTGGTCGTAGTCGATTCACTTTACCGGACGGGATGGCTCAGCGAGGAAAACAGCAACGACAGGACCGGGCGGGAGTTGACGCAATTGCAGACGTTCACCGCCCGCACCGCCTGCACGCTAGTTTGCACGGATCACACCGCCAAGGGCGGAGGGACCGACCGCAGCGCCGTTGACGCGGCCCGAGGTGCGAGCGCCAAGGGCGGATTCTACGATGCGTTGCTTGTGCTGCGTCCCACCGACAAGGGACCGGACCCCGAGGGGAACTACGTCATTCTTGACCCCGTTCTAAGGGACTGGCCGCGGACTCAGAAGCTGCCGCTGGTTTCCTTCGCGTGGACCGCCACGTCCTGCGCGGTGGAAGTCGCCGGGGAGGTGGAACGGGGGGAATCGGACGCGACCTCGACCCGTATTCTCGAAGTCATCGACGGGGCGGACAAGGGGATTTCACGCGCCGCCATCGTCGCCGAGTGTGAGATCACGGAGGGCATTGCCCGGCGCTGCCTCGCCAGTCTTGTGGCCAAGAAACGGGTGTTTGAATTTCCCGACCCGAGGCACAAACAGCGCATCCTTTACCACTCGCCGGACATTGCCGACGAACCGCGCCAAACCCCGCCAAACCTTGCCGCATGAACACGGTTTCTAACGAACGTTTGAGAGGTGGAAAAGACCCTGAAAACCATACCGTGTCGCCTAAGGGAAACAACACGGTTAGCACGGTTTTTCAAACCCCGTTTTTTGGGGGGGACGGCGTGTCTGAAGACACACGCCTTTCGCTACGCTCAGCGCGGTCTCCAGACACCATCCGTCCCCATGCGCGGCATGGTTTTTTCCAGCCATGAACGCACCCATTGAAACCGACCGCAGCGACCCGTTAGCCCATCCCAACGTCCGCCGCCTGCTACTCAGTGAAGCCGCTTCAAGGTATCTCGAAGAGTCCGGCGAGAAAGCCTTCACCATCATCGCCAAGGCACCTTGGCCCGCCACGCCCAACCGTTGGGCGCAATACCCAAACTCTGGCAACACGGGACGCGGAGAGCTAGCCGGTTCCGGTTTGACAACGATCTGGCTTGGTGGTGTGATTATCGTGGCCGTGACCTTCGGCGCTGCCTACGCACTCTATTGGATTATTCGGCCACGGCGTGGAGCGATTTCCGCAGGCTCTTTGGGTCGAAAATGGGCGGCATGGATAGTCGCAATTACGACGATCAGCTTGTTGCCGTCCTTCTTTCGGAAATTGGACGGCGATTCCCTTGCGTTATGGCTGCTTGACGTCTTTGTCTTTGGAGTGCTGGCCTTCTTGATCGGCTGGATCATCGGTCTCTTCAAGTTCAGACAACAGGGCGATGAAGTTAGCACGTCCCCGCCCGGAATGGGTCGCCCCGTGTCGGAAGGAACGGAGAATATCCAACCTTCGACTCCGCGCTCGACCACTGTTCCGCCTTCGCAAACTCCGCCTTTGCGGGAAGGAATCCCAGACAATCACCCCAAACCAACCATGAACACGAACGAATTCGAAGTAATCATCCCGGAAGGCAACAACCTGGGCAACGGCTATGTGGAGATGCGCCACAACACCCAGTATTCACTGAACCTCAAGAACCATCGACGGGTTCCGTGTGATGCGGAAGTTGCCATCGACGGGATTCATGTGGGCACTTGGAGGATCAGGGAAAGAGATGAAATCACCGTTGACCGTCCCGTCCACGATACTGGGCGATTCACCTTCTTTGAAGTGGGAACGGAGGCGGCGCGGGCCGCCGGAATCGCCAAGAATACCGAAAACGGGCTGATCTCGGTCACGTTCAAGCCGGAAAAGGAGTGTATAGGCTTACATGCCGCAGAACTCCCTGATGTGGGGCATAGCGCGGGCGCGACCGGCCTGACCGGGGAAAGCAAACAGCGGTTCACCATCGCAACCGAGATCGATCACGACGAATCACGCTTCTTCACCATTCACCTGCGCCTTGTCGCCCGCCGACAGGACATCAGGCCATTGGCCTCTCGCTCGACACCCATTCCTCCACCAATTGACTAATTCAACCCATCAAAAGGGAATCCGAATCAATGACTTCTGCGAGGAAGAAATGCCGCCAACCGATGCTCAGTTGGCGCGGTTGCCAGACGCTTCCGGGCTGGGTCGCTTTAATGGGAAGGCGGAAAAACGACCTCAACTTCTTGATTAGGATTTCCGAAACTCTCAGTCCGACGGGAATCCGCCTAGCAAAAGGGCCGGGCGGAATTGGCTTGCTCATCGCCGGACGTGGGGTATCCATCGAATCCCCATGAGCCCATGAAAACCCTACCTCGCTTCATCATCGGGGCAGCCGCGCTGGTCTCCATCATCCTCGCCACTCCGGCGCTTGCCGTGGTCAGCATGAGCTGGACGACTATCGGTAACGTCAACAATTTGGCAGATCCCAGCAACGGCCGCGGCACGGTTGACCACGCCTATAAGATCGGCACCTACGAGGTGACCAACGCGCAATACGTGGAATTCCTCAACGCCAAAGGCGCTTCCAACAGCGCCGGGATTTACTGTTCGGGCATTGCCGGCTACGACACGGGCATGGCTGGCTACGGCATCACCAGAAGCGGCAGCAGTGGCAGTTATACTTACAGCGTGACGAGCGGCTACGCGAACCGACCGGTGGTTTTCGTAACGTGGTTTGACGCGGCCCGCTTCTGCAATTGGATGCACAACGGGCAGGGTAGCGGCAGCATGGAGACGGGTGCCTACACGCTCAACGGTGCCACCAGCGGCGTCATCATGGTGAACCCCGGAGCCACGGTTTACATCCCCAGCTTGAACGAATGGTACAAGGCGGCGTATTACAACGGTGCCACTTCGACCTACTCGCTCTATCCCAACGGGAGGAACACGATCACCCCGGCGGATGCGAATTACATCAATACCGCCTTGGGCGGACCAACCGACGTCGGCTATGGCACGGCGAGTTCATACGGCACCCATGGTCAGGGCGGGAATGCCCGTGAATGGAATGACGGCGTCGCAGGCTCGGAGCGCGGGCTGCGCGGGGGCTCCTGGGATGGCCAGGACAGCTTCCTGGCCTCCTCGATCTCCCCCGCCAGCGACCCGTCGGCGGAGTACCGCACCGTGGGTTTCCGCGTTGTCAGTGTCCCTGAACGAAGGCCATTGGTCACCACCGGTGCCGCGAGTGCAATCACAGCGGTATCCGCGAACCTCCAAGGCACGGTGAACCCAAACGGACTCACGACAACCGCGCAGTTTGAATACGGCCTGACACCCTCTTACGGCAGCACGGCGGGCGCGACGCTCTCCCCCGACAATGGAATGAGCACGCAGGACGCGAGCGCGAGCATCAGCGGCTTGCTACCGGGACAAACCTATCATTACCGCCTCACCGCCACCAATGGCAGCGGTACGACCATGGGTGCGGACATCACGTTTGCGACCGACCATGTTCTAACCATTGGCACACCCCATGGCACAGTGCCGGGCCCAGGGCACTATGCCCATAACACCACCGCCATCCTCACCGCGACACCCGATCCCGGCTATGTCTTCACCGGTTGGACGGGCAGCGCTTCTGGCAATGCGAACCCGCTTTCGGTTCTGATGGATGCCGACAAGGCCATCACCGCGAACTTCACCCCCGACACCAACGACAACGACGGCGACGGGCTCACGAATTATCAAGAAATCGTGGAGTATGGCACCGACCCGAACGTGGCGGACACGGACGGCGACGGGCTCACAGACGGATGGGAAGTCGGGCTCGGTCGCTTCTCAATCGTCGCCGGGACTTTCACATGGGCACAAGCCCGTGCCGTTGCGCATGCCCGCCGTGGCGAACTGGCGTGTTTCCCCACTGAAGCCCGTTGGAAGGCTGCCATGGAATCGCTGGGTGCCGGTGCGACTGACAATTTCGTCGGCCTGTGGATTGGCGCGAGCGACGCGGCAAAGGAAGGAGTATGGACATGGGTCAACGGTGAACCCTTCACCTTCAGCAACTGGGCGACAACCCGCCCAAGCACCGCACCCGGAAACACTCTCGACTATGCCGAGGTCAGCGGTGGCGGTGGTGCGGAACTTGGCAAGTGGTATGATCGGACGGTCACTTTCACCCGTGACGGCTACATTCTGGAAATCGGCTTCGCGACCGATCCCACCAAGGCCGACACCGACAGCGACGGCTTGAAGGACGGAGAGGAAGTGAACCTCTATCACACCAATCCAATACTCGCCGACACTGACGGCGACGGCTTTCTTGACGGGGCCGAGGTGGAGTTCGGTGGAGACCCGCTTTCCGCCGCCAGCGTTCCCGGATTCAAGGCTCGGACCGCTTCGAGCCAGACGGCAGGCACCATCGAGTTCAGGTTTCTCTCGGAACAGGGCAGGTCATACACCGTGGAGGCATCGGCCGACCTGGCCACCTGGGCCACCGTGGAAACCGGCATCGCCGGGACCGGCGCGGTCATCCAACGGCCCTACTCCACCGAGAACCAGCCGCAGCGGTATTTCCGGGTGCGGCGGAACTGATTCGTAGCACGTTTACTCCAACAACGAATTCAATCCTGAAGCCATGAAAACGCCACGTCGTTTCCTCACCTTGCTCGCCGCGCTGGCCCTTGTAGCCCCGGCGCACGCGCAACTCACGGTCGGCAATGTCCGCGCCGCCCAATGCCCCGGCACCAAGCTGGTCGATGTTGATTTTGACATCGCGGGCATTGCAACCCCGGTGTCTGTCTCGCTCGAAATCTCCGCCGATGGTGGAACCTCTTGGGAAGTTCCGGCGGCCTCCGTGACGGGTTCCGTCGGCAACACCGTTACACCCGGCAGCGACCTGCGGATCACTTGGAACGCGGGCACGGATTGGAGCGAGCAATACAGCACGCAGATGCGCTTCAAGGTGACGGCTACCGATGTTCCGCTTGGCTTTTCCCTCATCCCCGGCGGGGCCTTCACGATGGGGGACTCGTTGGATGGAATCAGCGACGCTCCGACCCGGGCCGTGACCCTGAGTGCCTTCTTCATGGGCCAGCAAGAAGTGACCAAGGCAGAGTGGGATGCGGTGAAAGCTTGGGCGGTCAGCCACGGCTACACGGATTTGTCAGTTGGCGCTGACAAGGCAGCGGATCACCCGGTGGAAACCGTTACTTGGTGGGACGTGATCAAGTGGTGCAATGCCCGGAGCGAGCAAGAAGGACTTACGCCGTGCTACACGGCCAGCGGAGATGTCATGAAAACCGGCACCACCGACCCAACTGTGAACTGGACCACCAACGGCTACCGCCTGCCGACCGAGGCGGAGTGGGAAAAGGCGGCAGGGGGCGGCTTGAGCGGCAAGCGCTTCCCGTGGGGCGACACCATCAGCCACAGCCAGGCGAATTTCTCCAATACCGGTAACGAGAGCTACCAGACCGGAACCACGGGCTTTCATCCGACCTGGGGCACGGGCGCAACGCCATACACCTCGCCGGTGGGGAGTTTCGCTCCCAACGGGTATGGCTTGTATGACATGGCGGGCAATGCTTGGGAGTGGTGCTGGGACTGGTATGGCACTTACGCTCCCGGCGCACAAACCGACCCGCGAGGCGCCGCTTCGGGCTTGAAGCGGGTAGTCCGGGGCGGCGGTTGGGGCTACAGCGTAGCGGGCAACTGCCGCGTCGCGAACCGCAACAGCAACGAACCGGACTACACGGACAACGCCCGCGGGTTCCGGGCAGCTCGGAGTTCAGTCCTAACTGGCGGCTCCATCGCGCTCACCACCAACGTGGTGGTGGAGACCCGCAACACGGTGCCCCTTTCTACCCCCGCCCAACACGGCACGGTTACCGGCGCGGGTAACTACACGCCCGGCAGCACCGCCACGCTCACCGCCACCCCGGACCCCGGCTACGTGTTCAGCAAATGGACCGGCGATGCCACGGGCAGGGCGAATCCGCTTTCCGTCGTGATGGACTCAGACAAGACCATCACGGCGGTTTTCGGGCCGGATCCCCGCGACCCCGATGGCGACGGGCTGACGAATTATCAGGAAATCGTGGTATATGGCACCAACCCGGATGTTGCCGACACCGACGGCGACGGCTTCCTTGACGGGTACGAGGTGCAGACCGGCCATTCTCCGCTCGACCCGCTGGACGCCCCGCCGCTGGTGGCGGAGGCCCGCACCGCCATCGAGTTCACCTTTTCATCCGTGGTTGGCAAAACCTACCGGATCGAGGATTCGCCCGACCTGTCCACCTGGACCACCGTTGAAACCGGCATCGCCGGCAGCGGCACCGTCATCCAGCGGTTCTACTCCACCCGCAACGTGCCGAAGCGATACTTCAGGGTGGAAGAAGACGCACCGTGATTTCCGCCCATTTTCCCTGCCCTCCGGCCCGGCCACCGGCACTTCCAACGGCCTTCACGTCAAAAGCAAATTCCTGGTAATAGTTTACTTGGCGCGGAGGGCAAATCTATTTATCCGACAAATTCCGATCAACCGAACAGTAACATCCGTAACCGTAACATCCGCGCATGAAAACAACCCGCCTCATCACCCTCGCCTGCGGCACGCTCGCCGCCTTCCTTCAACCGGCCAGTGCCGCGCCGGTCGCTCTTGACCTCAGCTTTGGCGGCACGGGGAAGGTGACCACGAACTTTGGAGGTAGCTATGATCAAGCCTACAGCGTCGCGCTACAGAGCGACGGAAAGATCGTGGTGGCCGGGTATTCTTCCAATGACTTCGCGGTGGTTCGCTATAACCCGAACGGGAGCCTCGACACGACTTTCAATGTTTCGGGGAAGGTGCTTACAGACTTTGGTGGGGACCCTAACTGGGGACGGAGCGTGGCGGTGCAGGGGGACGGGAAAATCCTATTGGCGGGCACCATCAGCGGCGGCAGCGCAATGGCCCGGTACAACACTAACGGGACACTGGACACCTCATTCAATGGCACCGGAAAGGTCATCACCACTATCTCGAACGGGGTGTGTGCCTTGCAGAGAGACGGCAAGATCGTCCTTGCGGGAACCACCCCTAACGATAGTCCCGGAAATTCCTATGATTTTGCGATGGTCCGATATCGGGCCGATGGAAGCCTGGACACGACTTTCAGCCCCACCGGCTATGTCACAACCGACTTCACCGGCGGCAGTGATTCGGTGGCCGGGGTTGTCATGCAAAACGACGGCAGGATTGTTGTCGCCGGGTCATCCCACAAGGCTGCTGTGGGAAGTTTCGCAGTGGCCCGCTACGGAAGCCCGGATACTGACGGGGACGGCATTCTTGACGAATATGAAACCGGGACCGGCGTCTATGTCTCGCCCGAAAACACCGGCACCAGCCCGACCAATCCCGATACCGACGGCGACGGACTCAACGACGGCCAGGAGGTCTATGCCCACCACTCCAACCCGCACCTTCGGGACACGGACGGCGACGGCTTCGAGGATGACTTTGAGGTCCAGACCGGATTCAGCCCCATCCTCGCAACGAGCGTGCCCGATGCGGCATCGAGCATCCGCTTGGCAGTCGAATACCGCTTCAACGCCGGTTCGGGGCTGACCTATCGCATCGAATCGTCCACCAATCTCACGGACTGGACGACCGTCGAAACGAACATCATTGGCACGGGCGGCGTGATCAACCGCTTCTACTCTATCGAAGGGCAACCGCAACAGTTCTTCCGCTCGCGGCGGAATTGAGACGGTTCTACTCCACCCGCAATGTGGCCAAGCGGTACTTCAGGGTTGAGGAGGAAGCGCCGTAATCTTCCGACACCCGGACCGATTGCCGCTGGCGAGCCGTGTTGCGCAAATCCGCTGGTCTGTCAATCCGCCGACCTTGACAAGTCCCTCCGGGTGCGGCTTGCCGTTGCCGCGAGGCACTCCCGCTTTGGGCAATGGGAGCCCTTCTGGGCGGGAGCGTCTCACGGCTTGTTCGTGGGTGTCCGCAGGCATCTTCCGCATGAACCGACAGTTTTCCGAAATTTCATTTGACGCGGGATGGGAGCGGAGTAATCTCCCTCCAGCACACCCGCCAAGCCTCTGTCCGCAAGGAGACGCTCAATACTGGCGGGTTTTTAATGCCCGCAAGAGAAAGTGAAGGACCATGAGATACCCCAAGCCTGCAATTACCTTCAGCGCCCAGGCTGATTTGCTGCTGGCTCGCGGCTTGGCGGGGGCGTCCAAGGCCCAGCTCGTGGCCAAGCTTGAAGCCGTCAGTTATTACCGGCTCAGCGCCTATTGGGTGCCGTTCCGCCGCCCGGACGATTCCTTTGTTCCCGGCACCACGCTGGACCTGATCTGGCACCGCTACACCTTTGACCGCCAAATGCGCCTGCTGCTGCTGGATGCCATCGAGCGGGCGGAAGTGGCCATCCGCACCCGCATCGTCAACCACCATGCCTTGGCGTACGGCCCGTTCGGCTATCTCGACCGCGCGAATCTGCCCGGCCTACAGGTCCATGAGCATCGCGACCTGCTCGAACGGATCCGGGAGGAGGCCCGCCGCAGTCGCGAGGCGTTCGTCACCCACTTTTTCGCCAAGTACACCACGGAGACCGACCTGCCGTTGTGGATGGCCTGCGAGCTGATGACCTTTGGCGGCATGTTCACCCTGTATCGGGGACTGGCAAAGCCGCTGCAACAAGCCCTTGCCGGACATTTCGGGGTGGCTGACACGGTGTTTGAATCATGGCTCCGGGCACTGAACCAAGCCCGCAACCTGTGCGCCCACCATGCCCGCGTCTGGAACCGCGTGTTCGGTCTGCGCCCGCAAATCCCCCGTGCCAACAAACATCCGCAATGGCACCAGCCCGTCGCCATCCGTGACGACCGCATCTTCGGCCTGCTCAGTGTCCTGCGCTATCTCCTTCGGCAAACCGCGCCCGCAAGCGCCTGGTCGGAGCGGCTCAAAGCCGTGCTGGCGGCCTATCCCGACATTCCGCTGGCCGACATGGGTTTCCCAGGAGGCTGGGAGCAGTCGCCCATCTGGCATTGAGGGGTGCGTTACCCTTTTCAAGCGGCCCGGTTACTTTCCGGACGGGACCGGAATGGGAATCCTGAGCGAGAGCGCAACCGGTACGTGTTTCAGATTCGCGCCCGGCCAATCCGGCCCCCCCGGTTCCACGCGGAAAGCCCGTAGAGGCACGGACCACCGACAAGCTCACCGCCGCCCCCAGGCGAACCGGGGCTTTCCGCCGTGCCCTTTGCCCGCTGGCGGCCTGAGCCCCCGGAATGGATGCCGGAGCCACAGGCGGAAGGTGCGCTCGTCCTTGCCCGCCTCACGCGCTGCGGCGACGGCTTGGGCGAAATCGGGGGAGGCGCGAAGCCACCGCCAGAACGTCTGCCGATGCACGCCGGCCGCGCCCGCCGCCTCACGGACCAAACAGCCCTCGGCGAGCTTTCTCACAATCAGGCGATGCTGCCAATTCATGCAGGGGAAGATGCCCGAATCCAGACCCTTTGTCCAGCACGCGCGGCCGGGCGCGGGGAATAGGTAACGGGGCGGACGTGCTGGGAAAATGTTGGGAAATTTTCACCATCCACTTACCATCCAGTATTCGGTGCGTTTTGGCGCGTTTTTCTGCGTTTCCGGGGTGCTTCCCTAACTGCTTTTATTTGCCGTAATCCCTTGATTTACAAGGGGATTAAGTGGAGGCGGAGGCGAGAATCGAACTCGCTAATGATGGTTTTGCAAACCACTGCCTTACCGGTTGGCTACTCCGCCATTCGCAATGGCGCGCTGGAAGGGAATAGGGTGCGGGCGGGCGCTTGTCAAGAACCTGATTTCAAGAAAAACCGGCCGCAGTCCGAATTTTCGCGACCAGCCAGGCCCGGGGCGTGGCGGCCACGCCGCGCCCTGACTGCCCCTGTGGGTGAGGCATCCCATGCGCGGCTCATGCACCGCGCATCAGCGCCGCCCATGCGGGCGGACAAGTGGGCGGCCCGAGGCCGGGCCGCCCTACCATCGCGGCGGTAGGGCGTGGCGGCCGCGCCGCGCCCTGACTGCCCCGGCGGGTGAGGTGCCATGGTGCGGTTCATGTGCCGTGCATTCACACCGCCCATGCGGGCGGACATGTGGGCGGCCCGCGGCCGGGCCGCCCTACCCATGGCCGGTTAGCCGCCGAGGGCGGCATCGAGCGCGGCGAGGGCGTGGTCGAGATCGGCGGGGGTGGCGGCGAGCGGGGGGAGCAGGACGACGGTATCCAGGATCGGGCGGGTGAGCAGGCCGTGGGCACGGGCGGCCAGGCAGATGGCTTCGCCGATGCGCTCGGCGGGCGGGAATTTTTCGCCATTCGGTCGGCGGAGTTCGATGCCGGCGATGAATCCGCAATGGCGGATTTCGTGAATCAGGGGTTGGCGGGATTTGAGGGCGGCGAGTCCCCGGCGCAGGTGCTCGATCTTCGGCGCGAGTGATTCCAAGGTTTTTTCTTGCTCAAACACCTCGAGGCTGGCCAGCGCGGCGGCACAGCCGAGCGGATTGGCGGTGTAACTATGGCCATAGTAGAACGTCCGCTCGGCGGCACCGAGGAAGGCCTCGTAGATCGCGCCGGTGGTGAGGGTGGCGGCCATGGGCAGGTAGCCTCCGGTGAGGCCCTTGGCCAGGCAGAGGAAATCCGGGATGACGTTTTCGCGCTGGCAGGCGAACATGCTGCCGGTGCGGCCAAAGCCGGTCAGGACCTCATCGAGGATCAGATGAATGCCGTGGTCGTCGCACCAGGCGCGGAGGGCGGCGAGCATGCCCGCCGGCCAGGGGCGCATTTCATTGACCCCCTGGATGAGCGGCTCGATCACGACCCCGGCGGTGCCGGCGAGGATTTTGCCAGGCAAGGCATGCAGCTCTTCCAGCGAGGCAACGTGCTGTACCGGAAACCCCAGGCCGCGGCAGCCCCCTAAGAAGCGGCCGACACCGCCCAGCGAGGCCGCGCCAAGGGTGTCGCCATGGTAGCCGTTGGCGAAGGCGATGAAGCCGCTGCGCTCCGGGGCGTCCGTCTGCAGGCGGAATTGCACGGCCATTTTCAGGGCACATTCGATGGCGGTGGAGCCATCGTCGGAGAAGAACACGCGCTCCAGCGTGTGGTCAGGGAAAAACGCGCACAGGCGGGCGGCCAAGTCCGCCGCGCCGGGGTGGGTGAAGCCGAGAAACGAGGTGTGAGCCACGCGCTCGAGTTGGGCGCGGATGGCGGCGACGAGGTGCGGATGGCCGTGGCCGTGGAGATTGGTCCAGATCGAGGAATTGCCATCAAAATACCGGCGGCCCTCGGAATCCCACAGCCACACCCCCTCGCCCTTGACCAGCACCAGGGGATGATGCCCGTGCCCGCACCATTCCGCCTGGCGGGTGAACGGATGCCAACAATGAGCCTGATCGGCCTCAAGCCAGCGGCGGGTGTCGTCGCGCATCGGGGGAGACCGCGGGAAAGCGGGAGCGGGACTGGGGCGAGTCCCGCTCCGTATGGATGTTAGATCGGTTTCGGCATGGCGACCCAGGCGCCCTTTTTCTTGCTGCTTTTGACGCAGGTTTCGATGAAGGCGATGCCGGTCCAACCGTCCTCCACGTTGGCGTATTTGCTGCCGTCGGAGGTGAATTTCTTGCCGGCCTGCCACTTGCGGACGTCGGTCTCGAAGCAGCGGTGGAGGCGGGCAAAGGCATCATGAAACGCCTCGGGATGACCGGCTGGCAGGGTGGACTCGGCCAGCAGTTCGGCGGGAATGGTCTTGGGCAGGAAGCCATCGCCCGGAGCGACGGCACCACGCCAATAGACGCGATCCGGCTGGTCGGGCAGACAGACGGTGAGGCATTCCGGGTCTTCCTGGCGCCAGCGCAGGGTGCCCTTGGTGCCGGAGATGGCGATGCCGAGGTCGTTCTTGTGGCCGATGCAGATTTGGGAGGCGCGGACGAGGGCCTTGCCGCCGTTGTTGAGCTTGCAGTAGATGGTGAAGTGGTCGTCGAGCTGGCGGCCTTCGACGAAGGTTTCCATTTGAGCGGAGACCTGGGTGACCTCGAGGCCGGTGACGTAGCGAAGCTGCATGAGGGCATGGGTGCCGATGTCGCCGCCGCAACCGGAGCCGCCGGCACGCTTCGGATCGACGCGCCAGGACGCCTGCTGTTGGCCGGTGGCTTCCAGCTTGGTGGCGAGCCAGCCTTGAATGTAATAGCTGTCCACCCAGCGGATCTCGCCTAACAAGCCGCTCTGGACGATGTAGCGGCTCAAGCGGCTGGTCCAGTGGCCGACGTAGGTGTGCGCCACGCCGAAGGGCACGCCGAGCTTGCGGGAGGTGTTCACCAGCTCGGTGGCTTCCTTGAGATTGAGGCAAAGCGGTTTCTCGCAGAACACGGCAAGGCCGGCCTTCATGGCCTTCATCGCCGGATCGTAGTGGACGAAGTTAGGCGTGACGATGAGGATGTAGTCGAGCTTCTCGGCTGCGGGTGCGCTCGCATTGGCGGCGATCATCGCGTCGTAGGAGCCGTAACCCTTGATCGGATAGGGCCAGTTGGCCGCTTCTTCAAGCGCGACTTTCGGATCGGGAAAGAGCGCTCCGGCGACAATCCGGCGCGTGCCGTCCATCAGAATCGCTTTTTGATGAGGATGGACGATGAAGGCGCCTTTGCCTCCGCCGACCAGTCCGACATTGAGTGGTTTATTCGACATGGTGTGTGTGGGGTGTGTGGGGTGTTAGTTAGGGGAGATCAGTTGAAAACGGCCAGCAGCGGGCGGTGGTCGGAAGCATCGATCCAGTCCGGGTCATCAATGATGCAGGACCGGTTGAAATCGACGGCGGGTTTGAGGGTCCGGGTGATGGCGATGTAGTCGAAGCGTGAATAGATGTCGTGGAGGTTCCAGAAATGGGTCCAACGCAGGCCTTGCCGGTCTTGGACGGGGATGGCGGTGAGGTAGCTCGGGTCGTTGAAGTTGCCGGTGATCGTCCTGAGCGAGGCACTGCCGCGGGTGTCGTTGAAATCCCCGTAAACGACCAGGCGGGCATTGGGCTCGGCCTTGAGGATGGCATCGACGTGTTGGCGGAGCAGTCTGGCCTCATTGAAGCGCATGGCATCCTGATCGCCTTCCTGCACCTCGCGTTTTGATTTGAGATGAACCCCGAGCAAGCGGTAGGACATGCCGTGGGCCTCGATGGTGGCATCGAGAATCCCGCGATTCATGGTGAAGTGGACGCCATTGAGCTTGAAGTCCAACTGCGCCGGGGTGGCGGTGCTGGTGATGGGAAACCGCGAGAGCAACCCGAGATGGCGCACCTCGTCGCTCCCGCCGGTGTAACTGGAGTGGGGGAGGTCAACACCGCTGGCTTGGAGCCCGGACTGAAGCTCCGCCAGATCCTCGCGGGTGCCGATTTCGCAAAGCCCGAGCACATCGGGCGCGTGGCGTGCCAGCACTTGAATCACCGCGTGCTTTTCCGCTGCGGGCTTGGCGACGTTCTTGAGTTCGGTGCGGTCGATGGTGCGGTCCATCGTCAACCAGTTGTTCACGTTGTAGGCAATGAAGCGCAGCCCGGTGGTGGATTCGGCGGTGGCGGGCTTGGGGGTCTTCCTGGATGGGGTGGCGACCGGCGCGGTGGGGTCTGTCGTCGCTGGAGCCGAGGATTGCGGCGGGGTATTCCATTCGGGGCTGCCGTGTTTTTTGCCGCAGGCAGGGGATGTGAGCAGGGCGAGAGTGCCGCCCAGCGCGGCCAAGAAGGCAGGGGAGTACTTGATGGACGGGCAGGTTGATGCCCGCGCTCCAATGGGTGGGGTCCTTGGGTCAATTAAGAACCGGAGGAGGTGCATGAGTTCATGATTCCCGCGGTTCTTTGCCAGCGGGTTCCTTGATTGCGGGTTCCTTGGTTACGGGCTCCTTGATTCTGACGTCGGTCTCGGCCTGGGTGATTTCGCGCTCGAAATCATCGCGGGCTTTCTTGAATTCCCCCATGCTCTTGCCGATGCCACGGGCCAGCTCCGGCAATTTTTTCGCTCCAAAGAGCAGCAGGATGATCACGAAGATCATCACCATTTCCGGCATTCCGATAGGTCCCATAAGTGTGTTGGTGTGGTGGAGAGGCGGCCCAAAATAAGCCGGTTGGCCGGACATGCAACTGAAATCATCGAGACGGGGAATTAACATTCTTGTCCTGCACCCGCGGCAGCCGCCACCGGGGGAAAAAACCTTGCGGCCGGGGGGGCGTGCCCGCTCACGGGTCTTTTTCGGGCTGCAAGTTGCTGCGTTTGCGGCTGTAGGCGAAGTAGATGACCAAGCCGATGCTCATCCAAATGAACAAGCGCCACCAGGTGTCCGACGGCAGGAACGCCATCATTCCCAAGCACAGCAGCGCCCCGAGCAGCGGCACCACCGGCACCCAGGGGCAGCGGAATTTCCGGGGCAGATCGGGGTTGGTACGGCGCAGCACGATCACGCCGATGCAGACCAGCACGAAGGCCAGCAGGGTGCCCACGCTGCACATTTCTCCAAACAGATTTCCCGGCAGGAAGGCCACCGCCGAGCCCACCAGCACGGCGAACAGGGCGTTGGATTTCCACGGCGTGTGCCGCACCGGGTGGATGTCGGAAAACAACTTGGGCAGCAAGCCGTCCTGGGACATCGTGATGAACACCCGGCTCTGGCCCAGCAACAACACCATGATGACCGAGGAAAACCCCGCGAGAATCGCCGGTACAATGAGTTGTTGCAGCCAGTGGAATTGCTTGGGCAGGTGGCTCAGCGCGGTGGCCACCGGCGCCAACTTGTCCACCACCCCGCGGAACTCGGTGTAATGGGCCAGCCCGGTGATGACCCACGAAAACAAAATGTAGAGAATGGTGCAAATGAAGAGCGAACCAAGAATCCCGATCGGCAGGTCGCGTTGCGGGTTCTTCGCCTCCTGCGCGGCGGTGGAGACCGCGTCGAAGCCGATGTAGGCGAAAAAGATCAGGCCCGCCCCGGTCAGCACTCCCTGCCAGCCAAAATGATAGATGGTGACTCCCTTGACGACCTCGGAGACCCGCGCCGGGATCATCGGGCTGTGGTTGGCCGGGTTCATGTAGGCCCAACCGAGAGCGACCACGAGCAGCACGATGGTGACCTTGAGGGCAACCATGACCGTGTTGAAGAGCGCGCTTTCCCTGGTGCCGCGGATGAGCAACAACGACATCAGCACCACGATCGCCGCCGCCGGCAGGTTGGCAATGCCGTGGATCTGCTCGCCGTTTGGCAAGACTTCCGTGTCAAACGGCGAGAGCGCGAATTGAATCGGCAGCTCCAGGTTCATCTGTTTGCAGAACTTCACAAAGTAAGCCGACCAACTCACCGCCACGGTGGCCGCACCGATCGCATATTCCATCACCAGATCCCAGCCGATGATCCACGCGATCAGCTCGCCCATCGTGGCGTACGAGTACGAATACGCGCTGCCCGCCACCGGCACCGTCGAGGCAAACTCGGCATAACACAAACCCGCGAAGGCACAGGCGATGCCACTGACAATGAACGACAGCACTACGCCAGGACCGGCGTTGTCCGCCGCCACCTTGCCGGTCAGCGAGAACAGGCCGGCCCCAATCACCACCCCGATGCCGAGCGTGACCAACTGCCAGGCCCCGAGGGTGCGTTTGAGGGTGGGGGTATCGTAGAAGGCCTCGGTGGCGCAGGCTCTGGCGACAATGGCATCGATGGGTTTCTTGCGGAACAGATTCATGGGCTGGCGGGGAGGCGGATGAAGGGTCTGGCGGAAGGCCGTCCGGACATGGGTCCCGCGGCGGGCGCTAGGATGCCCTTGGCCGCCAAGGTGTCAAACCGCGTTTTGGCCAGCCCTGATTTTTTCATCTTGCGGCTTGCTGTCGGGGCCGTGGCTTGGCAGCTTGCGGGCCGCATGGTACGCACCGTCTCGGGAAAACTGTTGTTAGGCATGGTCGTTTGGTTCGGTCTTCTGGCCATGAGTCCGGCGTTGCACGCGGCGCCAGAGGCGGTGGCGGAGCCGACGCTGGATCAGCAGATCGATGCGTGGTTCGGGAAAATCACCGGACCCTTTGTGGACGCGATTTTTTGTGAGGTGCCCATCGGCGGCTACCATGCGAAAGTCGTGGTGTTCTGGCTGGCGGCGGCCGGGCTGATTCTAACCGTGGCGTTCCGGTTCATCAACATCCGGGCGTTCGGGCTGGCGCTGCGGACGGTGCGCGGGAAATACAGCGTGCCGAGCGATCCGGGGGAGGTGACGCATTTCCAGGCCTTGAGTGCCGCAGTCTCGGGGACCGTGGGCTTGGGCAACATTGCCGGGGTGGCCATTGGGATTCAGAATGGCGGGCCGGGGGTGGCGTTCTGGTTGTTCCTGAGCGGCTTTCTGGGGATGTCCACGAAGTTTGCGGAATGCACGCTGGGGGTGAAGTACCGGGATTTTGATGCCGAGGGGCGGGTGCATGGCGGGGCGATGTACTATCTGCGGAAAGGCTTCGCCGAGCGCGGCATGCGGCCGGTGGGTCTGGCCTTGGCGGGGTTTTTCGCGGTGATGTGCGTGTTTGCCTCGTTTGGCGGCGGCAACGTGTTCCAAGTCAATCAGGTGACGGCCCAGTTGGTGAGCATCACCGGTGGCGAAAACTCGTTTTTCCACGACAAACAGTGGGTGTTCGGCACCATCATGGCGCTGATGACCGCGCTGGTGATCATTGGCGGCATTCGGGGAATCGCCAAGGTGACCGACAAACTCGTGCCGCTGATGTGCGTCACTTATGTGGTCAGTTGTTTGATCGTGCTGGCCGTCAACGCGCAGGACATCATCCCGGCCCTGGGACGGATCATGACCGAGGCGTTTCAGCCGCGGGCCGCAGTGATCGGCGGCCTGCTCTCCGCCTTCATCTGGGGCATGCGCCGGGCCACGTTCTCCAATGAGGCCGGCATCGGCTCGGCGCCGATCGCCCATGCGGCGGCCAAGACCCGGCGGCCGGCCTCGGAAGGGGTGGTGGCCTTGTTAGAACCGTTCCTGGACACGGTGGTGATCTGCACGATGACGGCCCTGGTGCTGTGCGTGACGATGCGCTTCGATGGGGCTGGCGGCAATTTCACGATTCACGGGCAGAGCTTTGTGCTCGGGCAGGTGTTTGGGGATGGCACGCAGTTTGGCATCCAGATGACCTCGCTGTCGTTTGAGACGGTGAATTCGGCGTTCAAGTACGTGCTGTTTGCGTGTGTGTTCCTGTTTGCGTTTTCCACGCTGATCACCTGGAGCTACTACGGGATGCAGGCGTGGCAGTATCTGTTCGGGAAAAATGATCTGGTGGCCTGGTCGTATAAGGTGATTTTCTGTCTGATCATCATCGTGGGGGCCTCCGCGTCGATGGGCAAGGCCACTGATTTCTCGGACGCCTCGTTGTTTGCGATGAGCATTCCCAATTTGATCGGGGTGTATTTCCTGCTGCCGGTGGTGAGGCGGGAGTTGAACCGCTTTGTGGCCTTCAGCAAGCGGGTGGACGCCGGGGCCACCATCGCGGAGGCTGACGCCGCGGAACGCGCCACGCGGAATGTCGGATTGCTGAAGTGAACATCCCGTGCCAGACTCGGGCCGCGCATGGCACGTCAATACACCCTTCACCGCCCGGTGGCCGCTGGCTCCGGCATCGATTACGTTTCCGCGCTCAATGCGGCACAGTATGAGGCGGTGTCATCGCCGCCAGGCAAGGCCCTCGTCATTGCCGGCGCCGGTTCGGGCAAAACCCGCACCCTGACCTATCGGGTGGCATGGCTGCTGGATCACGGGGTGGAGTCGCGCCAAATCCTGCTGCTGACCTTCACCAACAAGGCCGCCCGCGAAATGGTCGAGCGGGTGCGCGAACTCATTGCCCGCGACACCTCGGACCTGTGGGCGGGCACCTTCCACTCGATCGGCAGCCGCATCCTGCGCCGCCACGCGGAGGATCTGGGTTTCACCCGCGCGTTCTCGATCCTCGACCGCGACGACCAGAAATCCATGTTGGCCAAGGTGATCGCCGCCTGCAACATCGATACCAAGGAGCGCCGCTTTCCCAAGGCCGAGGTGTTGGCGTCCATCTTCAGCCTGTGCGAAAACACCGGCGCGAGCCTGCCGGACGTCATCGCGGGAAGTTATGAGCGCTGCTACGATTGGCTGGAACAGATCGAACAGATCCGGCTCGGGTATGTTGAAAAAAAGCGCGTGACCAACTCGATGGACTTCGACGATCTGCTGGTGCTCACGGTGCGCCTGTTCGGGGAGCGGGCGGACGTGCTCGAACTCTATCAGAAAAAATTCCGCCATCTGCTGGTGGATGAATACCAGGACACCAACGCCGTGCAGGGCCGGATGATCGAGCTGCTCACCGGCCGGTCCAACAGCCTGATGGCGGTCGGCGATGATGCGCAATCGATCTATTCCTGGCGCGGGGCGGACATGGCGCACATTCTGGGGTTTCCGCGGCGCTATCCGGAGGCGCGGGTGTTCACGATTGACACGAACTACCGCAGCGTGCCGGAGATTCTGGACTTGTCCAATGCGGCGATCCGGGCGAACGCGGGGCGCTTCGAGAAGGAGCTGCGCTCGGCGCGGGCGGCGGCGGGGGCCAAACCCGCGCTGGTGGCGCTGCCGGATCCGCGGACGCAGGCCGGCTTTGTGGTGCAGCGGATGCTGGAGTTGCGGGACGCCGGGGTTCCGCTCAACGAGATGGCGGTGCTTTACCGCGCGCATTTCCAGAGTCTGGAAATCCAGATGGAGCTGACGGTGCGGGGGATTCCGTTTGTGCTGACCAGTGGCTTGCGGTTTTTCGAGCAGGCGCACATCAAGGATGTGTCCGCGTTCCTGCGCTTCGTGGTCAACCGTCGCGATGAGGAGAGCTTCATGCGCATGGTCTTGCTGTTGCCGGGCTGCGGGCCGGTGGCTGCCGAAAATCTGTGGCGCGAGTGGCTCGACACCGGGTGGGCCAAACGCGACGACCTGCCGGTCAAACTCTCCGAGATCCTGCTGGGCTTCAGTAAAGTCCCGAAAAAGGCCGTGAAGCATTGGCAACAGTTGTGTTATACCTTGGACGAACTGGCGCCGAACGGCTTCTTGGCCAAACCCTCGGAGATGATCTTCAGCGTGCTGGAAGGGATCTATAACGAGTACCTCGAAGCCAGCTTCGATAACTACGAGAGTCGTCGCAGTGACCTGGAACAACTCTCCCAGTACGGCGGGGGCTTCGCGGACATTGTGGAATTCCTGTCGCAGTTGTCGCTGCTGGGGGCGGTGGATGGCCAGCCGGGCGCGGACCACCACGGGCCGGACGAGGACCAGGTGACGCTTTCCTCGATCCATCAGGCCAAGGGCCTCGAATGGCAGGTGGTGTTCCTCATTTGGCTGGTGGAGGGGCAGTTCCCCAACAGCCGCATTCTCGAAGCGGACGACCAGCCGATGCTGGAGGAGGAACGGCGCCTGTTCTATGTGGCCATCACCCGCGCCAAGGACGACCTCTACCTGACCTATCCGATGATGAACCCCAAGTCCTACAGCGGTGATGTGATCTGCAGTCCGTCCCGCTTCCTCGGCGACTTCCCGGCGGACTTGGTCGATGCCTGGGACGTCGGCAACGCCGATGCCCGGAGCGACGATGCGCCGTTTTAGCGCCGCACCTCGCCAGCCCGACAGATTTTTGCACGGTCGCAACTTGCGTTCTTGCGCGGGCTCCGGAACACCAGCGACGCTCATGGGCACGACGTTACAGCCGTGGAGCGTGGCTGTTGAACCCGGGCTTGCCACGGAGATCCCGGTTCTCGAAATCAACGATAGCTCCCCATGATTCCAGTCGTACTGTTATCACCTGGCAACTGCTTGGGGAACCTCCGCGCTCCCACCATCAACCCACCTCACCATGCAACCAACCGCCACCGCCCTGGCCGCCATCGTGTCGCTGGTCCTAACCATAGCCCCGGCGTCCGGCGAGGCCAGGAACCTGCTGCCTAACGGCAACTTCGAGGGCCAGGATCCGCTGCATGGCTGGCTCACGGTTTTTCCGGACGAGGCCTTTTACAAGGACAACGGCCCCTATGTGAAAATGGCGCCGCCAGGCGAAGCCGGCGGCCGCAAGGCGCTGATGCTCGACTTGCCCGCCGGCCTCGCCGGCAACCAGGGCGGCAAGCTCGAAAGCGTGCCGGTGCCGGTCGAACCCGGCGCCACCTATCACCTCGAGGTCGATTGCATGACTTGGGATTTGTCCGCCAGGATTCACGCGGAAGCCTGGTGTACCGACCCCCATCCCGAACAAAAGCGCACGATTTCCCGCCGGGCGCCGGCCGCGGGCAGACCGGCCCTGATCATGGGTTACCGCGCGCAGGTGCCCTCGCCGCCCGGCAACTCGAAGGTCTGGACCACGGCCAGCCGCGATTTCACCGTGCCCCGCACCGTGGTGGTGTCCGGCAAGGACCAAGCACCCGAGTTCATCTCGGTGAAGGTGGTCAGCTACGGCGCGACGATGGCTGCGGGAAAATCCTATTTCGCCAACTTCCGGCTCTATCGCGTGGAGTCAAAGGCGGCCGATCTAACACCAAAAGCCAAGCCGTAAGAAACCCCGGTGAACCCAAGCCCGCTTCCCACCGCAAGTGACGGCCAGTCCCCGCGCCAGCTCCTGAGCCGGGCGGGCCACGCCTTGAAGCTCGGCCGCGGCTGCACCTCGCTGGCCATCGGTCTGGTGACGGCGGGCGTGATCTTGGGTGCCTGGCTGGTGGCGGATGCGCGGGTGCGCTTCGGCGCCACCGGGCGGTGGGCGGGCTTGGTCGCCATCGCGTTGCCGCTGGCAGCGGCCCTCGGCCATGCCGCCAAAGTCTGGCTCCGGCGCCTGGATGACGCGGCCCTCGCCCGCCGCCTCGAAACGGCGACCGGACGCACCGACAACGCCTTGATCAATGCGGTGCAACTCGACCGCGCGTTGGACGGCGCTTCCGCATGGCGCGCTGTTTTGTTAGGCGAACTGGCCGGCTTGTGGCGGGGCCTCGCGTGGCAACGGGTTTACGATTGGCGCCTGCTGCGACGCTGGGCGGGCGGCGCCGGATTGCTGTTGTTGTTAGGTCTGCTGGCGTTCCTGTGGCGGCCTAACGAGTTCCGGCAGCGCCTCGGCCGGGTGTTGCTGCCGGCGTGCGAAATCGCGCCGCTCACCCGCACGCGGGTGCTGGCGGTGGAGCCGGGGGATCGGGTGGTCACCTGCGGCACCGTGCTGCCGATGCGGGTGACCTTGGACGGCGTCGCACCCGCCGAGGTCTGGCTGGTGGTGGTCAAGGACGATGGCAGCGTCGCACGCCACGCCGCGAAACGGGCGGCCGAGGCGATGGCATGGTCGCTCGAACTCAGATGGACGGAAGGCGGGCGCTATTGGTTCGAAGCCGGCGATGCACGCTCCTTCGAGCGGCGCATCAAGGTGCAACTGCCGGCCAAAGTGGTGGCCCGCCAGCTTGCCTTCATGCCGCCGGCCTACACCAAACTGCAACCCGTCCGCGTGCCCGACGGCACCCCGTGGCCCGCCATTCCGGCAGGGTCCGGGGTGACCCTGGACTGGACCTTTGATCGCGGTGTGAAGGAACTGTTAGTTGACCGGGGCGAGGCCAAGACCCGCGCGACTGGCCAGCCGGAGGCCTGGCAACTCAGCGGGCGGCTGACCGTCAATCGTGTGTGGTCCACCCGTTGGACGGACCTGGCCGGGCTATCCGATCAAGGGCGCGTCACGTTCAACCTCAAGGCCGACGAGGCCCCGCGCGTCCGCTTGATCCAACCGACGGGCGAGGAGGAAGTGCTGCTCACCCGGCAGGCCTCGCTGCGCCTGTCCTTCGAGGCCAGCGACGATTACGGGCTCGCCGAGGTGGCGGTCTGTCGCGGAACCCCGGAACAACCCGCTGGCCGCGTGCTCCAAAGTTGGCAACCGGGCGTGTCGTCGTTCAAGCAGACCGTGGACATCCAGTTGTCGCGGTGGGTCGCCAAGGAGGAATGCGAAGCGTGGTTCTGCGTGGTCGCCCGCGATGCCAATGACGTCACCGGCCCCGGACGCACCGTGTCGCGCATGCTGGTGGTGCGCATCGTCACGCCGGATGAATTGCAGCGGGCCAGCGCGAACCGCCAGGGTGAGGTGTTAGGCAGTCTGGAGGATCTGCTGCGGCTCCAACAAACCAACCTGGATGCCACCCGCACGCTGTTGCACGCCCCCCAGGCCGCCGCTCAGGGTGAGGTCGCGGCCGTGGCTGAACGCCAGTGGCGAATCGAACAGGCGGCGAGCCAGTTGGTGGCGGGCACCCCAACCGGCGCGGCGGGCTGGCGCGAGGTGCTCGGCCGCCTGCTCGCCAAGGAATTGCCGCAGGCGGTGCTGGCCCTGCGGGAGGCCCTGGCCACCAAGGACGGGACCCGCCGGAACGCCCTCGCCACCGGCGAAGCACTGGAGGCGGCGATCCTGGCCCGCTTGAAAGGCCTGCCCGCAGACCTCCACGACGAGGCCGCCGGCGCGGCCGTGCGCGACCTGATAGGCCGGGTGGAGGCCCTGTTCAAGCGGCAGCAGGCCCTGCACGCACGGACTTTGCACGCGGTGCCGGGTGAGGGCGCAGCCATGGCCGGCGACCAGGACGCGGCAGCCGAGGAGTCGCGGACGGTGCGGCAGGCCTTGGCCGATGGCGCGCTCAACGCCTCGCTCGGCGACGCCGGCTTCCGTAAGATGTTGGATAAGGCCGCCGCCCTGATGGGCGAGACCAAGATATATGAACAAATGATCCGCAGCGCGGAACAAATCGAAGGCGAGCATTTTCCCGCAGCCGCAGCCCTCTGCAAGCAGGTGTTGGTTGACCTCGCCCGGGTGCTCGAGTTGTTGAACACTTCGCAGCACACCACTGCGGGCGACAAGGCAAACTCACTCAAAGAGGCCGCCGCCGATATCCGCGAAAAACTCGAGGCCCTGGTGGAACAACAGCACGCGGTCGTCGAGAAAAGCAAGGATCTCGCGTCCAAAGACGAGCTAAGCCCCGAGGACGTGGCGGTGGCCAGCGAACTCGCAGCGAAGAAAGATGCACTCGCGAAGTTGATCGAACAAATGCTCACCGATGCCCACGCGTTTCCCGATCTGCGGCCGATGAACGAACTGCGCGAGGAACTGACCAAGATCTATGAGGACGTGATCCAACAGGACACCGCCCAGGCGGCCGCCGGCGAGTTGAAGCCGTCCGAAATCGCCGTCCAAAAGGAGGAAAGCCTGTTGGAGGACCTCGAAAAGGCCGCCAAAACCGCCGCAGACATGGAAATGTGGCTGCCCGATAAAAACGAAACCACCAAGTGGCTGATGGAAAACTTCGACCTCACCGAGATGCCCGAGATTCCCAACCTGCCGCTGCCGGATTCGTTCACCGACCTCGTCGGCGAGCTGCTCAAGGCCCAGGAAGGGCTCGCCGAACAGGTCCAGGACGCCGCATCTAACAACGCCTTCGCCGTCAACCCGGCCAACGGCTGGGAAGTGGCCGACGGTCCGATGCCGGGCTTCAACGCCCAGGGCAAGAGCGGCAACACCCCGCCTAACAAAAACGAGCAGACCGGCCGCTCCAGCGGCGGCCGCGAAGGGATGTCGAGCGGCGAAATGGTCAACCAGCGCGCCGATAAGTTAGAGGGCGGTGCGACCGATGCCAGGCGCACCAACGACCCGCTCCAGAAAGGCCAGGTGCAGGACAACGGCCCGCCCGCCGACGCCAAGGCAACCGGCGGCGGCAAGGCCGGCGGCGCCAGCCAACGCGCAGGCATGACCGGCGAAGCGCCGTTGCGCACGCTCAACTCGCCCGACCAGATCCTCAACAACGCGCTGGCCGCCGAGCAAGCGCTGCTAGCCCAACAGACGGCCAAGAGTTATGCCACCGCCCGCTTGTTCTATCTGCGCACCGGCACGCTGCCGGAAGTGGCCAAACTGATGGACGAATCCCGCGAGGCCCTCAAGAGCGGCCGCCTCGCCGACTACGAGGCCCTGCACCGCCGCATCGTGGCCAGCCTCCGCCAACTCGGCGAAGGCACCACCGCCGACGCCGTGAAAGTGTTAGGCGGCGCCGGCAGCCGCTTCGTCGGCGAAAAACGCCTGCCCGGCGGTGCCGACGTCGCCGTGCCCGCCGGCTACCAACAACCGGTTGACGATTATTTCCGCTCCCTCGATTCCCCATGATCCGGAAGAACTCTCAGACGGGTCGGCCGGGTCAGACGGGTCGGACGGGTCGGACCTGTCGGATCGGCGGTGCCATCATGTTGTTAGGTGCCACGGCGGCACTCGCCGCGCCCAAGGACAAGGAGGCGGCATGGGCGGTGGCCTCTGCACCTTATCGGGTGGCCCTGCAGGCCGGCGACGCGCCCGGAGCGCCCGCGGCGGGCTGGGAAATCCGCGTGCCGGATTTCGGGGCCGGCCGCGCCGACATGCGCGATGTCGTTTTGTTAGGGCCGGACCGCAAGGAGCTTGCGCTCGACCCGGTCTGGCGCGGGGCGGGGCGTTCGCTGTTGGTGCTGGCGGAGGAATTGCCCGGGGATGGCGCGGCGGCGACCCTCTACTTCGGCGGCAACACCCAGCGGCGGCTGCGCTCGTGGTCGGCCAAGCGGAGCCTGTTGCTGGAAACGCGGCGGCTGCCGCCCGGCGCGAACGTGGCCACCTTCGGCGGCTGGCAGGAGGCATGGAAGCAATCCCGCATGGTCGATGGAGCCGGCTTTGTGCCGCTGGTTTTCCACGGTGAGAATCCCTTCGGCGGGTCTGACCATTTTCTCAGCCGCTACACCGGCCTGTTGCAAACCGGGGAGGGCGGAACCCTGCGCTTCTACACGCTTTCCGACGATGTTTCCTATGTGATGATCGACGGCCGCCCGGCGCTCAAGTGGTCGGAAAACAATCCGCCGCCACTCGCTCCCGAGAAAGTGCCCGTCACCGCAGTCCGCGTGCCGGCGGGCCTGGTGAAGATCGAGTACTTCCATGCCGCCGGCGAGCCGCCGGCCGCGATGGTGCTCGGCTGGGAGCAAGCCGGCAAACTCGGCACCGTGCCGCCGGAAGCATGGGTGCATCCGGGCAAGGTCACGGCCGGGAGCATCGAGGCTCACGACGGCTCGCCGGTGCCACTCGCCACCCTGGTGGCCGAGCGCTACCTCGGCTATGGCGGCGAGTGGTATGTTAGAGTGACGGGCGCGATCACCAACCCCGGCGCGGGTTGGCAGATCGAGTGGCTGTGGCCGGACGGCCATCTCGACCAGGGGCCCGACCTGCTCCGCTTGTGGCTGGGCACCGACCCGGTGCAAGTGACGCTGCGCTTGCGCAACGGCACGCGCCTCATCGAGGGCCGGCGCGTGCTGGTGATTCCGCGCAACCTGGAGGCGGCCAGCGTCAACGACGAACGCCAGTTGCAGGCGTTCCTTGAGTTGTTGGAAATGGAAGACCCCACCGCCTTGCCCGAAGCGGCACGCCGGGCGGGCTTCGTCCTGGCCAGCGCGTTCCTGCAGGCGGCGGCCGCCGCGCGATGGGCCGAGGCCTGGCTGGCAGTGGCCAAACCGGGGGCCGCCCCGTGGCCAGCCGCCATGGCAATGGCAATCCGCGAAACCGCGAGGCGCGACCCGCAGGCCGCTCTTGATAGACTCAGCGGGCTCGCCAAACCCGCCCGCAACGCCATGGGTCGGACGGCGGAGTTGCTGGAACTCGACCTGCGGGTGTTCGATCTCAAGGACCCACTGGTGCTCGCCTTGGCCGCTCGCCTGCGCAAGAGCGGCGACAAAACGCTCGCCGCCACGGCGGTGATCCGCTTGGGCGACTATCATCTTCTAACCGGGCGGCTCGACGAGGCGGCCCGTTGTTTCAACGAGGCCGTACCCGACCGCGAGGCGGCGGAACGCAAGGCCCCGGTGATCGACCGCACGCACTCGCTGGCCATCGAGGAACTGATCAACGGCAGGCACCTCGAGGAGGCCCGCGCCAAACTCGACGAGTGGGAACGCCAACGCCCGGCGGCCAAGCTCGGGGGCGACCAGTTGCTCTGGCGGGCACGCGTCTTGTTTCTGGCGGAAGATTACCAGCGCGCCTTGCAGGACTTGGAGACCTGCCTCAAGGTGCGGCCCGGCTCGCCCGAGGAAATCGACGTGCGCTTCTGGCAGGGACGCACGCTCTTTGAACTTGGCCGCAAGGACGAGGCCCGCAAGATATGGAATTCACTGGTCAAGGACTATCCGAAACACGAACGTGCCGAAGCCGCAAAACTATGGACCGCAAAACCCTGATCTTCGCAATCGTTGCAGCCTGCGCCCCCTTCGCCCGGGCCGATGGCCCCGGCCGCATCCATACCACTCCTCTAACCACCGACACCGGCGTCATCACCGCCAAGGTCACCGGCGCGGTGCTGACCCATGCGCTCGCCGTCGAGCGCGACCGCACCCGCGTCTATCTCGCCACGCTCGCGGCGGATGGTGCGGGATTCCGGTTCTCCAACCTGCCGGTGGGCCGTTTCGATCTGGTGCTGGTCACCAAGGATAACCGCGTGCTGGAAGGCCTCGGCCTCGGGGCCAAGCCGGCCTTGCCCGCCGACCGCGCCAAGCATCTCGAGGCGGGCGTGACCAAGGCGGATTCCTTCTTCAACCGGCACGTCTGTCACCGGACCGGACTCGCCGACGGGGTCGCGCTGGTCTTCGTCGAGCGCATCCGCGACGGGCAGATCCTGCGCGGCTCGGGCGAGGATCTCAACGCCGGCCTGCGCCGCCTGGAAATCATCGAACTGCGCGAGGCCGCCGACGAATGGCAAATGGTCCGCACCCGCCATCTCTATCGGATGGAAACCCCGCGCCAACCAGGCCTCCCGTTCTTCACCCACCGCCACCTCCCCGCCCTCGGCGGCTTGCGCGTGGCCACCACCCCGCGCGACCTGGGCACCCTCGATCTATCGCAAACATAACATCACATAACTATATATATGTATGGACACCCCTAAACGGTTGAGAGTCACCACCGGCAAATTCCAGGACACCCGGATCCCGCTCGCCGTCCCGCCGCTCACCATCGGTCGCTCCGACGACAACCGCGTCGTGCTCTCGCCGGAAATCGGCGCGTCGCGCCACCATGCCGAGTTGACCGAGGACGACGGCGTCTGGTCGGTGCGCGATCTCGGCAGCATGAACGGAACCTACGTCAACGGCGAGCGGATCGAGTGGCCGCGGCTCTTGCGCCCCGGCGACAAGATCAGGATCGCCGGCGAGGTGCTGGTCTTCGAGGACGATGCCGCCGACGGGTCCGACCCGGTGACCCCACCGCCAAGCGACCCGGAGCCCGCCCCGCGCAGATCCGCCGCGCCCACCGTGATCCTTGACGATGGCGCGGGCCTCCTGCCCGCAACTCCGGATTCCGGGCTGCCGGCCCGGACCACTTCTAACCGCGGGGCTGCCCCGGCGGATGCCGCCGGGGAAACCGCCGCCCAACTGCGCATCCTCGTCCCCCGGCTGGAGGGCGTGGTGGCCGAGATCGGCAAAGCCATCGTCGGCCAGCAGGAGATTCTGCACAGCCTCATGCTGGCGCTCATGTCGCGCGGCCACGTCTTGATGATCGGCCTGCCGGGCCTGGCCAAAACCCTGATGATCCGCACCCTCGCCGAGGTGCTCGACCTGCGCTTCCGCCGCATCCAGTTCACTCCCGACCTGATGCCCACCGACATCACCGGCACCGAGGTGCTGGAAGTGGACGAGGCCAGCGGCCGCAAAAACTATCGTTTCATCCGCGGCCCGGTCTTCACTAACATTCTGCTCGCCGACGAGATCAACCGCACGCCGCCCAAAACCCAGGCCGCCTTGTTGGAAGCGATGCAGGAATCCCACGTCACCGCCGCCGGCGAAACCTATCCGCTGGCCCCGCCCTTCTTCGTGCTCGCCACCCAGAACCCGCTCGAACAGGAGGGCACCTATCCACTGCCCGAGGCCCAGCTCGACCGCTTCATGTTCAGCCTGCGCGTCAATTACCCGAGCGAAGCCGAGGAGGAGAAAATCGCCGAATGCACCACCTCGGATCGCACCGTCGAACTGCAAAAACGCATGAGCGGCACCGAAATCCTGCAGCTCCAAAAACTGGTCCGGCGGCTGCCGGTATCGCCGCATGTGGTGAAATACGCCACCCGCCTGGCCCGTGCCACCCGCCCCGCCGACCCGCGGGCTCCTGCGGCGGTCAGCCAATGGGTCCACTGCGGCGCGGGCCCGCGGGCGACCCAATACCTGTTGCTCGCCGCCAAGGCCGGTGCCATCATGCGCGGCAGCCTGGTGGTCAACTGCAACGACGTGCGCCTGGCCGCCTTCCCGGTCCTGCGGCACCGCATGTTCACCAACTTCGCCGCCGACTCCGCAGGCATCGACGTCGATGACCTCATCGCCAAGGTCCTCAAGGAAGTCCAGGAACCTGGTGAACAGGACTATCAGCATGCGCGGTGACCTGGTCCGGCTGGTCCCACGCCTCGTAACATGCCGGCAGCCTCCCAGGGTCATATCCGATTGTCATACGAGGTCAGGATGCTGTTAGCCTGGTCGCACCTCGAGGGCTGGCGATGGGTCCGCACCCTACTCAAACGCGCTGCCGCCGATGAACTCGCGGAGCAGGGAGGTCGGCGGCACGTCCTCGGCGGAGGCGGAGTTGACCAACTCCAGGAAACCTAGCAACCGGCGGGCGTCGGCATATTCCGGCGCGGATGGCTTCACCTCCGAGAGCAGCGGGCGCACGTAGGTCTTGAGGACGGCGGGCTCGTAGTCCAGTGCGGAGTTGAAGGCCGCGTCGGCCTCCTTTTGATAGGGAAAGATCCACTGCTGCTCGCCGTGGCGGACGGAGCGCCACATTTGCAGGGATTTCAATGCCGAGCTGCCGCGCGTGCGGTGGTCCCGCACCATCCGCCGCAACAAGCGCAAGTCCGTGGTCGAAATCCGGTTGTTGTTATCCAGCGTGAGCTGGGTGAGCGCGCTGAGATAGATCTTGAACTTGTGCGCATCATCCACATGCCGGGTCAGGTGCGGGTTGAGACAGTGAATGCCTTCCAGGATCACGATCTGTCCTTCTTCCAGCTTGAGCCGGTTGCCGCGGAACTCCTTGAGCCCTTGCTGGAAGTTGAAGGTCGGGATCGCCACTTCCTGGCCGGCCTCCAAGGCTAGCAGATGGGCGTTGAACAGATCCAAATCCACGGCCTCGAGGTGCTCGAAGTCGTGCTTGCCATTGGCATCACTGGGCGTGTGCTCGCGGTTCTTGAAATAGTTGTCCACCTCCAGGCGCACGGCCATCAGGCCATTGACCCGCAGATGAATCTCCAGACGCTTGGAAAAGGTGGTCTTGCCCGACGACGACGGCCCCGCAATGAGCACAAACCGGGGCCGCGTCCGGGCATTGGCAATCTGATCGGCGATCTGTCCGAGTTTTTTTTCATGCAGGACCTCGCACAGATGAATCACCGGGGCGAGGCGTTGTTCCGCCACGGTTTGGTTCAGATCGGCGATGCTGGTGATCCCGAGATTGCGGCCCCACTGCTTGTGTTCCTCAAACACCCGCTGCAGATGGGGCTGCTTGAAAAACTGGGTGAACTTCACCTCGCCATCGATCCACTCCGGAAACAACAACACCAGACCCTGCGCGTATGGCAGTACCTTGAAGTGATTGAGCACCCCGGTGGATGGCGTCAACACCCCGTACCCGAGGTCGCTGAAATCCTCGCAAAAAAACATCACGATGCGCGGCGGATTGCGGTAGCGCAGCAGATTGAGTTTGTCCGTCTGGCGCGAGGTTTCCAGCATCTGGCAGGCTTCCACAAAGCCGATCTTCCGCCGTACCAGCGGAATGTCGCGGCGAACCATCTCGTGCAAGTGGTCCTCGATTTGCCTGAGCATCGCTTCGCTCAGGCCGCTGGTGCCACCTGAGGAAAACGTGCAGTAGTAGCCATTCCCGATCGCATGCTCCACCGCAAACTCGCCCTCCGGAAACAAATCCCGCACCGCCTTGGCAATCAGAAACGATAGCGAGCGACGATAGACATGGTTGCCATGAGTGTCCGCAAAGGTCAGGAATTCCACCGTGCTATTGACCTGCAGCGGAAAGGATAGCGAGCAAATGTCATGGTTCACCAACGCGGCCAGATAGGGCAGCCCGTTGGCCGCCGTGCGGGCGGGCAGCAGCTCCGCCACCGTGGTTTGAGGGCCGCATACCTGCGTCTGCCCATCGGGCAGCGTGACTTGGATGGAATGGGGTGCTGACATGGTGGGTACTGGTTAGAATCCGTGAGGGCTGAAGTTGATGATGACGGCAGGCAGGCACCAACACCCACCTGCAACCCTTGAGGCGGGACGCTTAGCCATCCTCGCTCCATGAAAGGTCCGGGTGGAATGCCGGATGCGGCGGTGCTCACGGCGGTGAGCGTGAGGTTGCCGCTCCCGCCATAAGTCAGGGCCGATGCGCCGGCGCTGTGGTTGACGATGGGACTCGCAATGGTGGTGGCCTGGGCGTTCGCGGTGAGCACCAGTTCCCGGTTCGCACCGATGACCAGGTTGCCGGCGCCAGAAATCGTTAGATCGCCCGCTCCCGCCTGCATCAGGCCGTTGAGGGTGGTGCCAAAGCCGACGTTGGCGAGGCTGGCGCCGCCACCGGTGAAACGCAGGGTGTTGGCGGTGATGGCCCCGGTGAGGGTGGCCGCCGCCCCGCAGGAATCGTTGGCCGTCGGGTTGCTCACGTTGGCCAAAGTGCCCGCCGTCCCGGCAGTCTGCGCGATGTCGGCAGGGCCGGGCAAGGTGTCCCAACTCCCGGCGAGATTGAGGGCGGTGGAGTTGTTTGCCTTGGTCCGCGTGGCGGCAGGCGCAGCGGAAGCAACGAGGGCGCGCGCGGCGGCGATGGAGCCAACAAGGATCAGGGCCCGATGACGGGCGATGGCGGTGGCAGGCATGGCGGTTCTTGGCTTGTTGCGTGATGGCGCACCGACGGTGGGGGGTGGGGAAGCCGCCCGCGCCACAGCAGAACAACCCCGGATTCGGTGGCAACGCAAGACCCAAATCTTCCGTGACCCTGAGGCTTGGGCCGGACCATGCCCATGGCTCCCGGGCTGAAAATGGCGACTTCCACATGCGCAGACGGGCCGCCGGGCATGCCCGTCAAGTTTGATGACACCCATTATTTATCTGTCCCCTAATGGAGCCTGCCGGCAAGGAGCGAAAGAATCCTTGAATCGATCGGTTGATTGCGTTGAGCGAGCGCGGTCCGGACCGTGAGCTGGTTGGTCTCAAGGGTTGACGGCGCGAACGCGGTGCGCTATCAAACCTCCACGCAGCCCCTGGAAGGTGAGACCAACCCGGTGCCTGCGGTGCAACCCCAGGCTTTCCGATGCCCTGTCTAACTGAATTGATGACCCATTCCCTGCGCGGCTGGCTGGCGGCACCGTGGTTGGAAATTCTGCTGGCGCTGGCTGCCGTCGCCTGCGGTGCGATCCTCGGTGCCGAGCGTGAGCGTCACGAAAAGCCGGCCGGCCTGCGCACCCTGATCCTCGTCTGCCTCGGCTCGACGGTCTTCACGATGATTTCCTACACTTTCACCACCAGCACCGGCGATTCAGGACGGGTGGCGGCCCAGATCGTGACCGGGATCGGGTTTCTCGGAGCCGGAGCCATCCTGCACTCGCAAAAGGGCGTGAGCGGCATGACCACCGCTGCCACGATTTGGGTCACGGCGGCCATCGGCATCACTGTCGGTGCGGGCTTTCCCTTGGCGGGGTTGGGCACCAGCATGTTGGTGCGCATCGTGCTCGTCGCCGTGCTACGCTGGGAAATCAGCCATCTGGGTGGCATCCAGTCGGTCGGCATCGACCTGGTATTCGACTCGGATCATGGCCGGACGCGGATCAGGATGGAGCGCATTCGCGAGGAATTCCACGTCACCGGGCAAGCCTTGTCGTATGAGACCACGCCGGATGGCATCGTGCGTGCCAGCCTCGACTTGAGGCTGCCGCGGCGCCACCTGCGCGAGTTTCTCGACGAACTGGCATCCCTGCCAGGAGTGACTTCGATTCACGAACGGGATCGCGAGTGAGCCCGTGCGGGGGCTCGGACTATGAGAGTCTCCTATTGTCAAGAATGTCTTGACGCGTGGTTGCGGTCAGCGCTCCGCCACTTCCTTGCGGCTTGTGTCCACCGAGATCTGGAGTCTCCTCTTGCCGCGTGACCGGTGAGGCGCTACTGGCCGGAGCGCTTGGTTGCGGCATTGTGTCCGGCTGGTTGCTGCAACGCGGCGGGCTGACCGGCTACAATGTGATCGTGAACCAGTTCCGCATCAAGGATTTCACGGTCCTGAAGGTCATGCTGACCGCCGTGGCGGTTTGGGCTAACAATCCCACCCTCACTTTCACCCTGCCCGGCTGGGACCGTGGTCCCGGCCCGCATCGGGTCTGGACAGGGCGGGCCGATTTTGGGAAAACCGGGCATGACAATTTTCAAGAGCAGACAAGCCTTGGGGTGGGGCGAACTGGATGTGCCCCTGTTCGGTTTGGGCACCGACTGGTATGGGACGCGGGTGGAGCCTGCGGCGGGCTTTGCGCTGGTGGCGGACGCCAAGCGGCTGTGGTTGGTGGCGAGTCACCGGCGGCCGGCGACCTTGCATCCGCAGGGGCGTCCGGGAAGGTTCCAGGCGGAATTGTGGCGCTACGATGTGGCGGAGTTGTTCCTGGCGGACCCCCACAGCGGACGTTATTTTGAATTCAATCTGGCACCCAACGGGGCGTGGTGGACCTGCGAATTCACGGCCCCGAGGGTGCGGGCGGAGGAGGTCGATATCGCGATGCCAGAGGTGGCGACGTTTGCAGAACTGGCGGCGGATGGCTCGTGGGTGGCGGCGCTGGCGGTGCCTCTGGACTTGCTGCGGGCACGGCTTGACTTCGGCCCGCAAACCCGGGCGAATGTGACGTTCATCCTCGAGACGCCGCAACAGAGATTCCTCAGTGCCACCCGACTCGACCCCGGCGAGCCGGATTTCCACTTGCCGAACCGCTTTGCTCCGGTCTCGTGGGAGCCGCTGCCGCCACGGTGATTTTTCCAATCGCGTGCATCGCCGCTTGGCGGGTGGGCTATTGCGTGTATGCTCCGCGGCGTTGAGCCATCAATTCCAGATTCAGGATATCGTTGCCCAGGATTTGTCCGGGGTGACGTTTCACGCCTTGGATGCGACCACGGGTCAAGTGGTGGAACTCAGGCGCTTCTTCCCCTTCGGGGTGCATGGCGGTGGGCTGCTCGAGGATGAACGCGCGGCCTACGAAATCGCGGTGACGCGACTCGCCGGGTTGAAGCATGCGGGGCTGCGGGCGGTTCTAACCGGCGGGTGTGATCCGGTGGACGGGATGCCCTTTGTGGTGACCGAGTGGCTTGAGGGGGAATCCCTGGAGCAGCGCCTGGCCCACGGGGTGTTGGCACCCGCGGCGGCCATTGAGGTGCTGGACCGGGCGCTGGAATTGTCGGAGGCGCTGTCGCAGGTGCTGGGAGAGCAGGCGCTGTGGGTGGAAACGGCCCCCGCAATGATCGTGTGGCATGCCGCCGAACCGGGACGGCGCTTCACGTTCTGCATCTCCCCGCAGCAATGGCTGGGCGGGGACGCCTCCCGCCGGAGCTTGCTGCCGGTGGTCGAACTGGCCGAGGACTTGTTAGGCTGGCGCGGCAGGGTCGTGGCCGATCAAGCGGGCACCGGCCTGGGCTCGTGGGTGAAGTGGCTGCGGGCCAACGCGGAAACCATCCCGTTGTCTGAAGCGCGGAAGCGGCTGGCCAGTGCCACCGGAGGCGTTGCGCCGGAACCGGTGAGGCCCATGATTCAGCCGGTATCCCTGCCGGAGAGCTTGGAAAAGCCATCATCCGCACGCTCGCTGGTCGTGATCGGGGTGCTCGCTTTGTCGGTGGCAGGGGCCGGTTGGTACTTGCTGCGGCACCCGGCGGCAAGCCGGGCGCTGCCGCCGGTGGCCGCGGCTCCAGCCGTTCCGCTGAACGCCGCTGGCAAGCGCCTGGCAGAGGTCAATGCTCAGGCGGCCGCTCTGGCAAGGGGAACTCAGCAACAGCCGGCAACCGTCACCGAAGCCAGCAAGGTGTTCCAGGTTAGGGACAGCCCGCAGCTCATGCAGGAGAAAGACCGGGAGGTGACGGTGGAGGGTGTCCTGGTGTTTGTCAGGTCGTCTCATGCCGGCAAGCGGCTGTATTTGGAGTTTTCTCCTAACGCCACACACGCGGAGGTCGCGGCCTTTTGCATGACCCGGGAGGTTGGCGCGGACATGTCGCTGGAGGCGCTTGAGCCGCTGATCGGCAAACGCCTCCGGATCACTGGCGTGGTTACGATCGGGATGGTTGACAAGATCGCCAGGCCGGAGCTTCGCCTCAAGGATCGCAACTCGATCAAGGAGTTGGAATGAACTCCATGCGGTCAGATGACCTGCCGGTGTTCGCGGTGGTCGGGCGGGTTAACATGGGCAAATCCACCGTCCTCGCGACCTTGTTGGAGATCGATGACAACGAGGTGCTTCGGGTGAGTTCCACGCCCGGCGAAACGACGCACTGTCAGCCGCATCGGGTGGTCTTCGGCAATCGCGAGTGCGTGCGCTTCATCGACTCGCCGGGGTTTTCGCGGCCAGTGGAGGCGCTGCGGGCCATTCAGCGCATGCATGGCGAGGGTACGCCGGGGCTGGACTCGCTGCGTCGCTTCGTGGCGCAAGCGGGCGAGGACTTCGGCGACGAGAAACGTTTGTTAGAACCGCTGCTGGAGGGGGCGGGTGTGCTCTATGTGGTGGATCCGGCCAAGCCGCTGCGGGATGATTTTCTGGCGGAGATGGAGATTCTGCGGTGGACCGGGCGGCCGCGTTTGGCGGTGTTGAACCGGCGCGGCGACGCCAGCGGCCCCGATGAGGAACAGTGGCGTGCCCGGCTCGGCGGTGCCTTCAACCTGGTCCGAACCTTTGATGCGCATCGGGCGAGATATGACGAGCGCCTGCGGCTGCTCAAGGCGCTGTTGGAAATCGAGGAGCGGCATCGCCGGCAGTTGGAAGAGACCATTGCGCTGGTGGAGGATGAGTGGCAACGACGCCGCGAGGCGGCGGCGGAAATCGTGATCGGTTTTCTGGAGGCGGCCCTCGGGCTGCGGGTGAGCGCCACCCTGGAGGCACGGGAGTGGCGCTCGCGGACGCGGCGCGGACGCCAGGTTGAAATGCTAGAGCGGCGGTATTTCGAGGACTTGTCGCGGCTGGAGCGACGCTGTTGGAATGACCTGCTAGGGATTTACCGGCATCATCTGTTGCAGGCGGAGGCGCGTGCCGACGCCTTTGCCGGGATTGATTTGGAGAGCATGGAGACCTGGACGAAATGGGGGCTGGGGCGGACGCAACTCGCCACTGCGGCGGCCGTGGCGGGTGGGGCGGCCGGGTTGGCGGTGGATGTGGCCACCGGCGGCCTGACGCATGGCGCAGGCACGCTCATCGGTGCGTTGGGGGGCGCGGCGGCGGCTTGGTTCAAGGGCGGTGCGCTGCCGGATTTGCGGATCGATTTGCGCGGCGGGGTGAAACTCGGAACCGGCGAGGGCCGGTCCTTGGTGCTAGGCCCGCCGGGGAACCCGAATTTCCCCTGGATTTTGTTAGACGGGGTGTTGACGCGCTATCAGCGGATGCTGTCGCGGGCGCACGGGAGGCGGGATGATGAAGTCCTGGCAGGGAGTGAGGCGGGATTCACCCGCAGGTTTCCGCCACTGCGGCGGGACCTGCTGGCAAAATGGTTCGGCACTTGCCTGAAGGGAGTTTCCAACCGCGCCCTCGAACCTGCGGTCTTCAACGCGCTGCTCGAGGCGCTTGCCGAGGTCGAAATCGCCGGCTGAACGTGGCATGAAAGCGCCCCGGCGTTCCCGCCAGTCGCAGTCCGTCTCGTCGCCGGGCGAGGATATTGAACCGCGACGGCAACATTGAGGGCATTTTCCCATTATCCACGGGCTTGTTCGGCTTCACGCGGCGGAGAACGAACGTGTTCCAGTCTTCCACCAGCCATTCCATCTCCTCTCCCTTCACACTTCCTGAGCTGGACCTGGAATTGACAAGGAATTGGCAATGCATCCCGGAACATGACTTGGCACACCCCGGGGGGTGCCGGGAGCGGCATCCGGTCGGAGATGTTAGGTCATGGTTTGTCACTGTTGACCTCATGGCGTGACAAGTGCAGTGGCATGGCGGAGTCTTCGGGGTTGAAAAATCAACCCCGCCAGGGATCGCCACCCAAAGCGCTTCCACCATGCCACAGCAAATGTTGCCGGGATTTCCTGACGGCGCAATTCGAATCGGTCCGGCTGGAGTGCGGTGGGAAGGGCGCAGCCCGCCACCCCGCTGTGGCTCAACCGGGAGAGCTGCGGGGTTCCCATGAGGCACGCCGATGATTTCAACATTCAACAGGCCGGCCATCATCAGGCGCCGCGGGAGACTGGACATGGAAGTGCTCCTCAACCACACGGAGCGGACCCGCGTGCGGCTTCTGGCAGCACCGGTCGATGCGGAAATAGCCAACCTCAGGCGCATGAGAGCCAACAAGGAGACCAAGGGCCACAACCCTTCCAAGGCGGTTCTGGAACTGATGGACTGGACCATCTTCATCACCAATATCCCGACGGACAAAGCGACGTTCAAGGAGATCCTCGGCATTTGCGGCCTGAGATGGCGCCTCGAGGTGATCTTCAAGGTGGCATGGGAATAGGAATCAGGGGCACCCGGGGAGACTGCGCAGGTTGCTGGGGAATTGCTTTCGGACGAACTGACCCGCAACATCACTCGGTTTTCCGGGGCTTGTTCGGCGAACCCTCAATTCATCCACAAGGGGTATGCTTCCGGCAACCCAGTTATCCCCAAAAATCATTTCGCACACTCACAAATCGTGAATCGAGTTGGTGTTTCAACCTACCGAGAGCCTTCGAGCCGCTTGGACAATGACTGGCGATGCTGGATCGCCGCTTGACTTGCGAGTGAGCGCCAACGCAGGCTGCGGACTCGCATCCGGCCCACCTGGTGGAGGGATGCCCCCCGCGAAAAAATGAATGACCTACTGGAAACGCCCGTGATCCCCGCAGCACCGCTCCATGAGCCGGTGCCCGCGCCCGGCGGCCTGATCGCATTGCCGGAGGCGGAAAGGCTGCGTTTGGCGGAGGCCTTGCAAGAACTGCTGTCGCACGGGTCCATCCTGGGCTTGGACGCCGGTCGCTCGGGCTTGTATCATTGGTGCCGACAACACTTCGAGTGGTTGCGCGAGGCGGCGCTGCTGCTCGGCCTGGAGGTGAGCCTGCTGCACGAGGAACGCCTGGTGCAGGCACTGCCCCGCGTGGCAGCCCTGCGCTTGAACCTGCGCCAGGATGCCACCCTGGTCTGGCTCGCGCTGTGGTATGCGGGCGACGTGCGGTGGCGCGATGAAGGCGAAGCGCAGGCATTTCTATCAGTGGCCGAACTCAACGCGCTGCTCAAGGACCAACTCGTGCCGGATGCGGTGGGGCTCTTGCCCCGTGGCCGCCTGCGCGAAATCCTGCGGCAGGCCGCACGCTTCAACCTGATCCGGTTTTCCTTGGCCGAGCCGTTTGAGGATTCCGGCATCGAGGTGTTGCCGACCATCCGCCGGGTGATTCCGTTCCGCGACCTGGCCGCCTGGGCCGAAGCCGCCGCCGCCTTCCGCCAGCCGGAAACTGATGACGAACCCGTGGAACCCGAGGAGGAAGCCTCATGAGCCGCGCCATCCGTCTGTCAAAAATCCATGCGCTCAATTGGTATGGCTATCGCGATTCGCTGCCGGTGAAGGGCAACCTCGTGCTCGCCGGGGTCACCGGTTCCGGCAAATCGATCCTGATGGACCTGTTGATGCTGGTGTTGGTCGGCCCGGAAAAGGCGCACCATTATTTCAACCGCAGTGCCACCGGTTCGCGCAGCGACCGGACGATCAAGGGCTATTGTTTGCTAGACACCAAACGCGAGGAAAACGGCCAGCCGCAGTATTTCCACGACAAGGGGGTGACCACCTACATCGCGACCGAATTCACCTGGCCTGACGGCTCGCGGGTGGAAACCTGGGGGCTGCGCTTCGAGTTCCGCAACACGGCGGAAAACGACGGCATCACCACCCCCTTCTTCAGCCCCTGCGCCCTGGTGCGCGATGATTTCCTCGCCACCTCGCCGGAGGATGGCAAGCCGCGCCCCCGCACCTTGCCGGATTTCAAAGCCTTCCTCGACGCCCGCGGCGGCCACACCTTTGCCTCGTCGCGCGAATACCTCCGCGACATGGCCAACGGCAGCCACCTCAATTTCAACAAGGACGTGCTCGAACGCCTGCTGCCCAGCGCCATGTCGTTCACCAACCTCAAAAGCTTCGACGACTTCTGCCGCCGCTTCGTGCTGCCGGGCGAGGCGGTGCCGGTGGAAGACGTCATCAACAGCTACCGCGACTTCGAGTCCTACGAGCGCGAACTGCGCGAACTGCGGGCCCAACTCGAACGCCTGCTCACCATCCGCGAGCTGTCTAACATCCGGCAGGCCGCCGAGCGCGACCACCAGGTCGCCCGCTACCTCGCCGTGGAAATCGCCTGGGAACATGCCGCCGCCGACGTCGCCAGCATGCAGGCGCAGTTGGAAAAACTCCGGAGTGCCCACGCCGACTACGAGGCCCGGCTCCTCGAACTGACCGACCTGACAACCGATGGCCAGCAGCGGCGCGAGCACCTCGCCGCCCTCCTCAACGAATCCACCGAAGGCCGCCTCTACAAGAAACTTGCCGATGAAATCCGCGAGTTGGAAACCGAAATCGAACGGCTGCGGGCCATTTCCAGCAAGATTGACGGTGGTCTGGGCCAGCGCATCAAGACCGCCCGCCGCTGGATGCAGGAAGTCGCCAAAGCCCCCGTGCATCCCTTTGTCGAGGCCTCCCGCATGCACGAGGCTCTCGAATTCCTCGATTCCTGCGAGCGTGCCGAAACCTCGAACACCCTGGCCCTCCTCGCGCAGTCGGCCGATCAACTCTGCAAGCAATTGCGGGAGCGCTTCAAAACTGACGCCGATGAACTCCGCCGCCACCGCGCGGAAAAATCCGATCTCGACTCCCAGATCGACTCGCTGAAACGCGGCCTCTCTCCGGCCCCGCAGCCGCTCCTCGCCGCGCTCCGCGACGCCCTGCCCATCCTGCCCGGCGAGCTCCCTCCCCGCGCCCTGCGCGAACTCTGCGAGATCGAGGACGAAAGCTGGCGGGCCGCCGCCGAAACCGCCCTCGAGGAAAAATTCGCCGTCATCGTTGCCTCATCGCATCATGCGCAAGCCCTCGAAATCCTCCGCCAACTTTTGCCCCACGAACTCACGAGAGCCGGACCCCAGCGCCTGCTCGATGCCGGCAAGTTGCTAGGCACCCATCCGCGCGTTTTGAAGAACTCGCTCGCCGGGGTTTTCCGCTGTGCGGATCCTGCCGCCCGGGCCTGTCTCGATCTGCTCTTCGGCGAGGTCATCCGCGTCGAATCGTTAGATGAGTTGGCCCGGCACGCTTCCGCCATCCTGCCCGACGGCCTGCTCAAGCGCGGCGGCACCGTCACCCGCCAGCGCCCCTACGATGGCAATCCCTTCATCGGCGAAACCGGCCTCAAACGGCAACTCGAACTCAAACTTGCCAGACTCAGAACTCAGCGTTCGACCTCAAAAGAGCCAATGCGTGGAGCAAGTTGGATTCCCTGAAGCGCGACCGGGTTGAGCGCCGGCTGTGGGTCAGGTTGAGGACGGTTGGTCGTCGGAGTCGTCGGAGATCCGGACCGTGAT
>JAPLUI010000448.1 GCA_026397725.1 Verrucomicrobiota bacterium | reverse complement strand
CGGCGTTCCCGTTCTCAGCATCAGAACCCGGTGGGCGGGTGTGGCACCGGGAGTAACGTGGGCGCGATAAGGAGCCACCACATTCTTGTGGTGGTAGCGGAAGGGCGGCCCATGAGTGCGTGCCGAAGGCTCTGTTCATGGCCGTTCCTTCCGCTCGACGACAGGAATGTCGTCGCTCCCTAACGGGCATCCTCGGAGCCAAGTTACTCGGGAGGGGCGTGCCCGCCGCGAGACGGACCGGGCCTCATGGGAACCCCGCGGCCCTAACGGTCTAGCCAAAGCGGTGTGGCGGGCTGCGCCCTTCCCACCGCACTCCAGACTTTGGCTTGCGCAGGTGCGGTGCGGGTATGGAGTGCGGTGGGAAGCGCAGCGCCACACCGCTGTGGCTAAGTCCCGGCGCTCGCTGCGGCCGGACCATCGTCCGGTCCGTCATCAAGTAGATCCGTGTACCCATTGGCCAGTCTCCAGGTTCGCACCGCATCCCACCAGGATTTCGTCACCTCGTGTTTCGCCATGTAGAGCACGCTCACATTCACCCTATGCCCCTGCAGTTCGTCGGGACTTCCATCCCCGCTGGCCGGAAGCGTGTTGCCCATCTGGAACTCGCCCGCCGGAATCAGCGCGACCCCTCCTCCGGCACTGCGGGTGACCCGACAAGCGCCAGCCGGTAAAACCGCCGTGGTGCCGCCAGGACATACGGGGTGGTGATGACGAGTTCGTCGCCATTTCCGACCCATACCGCTTCGAGATCCTGCCAGGTACCGGGAGCCATGGTGTCGGAATACTGGAGTTGATAACCACGCCCCGCCACCGACGGCTGCACCGTGAAAGTCACGTTGCCTCCGGAGATTGCGATTTTCGGTGCCAACAGTTCCTTGGGCGCGATGGGTGGCTCAGGCGTGACGAGGGCAATGTTGTTGTTGATGTCATCCGCGACATATAGGTTTCCACTCCCATCCACCGCCAGGCCGGTGGGCCTGCCGAATGCCAAGGCAATGCCGGAGTTATCGGCGAGCGTGGTCACCACCCCGGCGGGCGTGACCTTGCGGAGGACGCCGCTCCACCTGTCCCCGACATAGACGTTGCCGCTGCCATCCACCGCGATGCCCTCTGGAAAATTGAACCGTGCGGTGCTGCCGGTACCGTCAACGCTTTCGGGGAAGGCGTCCGGATTGCCGGCGAGCGTAGTCACGACGCCAGCGGGCGTGATCTTGCGGATGGTGCAGTTATTCGTGTCGGCAACATAGACGTTGCCGGCACCATCGGCCGCCACACCACAGGGGTCGTCAAACCGCGCCGCGCTACCGCTGCCGTCGTCCCTGCCGGAATGGCCCGGACTGCCGGCGAGGGTACTTACCACACCAGCAGGCGTGATCTTGCGGATGGTTGCGTTGCCACCATCGGCCACATAGATGTTGCCACTGCCATCGACTGTTATGCTTTCGAGATAGCCAAACCTTGCCGTGCTGCCGCTGCCGTCCGCGCTGCCGGAATTGCCCGGACTGCCGGCGAGGTCGCTCGCCACCCCGGCGGGCGTGATCTTGCGGATGACGTACCGAGAGTAGGCCACATAGACGTTGCCACTGCCATCGACCGCCACGCTCATGGGACTGCCATAGTTGCCCGGACTGACGGCGAATGTGCTCACCTCCCCGGCGGCGGTGATCTTGCGGATACTATCATTGAAGCGATCCGCGATATACATGTTCCCATTCCCGTCCAATGCCACGCCTGCGGGTTGGGTGAACCGCGCGACCCGGCGGGCACCATCAGTGTTGCCGTAGTTGACCGGACATCCGGCAAATGTGGTCACCACTCCGAGAGAGGTCACCTTGCGGATGGTGTTGGCGTCCGAATCCGCGACATAGAGGGTGCCGCCCGCGTCCACCGCCACACCACTCGGGTCGTAAAAATGTGCGTTACTGCCGGTGCCATCTTCGTTGATGCGCCCATGGTTTCTTGTTCCGGCAAGGGTGGTCACCACCCCGTCGGACGTCACCTTGCGGAGGGTGCCGGAGTCCGGCTCGGCGACATAGACGTTGCCGCCGCCATCGACCGCCATGCCAATAGGGGCATCAAACCGGGCGGTGCTGCCGGTGCCATCCTCACCTCCCTTGATGCCCGGACTCCCCGCGAGAGTGGTGACCACCCCCGCAGGCGTGATCTTGCGGATGGTTCGGTTGGAGACATCCCCCACATAGACGTTGCCGTTCCCATCCACGGCGATGCCCTGAGGAAAATCGAACCGTGCGGCGCAGCCGGTGCCATCGGCGCTGCCAGGGACGGTCGGATAACCGGCCAGGGTCGAGACCGCCCCTGCGGGCGTGATCTTGCGAATGACTTGGTTGAACACGTCTGTGACGTAGACATTGGCGCTCCCATCCACCGCCACTTTCATCGGGAAGTTGAATCTAGCGGCGCTGCCGGTCCCCTCGGAAAAACCCCGCCCCCCCGGACGGCCGGCGAGGGTAGTCACCACCCCGTCTGGAGTCACCTTGCGAATGGTGCAGTTGTAGGTATCCGCAACATAGACGGTGCCGTTTCCATCCACCGCAAGACCAAAGGGGTTGTTAAACCGAGCGGCAGCGCCAAGACCATCGGTGCTGCCGGCCACGCCCGGGCTTCCCGCGAGCGTGCTGACCACTCCGGCGGCCGTGATCTTGCGGATGGTGCAGTTGCGGCTGTCAGCAACGTAGAGGTTGCCACTCCCATCCAACGCGACATCACGGGGCTGGTTGAAACGGGCGGTGCTGACAGCACCGTCCGCACTGCCGATGGTGCCGTCCGGGCCGGCAAAAACGCTCACTCGGTAAGCCGCGCTCGCACCGCCGCACAGGATGGCGAGCAAGGCGGCTGCCGTGAGCAGGGCATGGGGAAGACGCCGAGAGCGGGGAATTGAGTTGCGGATAGGGCGCACATCTGGAGGAGGACTGGATTCATGGTGGTTTGGGGGTTGGTGAGTGAATTGACAGGATGAGGAAGGGGTGGGATTCAAAGAGGTTCAGACTTCATCATCGGATGATTGAGAGAAATACATTTGAGGTTCCGGCACATTTTATCTATTACTTCGAGAAAGTTCCGATAATCATTCTGCTTGTAAGCACGTCCGAGCCAGGTGCAATCTTCCCACCCAGTGAAAGGAGCTTGTCCCCGGCAAGCAGGAACAAATGACTATTAAACGATTCCGGAAGAGGGGCGTTATGGCTGAAGGTGTTGTTCTCTATGTCGTAAACGGTTATTTGATCCGAGCCAACAAGATCACTCTCAATGTCTGTTACTGTAAAGCTCCCGTCGGCGGTTGTGAGGCCGCCCCCGATGATCAATTTCCCGTTAACAATCGGGCAGGCGGAAGAGTAAGTTGCAACAATTGGATGGGAAAGTAAGTCATTCATTTCTGGTAGCCATAATCCATTCTTCAAATCGAAACGGAGCACTCCATTGTGAATTGTGAGTGATTCAGAAATCCCCCCGCCAACAAGGTATAGAATATCCTCGTGAACGCCCGCTCCAAAGTGCTCTGAAGGATCGGCAAGGTTCGTTAGTTCTTCCCAGGTATTGTCGGTCGTATCATAGGCTTCAATAACTGTTACAGAGCCCAAATCGTCGCCCTGATCCCCCCCCAATACGAGGATTTTCTCCCCCCAGGCGACGACCGTCGCCCATTGGATCTGTGTGGGCTTTGGAGCCGTTTCGCTCCAGGTATCGCTACCGGGATCATAGCACAGATTGATCCGGGTAGGACCACCTGCGTAGCCGCCGAAGACATACAGCTTTCCACCCACGACCGCCGAGGAGAGTTCCTCGATGCCGAAGTCGTAATCCGCGCCCCGTGTCCACTCGCCGGTTTTCAAATCGTAGATATCCAAGCGGCTGAGATTGACGCCATCCGGGTTTCCATTCCCTCCGAACAGGTAGAGTTTCCCGTCAATCACCCCACCGGTGAATTGATCCCGCGCCACCGGCATGTTGTCTGCCGCCGACCAAGAGAGTTGCCCGTAAAGCGGATCCAGCTTGAAGAAACGGGAGCCCGAGGCTGGCGGTCCCAAGTCAAGAGTCGTTGAGTGATCCACAAAGGTGTGTTTCGTCCAAGCGGCGAGATCACTGCTTCCGGTTAGCCAGAATTGCTGGGTCGGAATGGTCTCGATGTCAACATGGACGCTGTCCCCGACCCGGATGCCGATTGTCTGGGCGTCCAAAGCCGCTGGGTAAGTCATGATCATGGCCAGGGCTGCGGTGATTTTGATAGAGGGACTTGATTTCATAGTGCCAAGGAGTTTGCTTTTCGGGGTGACGGCACTTGAGGATGCCGAGGGGTGGATCGGATTGCGA
>JAPLUI010000558.1 GCA_026397725.1 Verrucomicrobiota bacterium | reverse complement strand
GAGAACCACCGGCGCCTCGAGCAAATTGTCAGGGAAATGCGGGAAATCACCCAGACGCTCATTCTCGAAACCGTCCCCGGAGTGCGCCGGCGCAAGCCGCTCTCAGCCATCCCAAAAGCCCGTTAAGTTAGCGCCATTCGGGCCTGACCCCAGACATGACCCCAGACACTTCCCCCGCACCCCGATTTCATAGCTTATTCCGGCCACTGCGTGGCCGGATTTCGAGTCCACCAGCAGCGTGCGAAGTCGTTCCGGTTTGACGACTGACGCTGCGACGCCTCAATTCTCCGCCAGCAACTTCGCCACTTCGCTGGCGGACAGGCCGGTGATTTCGGCGATGTCGGCGAGTGGCAGGCCCTTGGCTTTCATCGCCAGGGCCATCGCTTGTTTGGCCAGCAGCAGATCCTGCGCGCCCTTCTGCAGGCCTTCGTTGAGGCCCTTCTGGTGACCCTCCTGGTGCCCTTCCCTCCTCGCTCCGCTAACCAGGGAAACCTCCATGCGGATGCTGTCCCAGTAGCGGTCATAGGCCAGCAACTCGGGTTTGGTGAAGGCGGATTCCTGCACTTGGGCGAGCGCCTCCTTGGTGAACGGGTTGTCCAGCAAGGCGGCCGGCACCGTCTCGGTTTCGCTCTCGATCTCGGTCAGAAAGCGCAGCCACAGGTCCGCCATCGGCTTGTCCAGCACCATCTCCGGCCGGAACTTGGGCAGTTCCACGAACACAAACTCCAGCCCTTGCAGGCGTTTCCCGCTGTCCTGCAAATGCACGATGGCGTAGTGATGATAGAACTCGGCGGTGTCCTTCTCGAAACTCTGGTTGACCAGGTTGAGCGAGAACACCGGTTCTAGCGACTCGTAGTCCTCGGTCTTGTCGATCTGGCGGACGTAGGCCTTGGAGGCATTGAAGAGCACGCGGCTCTTGAAGCTGTCGGTCCACAGCATCTGCATTTCCACAATGAACTGCCGCCCGTTCTGGTCGCGGCAGCGCACGTCCACGATGGAATGTTTGAGCACCGGAATCTCCGGCACCAATTCCGCAGGCAGGTACTCCAGCGACTCGATGGGCGAACTCAGGGGCAACAAGGCGTTGAGAAAGCTCTGGAGCAAGTTGGCGTGCCCGAAGACTTTCTTGAACACCAGATCGTGCTTGGGATCGAGGTAGCGCATGTGGGAAGTATCGTCCGCCCTGTGCCGCTTGGCAACGGCAAAAGACGGCTCGGACAGGGCGGACAGGCAACATCCGCACTGAATCAAACTATGGGACAGACAAATAATCGTTGTGGGTTTCCAATAGGTCGGCTCGGCGAATTGATGGCCCACGTTTATGGCATCAAGGCCGTCGGCATGGATCCCGTGTTTGACCCGAGCCGTCAAGCCACCGGCGGGCAGTTCCGGCTCCACCAGCAGCGTGCGAAGTCGTTCCGGTTTGGCGACTGACGCTGGGACGCCTCAATTTTCCGCCAGCAGTTTCGCCACTTCGCTGGCGGACAGGCCGGTGATCTCGGCGATGTCGGCGAGTGGCAGGCCCTTGGCATTCATCGCCAGGGCCATTGTGTGCTTGGCCAAGAGCAAGGCCTCCTGGCCTTTCTGCAAACCTTCCTTGAGGCCCTCCTGATGGCCCTCGCGTCTTGCCCCGCCAACCAGGGAAACCTCCATGCGGATGCTGTCCCAGTAGCGATCATAGGCCAGCAACTCCGGTTTGGTGAAGGCGGATTCCTGCACCTGGGCGAGCGCCTCCTTGGTGAACGGGTTGTCCAGCAAGGCGGCCGGCACCGTCTCGGTTTCGCTTTCGATCTCGGTGAGAAAGCGCAGCCACAAGTCCGCCATGGGCTTGTCCAGCACCTTCTCCGGCCGGAACTTGGGCAGTTCCACGAACACAAACTCCAGGCCCTGCAGGCGTTTCCCGCTGTCCTGCAAATGCACGATGGCGTAGTGATGATAGAACTCGTCGGTGTCCTTCTCGAAACTCTGGTTGACCAGGTTGAGCGAAAACACCGGTTCGAGCGACTCGTAATCCTCGGTCTTGTCGATCTGGCGGACGTAGGCCTTGGAGGCATTGAAGAGCACGCGGCTCTTGAAGCTGTCGGTCCACAGCATCTGCATTTCCACGATGAACTGCCGCCCGTTCTGGTCGCGGCAGCGCACGTCCACGATGGAATGCTTGAGCACCGGAATCTCCGGCACCAATTCCGCCGGCAAGTATTCCAGCGACTCGATGGGCGAACTCAGGGGCAACAGGGCGTTGAGAAAGCTCTGGAGCAAGTTGGCGTGCCCGAAGACTTTCTTGAACACCAGATCGTGCTTGGGATCGAGGTAGCGCATGTCGGAAGTATCGTCCGCCCTGTGCCGCTTGGCAATGGCAAAAGACGGCTCGGACAGGGCGGACAGGCTCAATTGTGCAGGCAGCACGGCAGGAACTCACGATCGAATGGTGGGACAAGCACCGTTCACGATACGAGTTGCGGTCTTCACAGATTGTCCTTGATGAAGCCGCGCGAGGCGATGGGGCGATGGCGAAGAAGCGCTTGAGATGCTCGACACGGGATCAAAATGCCTGCAATTTGCACACCGGAGGAATTCATCGGAGACGACTATGAGCACGACTATTGAAAGGAAACCTGATTCGATCATCATGGAGGTTCGCCGCCTCAAGGAGGAGAACGCGGCGGAGCATGGTTTCGATCTGCGCAAGATCGCTGCCGCTGCTCAGACCCGGCAGCGCGAGCACCCCCAGCGCATGGTAACGCGGATACCACCCAATGCAGAACTAGCGCATGGAGACCAGCCGCTGACCCGCCCCGTGCTGAAAGATGAACTCTAATCCCGACCGCGCCGCGCCGTGACTGGCCTCGCGGCCTGGGGCAACCAGGCTGCAGCGAATGGCATGGCGCGTGGCTTTTCACCCATCAAGCTCCCTCCATTGACACCGCCATCCGGCGGATCAGTGGGCCGCCCGAGGCCGGATGCGCCCAACCTTTGTGGGCATTGAACTTGCCCGGCCCTTCGAGCAAGACAAGGTGATTTTACTGAGTTCTGAGGTTCCTCAGACTTCCTGATCCGGGGACTTGCAACCCTGATGGTTGCATAGCGGAGCCAGAATGGAGCGGGCATGCCGCCCAATCCTGTTGACTTAGCCCCCCATGGGCCATTTCATTTGGCAGGTCGGATCAACCGGCAGGGGCCGCTTTCCAAACGGTCCGGCCGGGGCGAGCTGACGGTGCCTTGGTTAGCCCGATTCACGAATCCGGCGAGTGATGGTGCCACAGAGAACCGGCGGCCTCGCCCCCGCCGGACGCCCCGGAGGTGCGTCCCTGCCCAGCATCGTCCCGACTTTACCCGCCATTTGGTGCGTTAGGTGCTAAGTCAACAGGATTGGGCATGCTGCCCGCCGCCCAGGCCGTGCCAAAATGATTCAATGCGGGGGTTGACCTCAGACAAATCGTCCTTGGGATCGAGGTGGCGCATGTGGGATGTATCGTCCGCCCCATGCCGCGTCAATGGCAAGAGACGGCTCGGACAGGGCGAACAGACGCACCCGTCAACATCCGCCCTTGAAATCGAAACTTGACGGTTCCGCCGTGGTGGACTAGAAACTCGCTCGTGAGCGGACAGCGGAAAGAAGCGCCCCTCCGGGCCGCTGTTCCACCTGATCACCGGCCGGCCGGTGATCAGGTGCAAATCCGACCGGCCGGTCAACAACACTGTTATGTCAAAATGCCAGCAATCGAATAAACAAAACCACCAAGCACAATGAGCAAGAAAAGAGTATTCTGCAGTTTCGACTACGACAATGACAAGAATCTGAAGGACCTTCTCATCGGACAATCCAAGAACTCCGACTCCCCGTTCGAAGTGTCAGATTGGTCGATGAAAGAGGCCGCGCCCGAACCATCTTGGGAAGAAGAAGCGGAGAAGCGGATTAAGAGGTCTGATGTCGTGATCATCGTTCTCGGCTCAAAGACTCATTCTGCACCGGGAGTCAAAAAGGAGGTCAAAATGGCACGCGATAACAGCGTGAGCATTTTTCAGATAAAGCCTCAAAACACGAATCCTACCTCAGTTACAAACGGAGGATCCGTATGCAATTGGACGTGGGAGAACCTAAAGAATCTGTTGGGCTAGCGCCTCGGAACCAACATGACTGGCATTTCACACGAGGAGTTTATCCGCGACTACGCTCGAGCGGTCACGTCTGGGGATGCGGGCGTGTTTGCTGGGGCGGGTCTATCACGCCCATCTGGCTACGTTGATTGGAGGGAATTGCTTCGTGAGATCGCAAGCGATCTTAAACTCAACATCGATAAGGAAATTGATCTCGTCGAGGTAGCACAATTCCACCTAAACGAGAAGAGGAGCAGATCCCGCCTGAACGAGAAGCTGATTGATGAATTCACTAAGGCGGCGAGCCCGAACGACAATCACCGCATTTTAGCGCGACTACCGCTGGTGTCGGTGTGGACCACGAATTACGACACTCTCATTGAGGACTCGATTCGAGCGGCAGGCCGGAACCCGGATGTGAAGATTACGCAGGCAAATCTGGCTCAGACGAGGCCCGGGCGTGACGTAGTCGTATACAAAATGCACGGGGACATTAGCCAGCCGCAGGCAGCTGTGCTCACAAAGGATGATTATGAACGGTATGAGTCCTCTCACCGCCTATTTGTTGAGAATCTACAAGGCGACCTCGTCTCAACGACATTTCTGTTCCTTGGATTTAGCTTTACCGACCCAAACATCGACTACGTTCTTCGGAGAGTGCGTGTTTTGCTTGGGGAGAATCAAAGGACCCATTACTGCATAATGCGGCAGCCGAAGCCTCCCAAAGGGGGTGGCAAAATGCGTGCTGAATATGACTATGAAAAGAGGCGCCTTGAGCTGCGAATTGAGGATTTAAAGCGTTTTGCAATCCAGACAGTCCTGGTAAACGAATATGAGGAGATCACAGACCTGCTTCGTGCGATAAGCAAGCGAGCACATCGGAGAAACATTTTTGTTTCCGGGAGTGCAAGGGAACCTGGGATATTTGGGGTCTCCCGATTGAATGACTTCGCGCGAAGGATTGGCCGTGAGTTGATCGAACGAGACTATAACCTCGTTTCAGGTTTCGGGCGTGGACTGGGTGACCAAGTAATTCTCGGGGCGCTGGAGGGCATTCACGGGACGCACAAGGGGGACGATTCTAACCGAACGCTTATCCGCCCATTTCCCCGCGCCAAATCAGGCGACAATCAGTCGACGACGAACACCCGCCACCGGGAAGACCTTATTTCGCAGAGCGGTGCCGCGATCTTTCTTTGCGGAAACCGTGACTATGGAGGCGAGGTGAAGAAGTCGAAAGGTGTGCTCGAAGAGTTCAGAATCGCGAAATCCTTAGGTCGTTACCCTATTCCTGTGGGCTGCACAGGTTATGCTGCCGAGGAGATTTGGAATGAGGTGTCCAACAACGTGGACGCATTCTACCCGATGAAAGGTGTTAAGACTGCATTGAAAGCCCTCGGTGATGCCACCAAGTCTGACAGCGATCTCATCGACGCCGTCTTCAAGATTCTTGATCGCGTTACAAAATCTCAAAGCTGAGTCACTAACGGAGACATAACAAGACGTCCCTCCTAACGCCTGACCCGCCTCCAGTTCCAGCCGCCATGACCGCTACAACCTCAACCCGCTGTCGAAGCCTCGCCCCCGGTCAGGCGTAGGAGGACTCGACGTTCGGCAGAAGACCAATACATTATGAGCAACCAACACATTCCTGCAGCGTTTTCAATGCTCATCGAGGAGTTTGAGAGAGCTATTCACGCGATCAACAAGGACGGAGCGAGAGCCTTTGAAGAAAAGCGATATGATGATATTCCTCTTCTGACCCAGAAGGCTAAGGAAGCTGAGTCATTTCAGTCACGCATCGTTACTCTTGAAGAAGAGTGGTCAACCGTCTCAGAGCCTCCGAAAGAACACAAAGACAAAAAGGGCAAATGGACAAAACAAGCTCCTGCCACCCCTGTCGCATTCCATGCAGCCTGCATTGCGAGAGCCACCGCTTATTTGAAGGCGGATTTCGTTAAACAGACTCGCTCGTCATTCATCAGTAAGGATGGTCAGATCGCCTTGGTGGTTTCTGTATCCCGTGAACATGACAATGGAAGTCAGAAATTCTGTTGGTTCAGCTTTCATCCCTACCAAGCAGAGTTTCTCGACTCTAAGCCAAAGGGGTATCTGCTACTCGGCTGCGCCTCGCCAGACAGGGTTCTATTAATTCCTTTCGCGGATTTCATGCCGTGGAGCAACAAACTGAACAAGTCCGTTCGAGGAGATGAATCATACTACTCGCATATTCGGATCGTTACGGATGAGGGTGGATACCGATTAAAGCTTGAGGGACGCGGAAATCAGGTGGATGTCGGCAAGTATCAGATAAAAACAAAATGAACGTTCAGAAATAAGCAAAGCCATGCCAACAAACCCGATCGGCGAAACACTCCTAGAGATGCACTATTTCGGGGCATTGAAAGAACATATCGCGGAAGTTCTTGGACTACCGAATCTCAGAATTCTCAAGCCCACACCGCAAAGAGAGAAGTGGCTCGGTTTCGATCAGGGTTTTGTGAAATCGGCTGAGACAGGATTAGCCCTAGAACAGACTTTACGTAGTTTTGTTCACGACAGCATCCGTCCATTAACCGTATTCAGGGCCATCTTCTTACAGTTCAAAGTTGTCAATCAACGCCACTCCCGTCGAGGAGCACCTGATGGTTGGAATGTGCCTTGGTATGCGGCGACAATCAGCACTGACAAGGACAAGGACACTAAGATTTCTCAACATGAGACGCTCACTCGATTAGCGCAGCTGCCAAACACGGAAGTTGCCTATGCTTGTCCAATGCTATTCTCGCTTGAAGATGTCATTGCCCCAGCCGACTTGAGCACGCTGCGGCAAATAGACGTCAGATCGGCACCAAATGGATGGCTGACGGACGAGAGCCACAAAATCGCCTTTCAGTCGCCAACCTCCGCCGCATTCTGGTGTAGTGAGCCGCATCAAGCGAAGGATTTCTTGCTAGCAGAAGGGCTTCGTAGGTTGCCAGAGCTGAATGAAGAGCAACTCCTAATCTATTTGGAAAAGGTTCGTGCTATAATCTGGGGCAGGAGCGAGCCTTCTTCCAAACGGCAGGATCTGCCATCCTCACTTTTTATCATCGCCAACTAGAATCCAAGACGAACAAGGTGCGCCATGACAACCCCCTACCAGCCGTTCGGTTTTGAGGTTTCCCCTGACCACAACCCAAACCCCGTGATCGACGCTTGCCCCCGCTGGTAGGGGGCATGCGCTTTACGTTCGCCAACAAACAGATCCGCCCCAGAAATCCCATGAAGTTCCCCAAAGGTGCTCGAAACAAGATAGAGATCCGGGAAGGATACTATTTTCTCATTATTGTGGAGAATGGCGAAGTGACCCATTACACCCCGGATGTCGGACTGTCGCACGCTGAGTTCGTAAAGAGATCGGTGGGAAGTTTGCCCGCAGGGGCGTGGGTTGGATCTGCATCGAAGGAAGACGGAGTGTTGTCGGCCGTGAATTCTTACACATTCTATCAGAACCAGATGCCTGGCCCGGAATCTACTCAGAAAGCCGTCCGTGACAGTTTCTGCTAACACACCATCCAGAGTCAACCCAAAGAAGATGCCACTCACAGACATCGTTTGCTGCGATCCCGCCGAGCTGCACTCGGTAATCACGACATCTTCCTGCGCCTCTGCGGCTTTGCGCGAGCCACTCGTCACACCGCGGCACCGTTGACTCCCTCAGCCACAATTCCAGTACCCCCAATCCCGTGACCGAAAGCCAAATCGTCCGCGCCGTCAGCAATCTCCCCGGGTAATGAACCTGTTCCAATCCACCGGCGTCCCTTGGGAAAGTCGGTTCTGCTGGAGGGTGTACGGGATGACTGTGCTTCCAATCCGTTCATCCCGGTTGAGACTGTTCTCGCGCAAAGCCGCAAAGCCGCAAAGTTTTTCAGAATCAGGAAATCCCAATTCTTTTGCAGAACGGTTGACTTAGGTCCCCATGGGCCATTTCATTCGGCAGGTCGGATCCACCGGCAGGGACCGGTTTCCAAACGGTCCGGCCGGGGCGAGCTGACGGTGCCTTGGTTAGCCCGATTCACCCAACCACAGGCTGGCAAGCCGCACGCCAATGGCTGGCCCATCACCGAGGAATCCGGCGAGTGATGGTGCCACAGAGAACCGGCGGCCTGAATCCGGCGAGTGATGGTGCCACAGAGAACCGGCGGCCTCGCCCCCGCCGGACGCCCCGGAGGTGCGTCCCTGCCCAGCATCGTCCCGACTTTACCCGCCATTTGGTGCGTTAGGTGCTAAGTCAACAGGATTGGGCATGTTGCCCGCCGCCCATGCTGAGCCTGAGAGCATGCTCCTGCGTGCAGCAGGGCTGAGCCTCAGCTTGGGTCCGATGTGCCCGGGGCCGCAAGCGGTTCGGCCTGCGCTTCACGACGGTCCACGGCGCGGATGAGGTGGACGTAGAGGAGCGTGCCGATGAGATAGAGCACCGAGGTTGTTAGAAAAACCTGCCAGTAGGGCAGGTCGTGGGCGCGGAGGATTTGGAACACCCGTGCGGCCAGCCACCAGGCGCCGCTCCAGACCGCGCCGTTGCAGGCGCTCATCAGTTCGCGGTTGCGCTCGCCCACATAGGTCATGGTGAGTTCGCTGATGGACGGGCCCGCCATGCTCATGAGCGGTTGGCGGACGATGAAACAAGCAACCGCCACTGGCAGCGCCCAGGCCGCTTGTTTCCACAATTCGGTGAAGCCCATCATGGCGAGCAGGACGACGGCGAGGAGTTGCACGCCGATGATGGCCCCGCGCCAGCCAAAGCGGCGGCGGACTTCCGGCACGATCAAGCCGGCAATGAGCACCAGCACGTTGCTGGCCGAACCGAAGGCCGAATAGTTGGCGGCGCTCAACTGGAACACGCTGCTGAAGAAAAGGTTGAGAAACTGGATGCTCAGGCCAGCCCCGGTGGCGATGCACAGGGTGGGCAGCAGGGTGCGGAACAGCACCGGCAGGTCCTCGCGGTGGACGTGCAGCCAGTGCCGCGGCGCTTGGAGCACCGGCACTTGCTCGTGCAACCGGGCGAACAGAAATGGCGCGCCAAAACCGCAGAGCGTCAGCAGCAGCAGCGTGGAGTATTCATCAAACACCAGATGCAAGCCGCCGACATCAAAGTGCCCGATGCCCTGCAGCACACTGGCCACCAGCCCGCCGCAGATGCTGGCCGCCGCCCAGGTGGCAAACAGCAGGCTGAGGGCCTCGCTGGCTTGGTGTGGCGGTGCCAGCCGCATGGCCATCGGCAGGTTGGCGACGTTGAGGATGAGCCCCGCGAAGCCCATCGCCAGGAAACAATAGGACGCCGCAGTCATCGAGCCGAGCCGGACGGTTTCCAGCGCGGCCAGCGCCATCAGGGGAAACAGCGCGGCTCCGAGAATGAGCGGCCAGCGCAGCGGCCGACCGCGCAACCACAGACCAGCCGGAATCGCCAGGAAAAAGGTGGCCACAAAGCGCTGGGACGTGAGTGCGGCGATGCTCGGGTCATCCAAGCCGCGGTCCTTGAGGAACAGGTTGAGCAGGAGAAACTGCGCGGTCTGGATGAGGTTGATCAGAAACTGCCCGGCGGCAAACAGCACCACGCACCGGGGCAAACTGCGGTATTTTTCCAACCATGCGGGCAGGCGCGACATCGCGGTGGACCTCAACTGGCCGAACTGGGGAAAATGCCACTGCAGGCTGTTACGGCAGCGTTGCCACCCATGGGCGGAAACTGGATGTTAGGAAAAGGCATGGGCTGAAAATGGGAATTGGGGATGATCGCAGTGGCAGGCCAAGGCCCGTCCGGAGGACTTGAAACGGCGGCAACCTTGCCCGTTGCCCCCGGCCGCGTCAAGACCGCATGCACCTCCAACACCCCAAATAAATCCTACCCGTTGCGGCGGCGGCGCAGCAGGGTGAGCAAGCCGAGGCCGCCAAGCAGGGCGACACCCGGCTCCGGGACCACGGTGAGGGATAGGCTCCAGTTGTCCAGTGTCGCCACCTCCCCGCCTGATAGATCCGCCACGAACAGGGTCCAGTTGCCATCCGCGACCTGACCGGTGAAACCGGATAGATAGAGGCTGCGCGGCGAGGTGTCGGTGACCAGGTCGGGATCGGCGGCGCGGGCGTCGGGCTGATAGGTG
>JAPLUI010000094.1 GCA_026397725.1 Verrucomicrobiota bacterium | reverse complement strand
GTTGCACATGAAGCAATAGGCCAGCACCCGACACCCGGAAAAGTTCTCATACATCCGCATGTAGGTCCGCAACTGCTCCTTGTCCTCCTTCCCAAACGCAAATCGCCGGTCCACCACCCGGCTCACGCAGTGGTAAATCACTGGCTTCTCCGTCGAATCCTTCCATGGGGCTATGAAACGCGCACGCATGACGGGCATTTACCCGTGGAAATCCACCGTGTCAAGAACTTCTTCGATTAAAGGAGTTTCCGCATCTATTGGGAAGAAGTCGCAACCGGCTGACAGACGCACTTCGTGGCATCCGCATCCGCTCCAAAGAGCAGCATGCCTGATGAAAGAAAAAGGGCAAAGGCAGCGGGCGTTATCATATTATTCAGTGACATAATTGTGTTTGGTTGTGGTGGATCAGTCGGTTGTGACACCGGCATCGGAATGCTTCAGACTATAGGTTGAATACACGGTGATGCTCGATGGCGGCAGCTGGTCTTTGAGTACAGGCGTTGCCGCGGACACCTGGAAGTCCTTCCTTGCGTCAAGTTTGAAAGCCGCCCGGGTGATTTCGGATTCGGTCACCTGATAGCAATGCAGGGTAACGGCTTTGTCGATACCGTTGAGGCGCAACACGAGTTCCCGCCCTGCCGCATCCTTGTTCAATACGATGAATGTCAGGTTGCCCTTGGGGCTGCGCAAGGCAACGAGGTTCAGCCCGCCATAGCTGGCCTCGAAGGCCGGCCACTTCTCCGCGGCGGTAGGCGGCCGCTTATAGGTGGCCTCGAATTCAGGCCACTTGCCCCCGGTTACCGTGCTCTTGAGGACTGCCGAATGTTTTGCGCTGAAGCGCGTCAGCATGGCGTAGGCATAGTATGGGACCGGCTCGGGCAGGATATCGTCCTTGGCCAGATACTTTTTGTTAGCGCTGTCCCAGGTCCTGACCAACTGCCATTGGCCGTCGAGGTCACCCCGGTTGGTGAAGCTCCAGCGGTTGAAGCCGTCCACGCCTGTGTTCATCCCTGAGAGGACCGTGTTGGCGAGCGACAAACCATGCGCGTAGCTCCTGGGTCCGGGGTTGCTGTCGCCCCAACCGAGCCACATGTTGCCCATCTCGCTCAGAAAGAACGGTTTGCTTTCCGCATGGGCCAGCTTGACCCAGCGACCCATGCCGATCGGGTTGGCATGTCCGTAGTCGTGGGAATCATAGGCTCCCACATACGGGGCGAAATCAAATCCTTGTGCGGGAGGATCGCCAATATGGTTCCAGTCCGGCGCGGACAAGGGAATGCGGAGGCCACGCTTGTCCAATTCGCCACGCACCGCTTTCAGCCCGGGTGTGATGGAAAGCATTTTGCGTCCGGGTCCCAGCCACCATGACCAGTCGCCGGCGGGTTCGTTGGTGATGCAAATCCACTTGATACATGTATATTTTCTCTGGTTCACCAGGTGCTCGACGAGCGTCGCCAGCCCTACCGCGAAATCGTCCATATTCTTCGGTGCGCTCTGGACCGGGGAAACCCCCTCGTAGGCATTCCACTCGACATTGCTATACATCTGCGTGAGAAACACGTCCGCCTTGTTGCGCTCGCACCAGTCGAGGATGCGATACAACGCCTGCATCTCGATATCCGACCAATCGAAACGATCTCTCTCAGGTTGATAGCTGCGTTGCTGCAATTCCACCCGCAGCCAGTCCAGGCCGAGCCAGGACGCGCATTCCTCAACGCGCGTCCATTTGGCCACGTCCTCGACGGGCGGGTTGGCACCCCAGCCGCTGCCACGGGCGGTTTTGTTAGTGCGATCCATCGACAACAATTTCTCGTCAAACGTCATCTCGCGCGAGATCGAGTGCCATGAGGCACCCACCCCGCCGGCCATCTGGTGCTGGACCTCGGCAAGGTTGACGGCCATCTCGACGCTAGCGGCTTGGGGTTTCGCGGCCGACCCATCATTACCGCGTCCCTCGGGCGCGGATGATCGTGGCGGGCCTAGCCATTGCGGCAGCTCGCCATCGCCGGTTGGCTCACCGTCGAGCAGCCAACCGAGGTTGAATCGCGCCACCGTGGCGCCAGCTTCACCATTCTCGAACTGGAGGAAAATCCAGCCTTCGCCAGGGGTGCCGGGACGCCCCGCGTCAAGCGAGGAATACGCGAAGGGACCATCGAAAACCAAGCGCTTGAGCGGCCAGGTCTTGCCGCCGTCGAAGCTGGCCCAGACGGTGCCATGGTGGCGGCCGGTGGGGCTTTCTATGTTGCTGAAGAGAAGGATGTCCTTGTCCTTGATTGGCAGGCGCACCAGCCCGCCCATGAGGCCGTAGTCGCTGCATTGGTCGCCGTCCGGCAGGATCCGACAGGCCGAGCAATCCTTCCAAGTCTCGCCGCCGTCGTCACTCCAGGCGCTCCAGCGGCATCGCAGGTCACCCTTGGGGTCCCAGTGTCTACGAGAGTTATAGTAGATCCGGCCGTCGGCCAGCTCGGCCAGCGTCGCCTCGCCGGTTCCCATGGCCGGGAACGGCTCGCTGGTCTGCCACGTCTTGCCACCGTCGTCACTGTGGATGGCATCGGCGTAGTGCTTGGGGTAGAAGGACGGATCGTTGCTGCCGCCGAACCAGCGGGTGGCCCGCAGCAGGCGGCCCTTGTATTTTCCGTGGCGGAGCGTGATGCCGTGCTCGTTCATGTGCATCGTCGGAATGTTGCCCTGCTTGTTCGGGTGGATGACGGTCTCCTGCGTCCGCCAGGTTTTGCCGTGATCGGTGGAGCGGCAGACCGTCAGCAACGCCTGCGGAGTATGCTTCGTTTCCACGAAAGCCAGGATGTCGCCGCTGTTCTCATCGACGGTCACCCCGCCGCCCATGAACCCCTTGCCGACCATGATTTCGTCGCCCCAGGTCTTGGCCGCGTCCTCGCTGCGGCGCACCTTCACGCCGTTCCAGAACGCCAGCACCGTGCCGTCGGTGGCAACCACCACGTTGGGAAACCGGTCGCCCTTGAAAACCTGCTGCATGTCGAACTTCGCTGCGCCGAGAAACGAGTCGAGCATGCCCTCCGCCGGCAGTCCGAGCGCAGTGTTTCCGGGATTGGCTGCCGCAGCCTCATTGGCACGGCAGATACCGAGACATCCCAGCATGGCCATGCCCGTGAGGAGCGAAATGGGCTTGAGCGAGGGTAGGAGAGTCGTGTTCATGTTGTTCTTGGTGACGTGCGCAAGGCATCTTTAACTGCGTTAAACAAAAATACAGTGAAATTTTCCTGTGTCTTTCAGACTTTCATGGAATTGCCCCTGAACGGCACGCTTGGCGGGAGGGGGGTAAGACGCGGGGGAAGGTTGCGGCCTGGACGCCGCTTAGAGAACATCGAAAATCCGCTTGTGCCGGCGGATTTTCAAAATGGAATTCTGGCATGCCCGGCCGCTCGCACCATTCAATCTATCAATTCTTTCGGCCGGCCACCAATGGTTGTGGTGAGGGCAATCATGGATTGCAACGGGTGGTGCCTTCCAAGTCCGACAGGCTGCTTCCGGGATCAGGACCGTCCGGTCGTCGGCCGGGCAGCCCAATACTGTCAGTTTAGACAATGCGGCAACGGGAATGATGAGGGCGGCGGGCAGGATGCCCGGGCCAGTGCGAACGTACATACATGAAATCAACAGGTGAAAGTCCGAGTCATCCCGAGACGAGCTACGGGAGAGCAGCCGAAGGCAACTGCGTCGTCGCGAGACGGGGTGGGGAGCAGCCGGAGGCGGACCTGCGGTCCCAAACAAGTGTGAACCCGATTCGGTTTACAACAGCGGCGAGCCTGCTGGCTAGTGGCGAAGCCTGCCGCATGAGCGGCAACCGTTTCCTCCCACATCCCTCGTTCACGGGGGAGCAACGGGCTGTGGTGGATGGCTGGGGTGAGAACGCAGGGAAGGTCTCATGTGGACGCGTTGAGAGCTGTCCGGGCAGGAATCCGCGCGAGCGGAGCCGGACAGCAGTCAGAGTCGCCATAGTAGTGATGAAGCGGGGTAATGCCCGTGGAGCGAAGGGCGGCAGGGAACGGAATCACGGACGGAAGCATACCCCGTTTAACCGGTGCCAACGATTGCCTGAAAGGGCTAGAACAGCACGGC
>JAPLUI010000103.1 GCA_026397725.1 Verrucomicrobiota bacterium | reverse complement strand
CTGTAGGCGGGCTTGCCACCCACGTCCATCGAAACGAACGAGCTTTCGCCGCTGCCGCACTGGATTTGATAGACACCACGCTCCGGCACCTCGAACGAGCCCTGGGCGATGGGATCGCGGGCTGGAGCGCCATCCGCCGTGAAAACAGCCAGGGGAGCGACCTTGAATCTGCCCACCTGCCAGATATCCAGCGGCCCTGCGGGCACCTCCGGGTCCGAACTGAAGTAAATGCCCGTGTAGGAATTCCTCGCGCCCGAGAGCGTGGCCATGCCGACCATGTTCGACTGGCCGGAGAGGATATAGACTTTCACCGGTTTCGTGGCGTCGCCCGGCTTGCCGTCGGGAGCGGGCAATTGGGCGGGAATGTCCTTCGCCTGGGCGCTGAGTGCGGCACCTGCCAACACGAATGCCGAGAGAGTCGATAGGGCCGAGAGGGTCTATAGGGTATTGCTTCTGATGTTCATATAATTTGGCAGGGGAATGGATGGCAGGGGAATGGATGGCAGAATATGGTGTCGTTAAAAAATTCTCATTTTGTGGCTTCTTGTCATTTGGAGCCTGATGTGCAGCTTCGCCTCATTCCTTTGCCATCCATTCCCTTGCCATCACTAAATATTCTCTTTCTGGAATCCGGCATGGTGAATAAATTCTCATTTTGCAGTGTCCTGTCATTCGGGGTCAGAGGTGTAGCCTCGCTCCAATTCCCTTGCCATCCCACGAAAGAGGGTTTCGCATGCGACGGTGGAATGATCGAGGTTGAACCATTGGAGTGCGGTGATTTGCAAATGGTTGATGAGACGCACGAGATGATGCCGATAGTCTTCGAGGCCGCGCGTCAGGGAAGTGAGCAGAAATGCCATCCCGGGAGCATGCGACTGGAGGAGGTGAGTGCCGAGGTCGCCGACCGGGACGCGCTGCAGGCAGCGTGCTTCCCCTCCGGAAAAATGAACGAGGGCCTCAGTGTAGAGCCGGGAACTGAGGTGCGTTCCCCAGTCAGCCATGAGTTCGCGAAGTTGGCGAAGCAGGCTTTCGCAGATGTCCGACTGCGGCCGCCAGGTTCCCGTGTCGAATCGCGCCTGCCGGCGAAGCGCGTCGTTGACTGGAGCAAAACACAGATTCCCCTCCACCCGTTCGTTGCGGAAATTCAGGAGCTTGACGCGGCGGACATCCATTAGCATGGCGCAGTGCAGTGCCTGAGCTTTGTGCTCCGGGAGTAGTGTCGCCACGGTTTTCAACTCGTAGGGCATGTGATCAACGATGATATCGAGGTAGTAAATCTTCTCAAACCCACCAAGAGTTACCGTCACAGGCACCTGGGTATGGACTTCGTGTCCGGCGGCACGGAGTGTGCGGGCCAACTCGTTTTCATAGACGCGCTCATCGAAGAGACGCCCCAACCTGTTATGGGCGTCGTAGGCGTGGCGCATCACCACTGCGTCAATGCGGTCAAACTCGTCCGGCGATAAGTCAGACAAGGGAATAGCGCGATGGATGGGCATGAGATTAGGAATATTTAGTTGGCAAAGGAATGGATGGCAGGGGAATGGATGCTTGAATCCGGTGTCGTTAGGAGGAATCTTATTTGTTATGTTTTGTCATCCAGGGTCTGAGGCGCGGCCTTGTTCCAATTCCTTTGCCATTACTTGATATCCTGTTTTCTGGTTTCCTGGCCGTAGTGTTTCGCCTCGTCCAGGGTGATCATCTTGCGGGTTGTGGTGGCGGACTCGATCTGTTTGACCATGGCATCCCATTGTTTCTGGAACTTGCCGGCATTGACGCCCTGGATTTCCGGCAGGACGTATTTGGCATTGGCGCCGTATTTCGGCAGCACATCCATGAGCATGCGGATCTTGAAGCCGGCCTTGCCATTCGGGTCGTCGAGGGTGGCGAAGGCGGCCTCGATGCCGCCCTTGATGTTGAGGTTTGCCAGGATCGAAATGGACCCGGTCTTGGGTCCCAGATTGTGGTAGGAGTGATAGGTCAGGTCCTTGTCGTCGATGATGTATTGGACCTTGTCGGCCACATAATGGAAGTCCTCGAGCGGGATGTTCGCGATCAGGTTCGTGCCGGCGATGCGGCCGCTGGCACGCTTGTGGTCTAACAGCTTGAGGACCACCGCGTAGAACAATTCCTTGTTTTTCACCAGTCCGGCGGCGTAGGGGTCGTTGCACAGGGCGCTGAGGCTGGCCCCCAACTGCTCGTCGATCTTGCCAAGTCTATCGTCCGGCTTGGCGGCCATCACGAGCTTCAGCAGGTCGTCGAAATACGGATAGGCGGCCTCCCCAAGCCCGCACAGGGCACCCGCGGCCTCCGCCCGGACCGCCATGTTTTCCTTTGGGTCGCGCATGATGGAAACCAAGCCATCTTGCGCCAGGGCGAGCTGCTCCTGCGGGCAACCATCTCCGAAATACCCGATGGCGCTCTGCCGCTGCACGGCCGTGCCCTCCTGGAGCAACTTTTTGATAGAGCCCATGAGCTTGTGCGGTCTGGAACGCAGCTCCCAAACAGCTTCGCCCCGCACCTTTGGCAGCGGGTGGCCGAAGCATGCTAACAACTCATCGTCACTCTTGCTCTTGAAGTCCATGGTGGCCAGGGCGATGGTGTCGCCAACGTCGCGGCCTTTCAGCCAGATGGAGCGGTTGGCATCCCTGCCGGTGATGAACAGCTTGTGGCGTCCGAGGCAGTAATTGAGCAGGTGCGACCCGGCGTCGCTGAGCCCGCGATATGAGAATTCGCCCGCTTTGCTTACGCAATCGTCATAGGTGAAGTTGCCGTTCCAGGTGCGGTTGAGCGTGTGCAGCCAGCGGGTTTCCTTGAAGAAGGCCGCCGAGATTTCCGGGCCGGCGAGGTCGGCCCCGAGACCGGTCCAGAGCTGGTTGAAGTAATGGCCGGTATGGCCGGTCTCCATGGTGTTGGTTGCGGCGGCGGCCATTCTGGAAAAGAAGACGGCACCGCGGGTGTTGCCGCGAATGGCGAAGGCCACCGCAACCAGGCCGCTCATGCCGTTGTTGTTGAAGGATTTCGAGTTGGGATTGTGGACGCCATAGGGCAGCGTGCCCTTGTCGATGAAGCTTTCGTAGAAGTGATGGGTCTGCTCGATGCCGGCCTGGACTTCTGGGTGTTTGATGCCGCACTTGTCGGCTAACAGCAAGGAGACGAAACAAGGCAGGCTCGACTGGTTCATCACCGCATAGCCGGGGAGCCGGCCGTGCAACTGGCCGCGATTGGTCTCGGGATTGGCCACACGGTGTCCCCAGAGGCCGGCGGCATCCCGACCTTCGGCGAGGGCCACCGAATAGGTTTTGAGCGCGGGCAGCACATACTCGTCCCGGGTGAGCATGTAATACTCGCCTAACAGAAGGTTCGTGTAACCCCAACCCCAGGCTGAACTATCCGCGAGACTGAGCTTGAAATCCGGCTTTGCCCACGGGGCGGAGTGGATCTCGTTCTTGACCACTTCTAGGTACTTTGGCTCGCCGGTTGCCAGCAAGCCGAGCAGGTCGATGGGCACGCCATGGGCGCTGAATTCGCGCGACTTGACCAAAGAGTCAGCGGTTTGGGTGATGATGGCATTGGTCTTGGGGCAGTGGTAGGGGGCCGTGGCGCTGTAGGTGCCCAGCACCTTGAGTTGCAGGTCCACCTTGGTGCCATCCTTCAGGGTGAGGGTGAGGATGCCCTTGGATTTTTCGGTTTCCGCCTGGTCGATGGCGGCGGCCAGTTGCGGGCGCATGTCCTCCTTGAACGGGATCCCACCTGCGGCGACGATCACATCATCCACTTTGATCTTGCCGTCGGCCGGTGAGCCTGGCTGCACCTTGGTGATTTTGATATCAGTCGGCGAAGTGACGCCGAACAGCCCGGTGGGGCCGAGGTGGTGTTCCTTGTATTCAAAGTGCTGGGCCTTGGCCGTGCCGCTGATGAGAACGCCGAGCCACCAAAGGGCCGTCATTATGGGTGTTCGTGAATGTTTCATATCGAAAATGTTAGATAGGCGAGGTATTCGTCGGTGTAGGGATTGGGATAGGTGCTCGGCGTGCCGTAGCTGAGGTCGGGATGGTCGGTTCCCCATTTCTGGTTGGCGGCGATGCAGAAATATCCCATCACGAGCATGCCTTCCTGGTGCCCCAGTTTCACGACCTCGGGCAGGAAGTCGTGCTTCAATCCCGGCTGTTCGGGAACGAAACCGTTCTTGTACCATGCGTAGCCGTTATTGGAGACGCAGAAGGTCTGGATGACATTCGCGCCGATCATCTTGTACCAAGCCACATGTTGCGCCGGATCGGCGTCAGCCCAGGTGCCGGGGCTGGCGAACGGCTTGCGTTTGCGATCGGTGACCGCCCAGTTGAAGTCGAGACAGTAGGCCTTGATGTCCTTGATCGCAGCGGCGTCGGGGGCGCCGGCTGCCGGCGGTTCGGCCGCGTACCCCGGGCCGGCCAGCGCAAGCGTGAGACAGCATGCAGTGATAGGTGAGTTCATGTTTGATTGTGGTTGGGTCGCCGGGCGAATCGCGGTAGGTATGTTAGAGAGGATGGCAAGGATCAGGGCTGGTTTCGTTTCATGACGATGAACTGGCATTTCCAGCCGGTGGGGTTTTTCTCGCTGAAGCCACCGGCTTCGACGCAGAGGTAATCGGTGCCGGCGATGGTCCGCACCGTCATCTTGAGCGCCTGCCAGCGGGTCATGTCCATCAACGTATCGCCGGACCAGATCCGGACCGGCTGGTCTGTCAGGCCGTCCTCCTTGAGGGTGAGTCCCCCAAAGGGCGCGTTGTGGATGACTGCCGGTTTGGCGGGATCGAATGCGTCGAGCGCCGGCACCATCGCGACGGCGGTCCATGATCCTAACACCTTCGGGTTGCTGACGAACTTGCCGTCGTAGTGGAAGCGATCATCGGCGGTCTGGAGTTCCTTGTTGGCAGGATCCTGTTTTTCCTGCCACGCGGCGGACAGCATCGGGATCACGGTGGCGGACTTGCGGAACGCGGCGTCATCCAGCGGCGGGAGTTTCATTTCCTCGATCCACATGCTGAAGACCCCCTGGGGGACTGGCGGCATGGTGACGATCGCCCGGTCGCCGTAGCGGAGGAAAGTGGTGGCGGCGAGGGTGACGGGACCGTTGCCGAACTCATCCAGGAGTTCCTTGGTGATGAACGCGCCGCGGAGAGTGCCGCCGCTGCCCCGGCCGATGCCTTCCTTGACCTCGACCAACTCTTTGCCGTTGAGGTAAACCCGGTAGCCGTCGCCGGCGCCGACGAACAAGCCGGTGCTGACGACGATGCGGTAAAGGTAACCCGGTTTGGGAAGCGGGAGTTGGAAGGTGCCGCGGACTAACATGACTTCCTTGTCCCAAAGCGTGCGCACCGGGTCCGTACTACTGAACCTGCCGCGCGGGTTCGGGTCGGTGACCAGCTTGCCCTCGTATTGGCTGATCGGAGCCTGTCCTTTTTTCCAACCGGCCTGGGCGGGATCGAATCCGGGAGTGAACCAATGCTCCATTCCCTGCGGGTAGGTCACTTGCGGTAGCGCCATGGCGAAAGGTCATATTTTTGCTGCTCCGGCGGATCGAAGGTGAAGTAGTCCCAGGTGGCATCCTTCAGGTTCGGGTCGGAGAGGTGCCAGTCGTAGTCGTGGACGCCAACTTTTCGATAGAGGGCTGCCAGGGGGTCGAAGGCGGTGGTGATGGAGCTGCTTTGGCGGGTGGCCTGGGCTTCGGCAAGCAGGTAATCGCGGTTATTGCCGAGGTATTCGTAAACGAGTTGGTCGCGGATGTCCATTAACTCCCGGTAGTGGCCCGGCATTATCTGTTGGAGCAGGCCCATCGCGGCGCGGCGCCAGATTTCACCGATGCCACACACGGTTCTATCCGACCTGGGGCCATCGAGCGGCCAGGTTTTGCTGTAGGCGCCAAGCACTGGGATGTTGACGACGATCTCCCGGGGCGGGGCCTCGGGCGCATCCCTGACGACCAGCTTGACCACGCCATCGGCGGCCTCGGCCGCGGTGATGATGTCGCCGAGTTGGATGCGCGGGTCGATGTCCTTGAGTTTCTGTCCGTTGATCGTCTCGATGATCTGGCCCTTGTTGAGCTTGCCGGTTGCGGCTGCGGGCGAGCCTTCCTCGACGTTCTTGACCTTCATCACGAAGGCCGGCTGGTGCAATTCGATGCCGATGCCGACCGGGCCGAAGCGGTCGATCGTCTGGAACGAGGCCGTTTCCGAGGGGGCCGTGGAAAACAGCGGCGGTTCCTTGTAGAAGGAATCGGCACCGGTGGCGACACCTGCGGCAAGGCCGAGGGCAAGGAGGGTGATTGGTTTCATGTGTCAGTTTGGTCGAACGCCACGGGTCTATCATTTCGACATGCCGGCCATGGCGTCGGCAAACGCCTTGCCGAAACGGGCCATGATTCTTGCGCAGCCGAGGTAGTGATAGGTTGCATTCGACACTCCAATTTCGATCAACTTCGACTCTTCGGGAGTGTAAACTGTCTTCAGAAACGCGTCGATGGCAGCCTTCTGTTCATCCTTCCCGAGTTTGGAGTCCTTGAGTTCGCGCGATTTTTCCTTCACCTTCTGCCAGCGGCACTGCAGTTCCTCCAACTTGGGCTCCCAGAACTTCTCGAGCTGGACGGCCTCCACCGTGCCCTTGAATTCCGGCATTGCGGCGGGTGCTGCCATGGCTTTGCGGAACTCGCGCAACCAGGGAATGTGCTCGGGCTCGATGTCGCGCGGGCGTTGCGAATCGAGTTCGCCGTTGATCCCGATCACCCCGATGACGGCACGCATCGCTGGCACGCCAAGGTCCTTGCGGATGTCACGGATCAAGCAAGCCAGCAGGCGGCTGTATTCGTCATAGCCTCCGGGTTGTCCGGGGTTCGGATAGGTTTCAGTATTCCCGAAATCGCTGCAGCCCTGCAGCCAGACGAAGCCGGCGAGTTCGTATCCTTGGGCCGGGTCATACTCGGGATCGACCCGCTTGATATCGGCGAGCACCGACTTGGCATGAGCGATCATCTGACGGTAGCAATTTCCAGCCCGTTTGGCGTATTCCGCCTCGGCCTGCCGGGTATCCTCGTTGTTCTTCCGCAGTTCCTCGAGCCGCTGCGCCTGCACCGCATGCAACCCGGCACTGGGTGGCCGGAAATCATAGCACAAGGTCGTCCCGCCCCAGGAGGTCTTGATGAGCAGGACCGGCTCGCCGAGATGCTCCTGCATGCAAATGCCGAAGGTCAGCTCGGGACCGATCTTGGGTCCGCTGCGCTCGGCACCGAAGCCTGCTGTTAGCTTTCCAAACTTCTCCTCCTCACCGGTGCCGAGAGAGGAAATCCAGACGTTCTCGATGACCCGCGGAGTGCCGTCCTCGTTGACCATCTTCTTGAGCATCGGCGCGGTTGCCGGATCCATCGCGAGGGAGGGGAACGTCGTGAGCTTGCAGTGTCCCTGCATGTTGGACTGGCCGGCCATCAGGTAGACCTTCAGAGGTGCTGCAACCAGCGGCTGGGCGCCCAACGCCACCGCCAGCGCGGCAATAATCGTTGTTGTTTTCATCATCTTGTCGTTTTGCATACTCAAATTCTCCCCTAGACCGTTCTAGGGAACTGGATTGTTTTTCCGTCTAATTGCAATTCCTTGGGTTTCCCATTTATGGATAATCTGACTTTTCCCACGGCCTGTCCCGGATCTATCCAATAGGTCTTTTCAGTGCATCCAAATTTCCAGCAATTTCCGAGATGCCAGAAAGGCATTGAAGCTTCCTTGATTGATTCAGGGATGCGTGGATTCCAGGCAATTGTCCCGTCAAAGGTATCGTCAATGCCGAAAATGCCTCTGGCGGCACACCACAATAATCCTCCCGCATGCTCCAGATAATTGCCCTGCCCGCTTGTTCCCTTCTGCTCCTTTCCTTCCATATCGAGGCATTCGGTTAGTGTTCCGGAATCAGCAACGACTTTGGCATATTTGTTGATCAGGTTAAACGCATGTTCATGCTGCCCCAGGCGATAACGAGCCAGAATATCCCCCGAACCCAGCCTTCCAAACCAGGCATATTGCCTGAGTTCCGGTCGCTTGGTGTCTCCATATTTTCCACCGGGAAGATAACGCGGGTCCTCATCTCCGGGCTTTATGGGAGCACACCAACGCATTGGCATGCCCTCAAATACTTCAGGTTCAGCATCAATACGGCCAAATATCCTTGAAGCCTGTTCTTCAGAAGCAAAGCCAAAGGCGACTGGCCAAACCTGCGAATCGCACCAAAAACGCCCCACTTTCTCCCCTTGAAAATTCAGGTTATCCCAATAGGCATTCCCATTCCAGAAGTGGTTTCCAATTACCTGTTGCTGGCGATTCATTCTATCTTCACAAAGTTCTTTCGCAGGCATATCGCCGAGGATTTCGAATACTCGCGCACAACCACGCAAAGCGTGCGCATACCAGGTATGATAAACACAGGTGGAACCTTCCATGCGTTCCGGACACCAGTCAACCCAATCAGCACCTTCGGAATACTGCCAGTCATCGGGATCAACCTGGCTGACGATGCCATTTGAATCGGTCCGGCTTTCAATGTAACTCAAGCATCGTTTCAACGGAGCATGGTGAAATTTAAGAATGCTTTTGTCACCGGTGGAAAGATAGAGTTCCCAAATCCATATCAAGTAAACAACCTGGCTAAAAACACGGCCAGCTCCCGCCAACATGTCTTCATTGATGAAAAACCTGCCGTTTCGTCGCATGTTCCGCGGCAGAAAGTTCAAATGCCCGACAAATGTATCCAAATAGATTCTGTTCCCGATGAATCTGCTGCCAAGCATGCCAAAAGTCAAATCAGGGCTCATGCAAATGGCTACCGGAAAGCCGTTCGGCGAAACAGTCATTCGATAACCGGTTTTGTTGGTGGAACTCAACTGGTCTTTCACCCGGTTAGGCGCATAGGTATTGGCTGCAATATGAAATGCGTTTCGAAGGTGAGCAGGGCCATCGAAAATTATTGAAGCCTCTTGAAAACCCATATTTCCAGCGATGGCATCAGCGCCCGGATTTTCGGTCGCCGCTTTGGGGTTAGTCATTCCTAGAGCCCCGAATGCGCCGGCCCATAATCCGGTTTTGAGAAAACTTCTCCGCATTGAATTCATGCCCATCAATTCGGAATGTGGGGTTTCTGCTGCGTTTTGATCCGGGTCGCTTGCTTGCGGTTGTCGCGGTCTCATAAAGATTGGATTGCCGATGGCACTACGGACGGGGGCCTTTCTTCCTTTCGCCTTGCAGGGGTGTTCCGGATCATCGTTCAGAATTTGACTTGCCACGCAACCGGAGACTTCGGGCTCTTGAAACTCACCGACAAGAGGTCTCCTGTCCTTTCCTGCCGGACCGGAATCGGGTTGCCGCCGGTTGAGGCCGTTGGCGTCGATGTCGCCGGCGCGCCTGGCGGGAGGTGGATGAAAAGCGTGTAGTCCTCGCCTGGTACGACGTCGGAAAGCACGTGGATGGTGTTGCCCGCCGCATCCCAGGAGAGGTCCTGGATCGAGTAGGCGCCGGTGATGTGCCGTGAGGTCCCGATCAACTGCGGGCGATCCAACAAGCGATGAACCAGCAGCACCCGGGTATCGTGGCCTTCTACCTCAACCGAGATCCGGTCGGACACCACGCCTAGCAGCGCTTGATTCCAGAAATCGAAGGCGACATGTTTTTCACCGGCATCAAGCCCGAGTTGGCGGCTGAGCGACACGGATTTCGTGACCGGAGCGGAGCGCCAATTCGGCAGCGCGACGACATCG
>JAPLUI010000197.1 GCA_026397725.1 Verrucomicrobiota bacterium | reverse complement strand
ATTCGGCGTTCCCGTTCTCAGCATCAGAACCCGGTGGGCGGGTGTGGCACCGGGAGTAACGTGGGCGCGATAAGGAGCCACCACATTCTTGTGGTGGTAGCGGAAGGTCGGCCCATGAGTGCGTGCCGAAGGCTCTGTTCACGGACGTTCCTTCCGCTCGACGACAGGAATGTCGTCGCTCCCTAACTGGCATCCTCGGAGCCAAGTTACTCGGGAGAGGTGTGCCTGCCGCGAGACGGACCGGGCCTCATGGGAACCCCGCAGCTCTCCCGGTTTAGCCACAGCGGTGTGGCGGGCTGCGCCCTTCCCACCGCACTCCATACTTTGGCTCGCGCCCGGGCAGGTGAAGGTATGGAGTGCGGTGGGAAGCGCAGCGCCACACCGCGGTGGCTAAGTCCCGGCACCCCCCGGAAGGTGCCAAGTCATGTTCCGGGATGCATTGCCAATTCCTGGTCAATTCAAGGTCCAACCCAGGAAGCGCAAGCTGGAGCCAAGGGAATCAGCACAGGAATCCCTGTCCGGCCGACCTGTAATTTTTCCTTACAGGCGGAAAGTGCTTTCGTCTGCGGCGGGGCTGGGCCAGCTTGCGGCGGCGAGAGCGAAGCAGGCCAAGCCCTGCCTCCCGCCAAGCCTTTCCCCGAGCACGCTACCCGGAAGATGATTTCCTAACAAAGATGCCCCGCCCCGACCACCAAGCCAAGCGCCAAGCAACCGGTGAAACGCCTGCGCGTCCGGCCCGGCCGCTGCGCAGCCGCATGAAAAGTGATAGAGGAGCCCCGATCCGCTATCTCCGCTCCACGATTCACCCTCCATCGGAACCATGACCCCAGCCCTGCCACGGAAGAACCCTGGAGCGCCCTTGTCGGCGCTGGCGCTCGGCCTGTGGCTCGGAATGGCGCTGCACCCCGCGGCCGCCGCCGCGCCAGCGCCCGAGTGGCCCAGGGTTCCGGGTGCCGCCTTCGCGCTCCGCAATGCCAAGGTCACTACGCCCGTGTTGGCATTCGACGCCAAGGGCCGGGAGCTGATGGCCTTCAACTGTGCGCCGCGAGGGCGAGGGTTGTTGGGTCGCTTTCATGAACTGGTCTGTGATGGCGGCTCCTTCCACGCCCGGGAGGCCGGCCCGTGGATCGGCCTTCAAGTGGCCAAATCCGGTGCATTCACCCTTGAGGCGACGCTCACTCCCGCAGCGGTGCCGCCAAAATCCCTTGGCGTGGTGCTTGCCTACGGTGATGACACGGGCGAGGATGCCGCGCTCCTGCAAGACCAGGGCGGGCTGTCCCTGCGCTTGGCGGGAGCCCAGCCGTTCGCCCTGTTCGCACCGGCGGCCGGGACGCCCGTGCATGTCCTGATCGCCTGCGCCAAAGACCAGTGGGTGGCTTACCGCGACGGCCGGCCTGTAAAAACCGGGCCCTTGGCAGCCGGTGCATCGGCTTGGGGGACGCGGCAACTCGTCATGGGCGCCGCCTGGTCAGGCGCCGATCCGTGGCGCGGGCGGCTGGAAGCGCTTGCGGTGTTTCCCCGGGCGCTGACGGCCGAGGAAGCGGCTGAAGAAGCCGCCGCGAGCAGGGCCGTGCAGGCCGGGCGCCAGCCCGCCACCACAATCCGTTTCCGGGGCACCCTCGTGCGCCAGGCGACAACGTCCGACCTGGAGAAAATCCGGCCCTACACGCGCAGTCTAACCGCCGCCGAATACCAGGTTGAGAAGGTGCTGGCAGGCGAGTGGAATCAGCCGACCATCACGGTCTTGCACTGGATGATCATGGACAGCAAGCGGCTGCCCCTCGCCGACCGCAAGCTTGGCACGGCGCTTGAGCTGAGCGTCGAACGCGTGGACCAACACCCCCAGTTGGAGGATTGTCGCCGCGACGAGCTGGAGGGCGACCTCGCCGCGGAGTTGTTCTACTGTGAAGCCGACCTCTAACAAGAAGGGCCCTGTCAGTTCACCATGGTTTTCAGTTCCTATCTTTTCATCTTTTACTTTCTGCCGCTGGCACTGGCGATCTATTACCTGCTCGCACGGGCCGGGAACCGGCCCCTGAACTATTCGCTGATCCTGTTAGGGTATGTTTTCTACGGCTGGGCCAACCCCAGGTTCGTCTTCCTGATGGCGGCCACGACGCTGGTGGACTGGTTGGCCAGCGTGATCATCGCGCACGGCACGTGGCGGCTCTGGCGGGTTTGGCACGAGCCGGTGGTGGCCTTGCCGCGCGACGCGGCTCGCACTCGCTCGCAGCGCTGGGCGATCGTCCTGTCGATCGGGTCGAACCTGCTGTCGTTGGGGTTCTTCAAGTACTTCAACTTCGGCGTGGAAAGTTACAACGCGCTGGTGGCGGCGTTGGGCTGGCCGCAGGCGCAGTGGGAGCAGTTCTTCCGGGTGGTCCTGCCGCTGGGCATCAGCTTTTACACGTTCCAATCGCTCTCTTACACGATCGACGTTTACCGGGGCGATGCCAAGGCGATGAAGCACTTCGGCGACTTCGCCTGTTTCGTCTCGATGTTTCCGCACCTGGTGGCGGGGCCGATTCTGCAATTCTCGTTTCTGGCCGAGCAGATTGAGAACCGGCGGCTCACGCTGGACAAGTTTGCCCGCGGGGTGGCGATGTTTTCGCTGGGGCTGGGCAAGAAGGTTCTGTTAGCCAATCCCTGCGGCAAAATCGCGGACACCGTGTTTGACGCGGGAAGCGCCCACCCGTTGGACGCCTGGTACGGACTCGGGGCCTACGCGTTCCAGATCTACTACGATTTCAGTGCATACTCGGACATGGCCATCGGCCTGGGCCTGATGCTCGGGTTCGTTTTCGCCAAGAACTTCGATTCGCCATATAAGAGCGAGTCGCTCACGGAGTTCTGGCGGCGCTGGCACATCTCCCTTTCGAGCTGGCTGCGCGACTATCTCTACGTGCCGCTTGGCGGCAGCCGCAGCGGCGAGGCCCGCACCTATATCAACCTGCTCCTGGTGATGCTGCTCGGCGGGCTGTGGCATGGCGCGAGTTTCAACTTCATCATCTGGGGCGGGATCCATGGCGGCTGGCTGGCCATGGAGCGCATGATGGGCAAGAGGAGCTTCTACGCGGCCTTGCCCAGACTGTGCCGCACCGGCATCACCTTCGCGGTGGTCTGCCTCGCCTGGGTCTTTTTCCGCGCGGCGGATCTGCCGTCGGCCGGGCGGTTCCTGGGGAACCTGTGTGGCGCGGGCGACGGCCCGGCCGCAGACCTGCTCATGGGCCTGATCGGACAACCGTACTATCTCCTCAGCTTTGCGGTGGCAGCGCTGGCCGTCTGGACCATGCCGCAGTCGTGGGACCTGACCCGCCGCCTGAGCTGGCCCAAGGTGGCGTGGGTCTGCGGCGTGTTCGTCGCGGCCCTCACGCTGCTGTTCTCGCAGTCGTACAACCCGTTCATCTACTTCATTTTCTGAGCCAAGATATAGATATATGAAGCCTATTGAAGCCCATTCGACCGCCAGGATCAAAGCCAAGGTGACCCGCGAGGAGCAGGCTGCGCACGAACTCGGACACACCGAGTTCGCGCGGGGCACGCGGGTGGCGCTGGTGGTCTTCTTCCTGGGGGTGCTCGTGGCCGTGCCCCTGGCTCAGTGCTACGCCGCCCTCCGCCAGCCGGAACGGGTTACGCGGTTCAGCGCGGGGCTGCGTGCCCTGGTGCCGGACTGGGCCCGTGTCAAGGCGGTGAACGGCGTGGTAAGCGCGGTCAACCTCCTGCCGCCGTCGTCGCAAATCAAGACCGTCGAGGACGACTGGGAACAGACTTCCGTGGTGGGCGAAGCGTTGCTGCCACGCGTGCAGTCACTGCTGCTGAGCTTGGGGCAGGGCAACGAGAAAGCCTATCTTGGACGGGACGGCTGGCTCTTCTACCGCGCGGATTTGGATTACGTGACCGGACGGGCTTTCCTCGATCCGGCGGTGCTGAAACGGCGGGCAAGCACCGGCGGCAACCCGAAGGCACCGCAACCGGACCCGCTCAAGGGCATCGTTCAGTTCCGCGACCAGCTCGCCGCGCGCGGCATCGCGCTGATCGTCATGCCGGTGCCGGTGAAGCCGTCGATCTATCCGGAATGTTTCTCCTCCCGCAACACCGGGAACGCCCAGGCCGTGCAGAACCCGTCGTTCGACCCGTTCAAGAGTCAACTCACGCGGGCTGGCATCGCTGTCTTTGATCCCGCGCCGCTGCTCGCCGAAGCCAAGGCCTCTGCGCCGGCGATTCCGCTCTACCTCAAGACCGATACCCACTGGACGCCGCCCGCCATGGAACTGGCCGCCGCCGCGCTGGCCGGGATCGCCCGGCAGACGGTCACCCTGCCGGCACCGCAGCCGGGGCGCTTTTCGACCATCGGGAAGACCGTGGAAAACATGGGTGACGTGGCGATGATGCTCAAGCTCCCGGCAGGGCAACAGACCTTCCCGCCCGAGACCGTTCGGCTCAGGCAGGTGCTGGATGGCAAGCGCTTCTGGCGGCCTGCCGCCGAGGCCGGCGTGCTCTTCCTCGGGGACAGCTTTGCTAACATCTATTCGCTGGAACCGATGGGTTGGGGCGAGGCCGCCGGCTTCGTCGAACACCTGAGCCTCGCGCTGGGCTTGCCGGTCGATGCGATCTGTCGCAACGACGCCGGTTCCCATGCCACGCGTGAAATGCTGGCCAAGGAACTGCAGCGCGGCCAGGATCGCCTGGTCGGCAAGCAACTCGTGATCTGGGAATTCGCCGCCCGCGAGCTGGCCGGCGGCGACTGGAAGCGGCTGTCGATGACCCTTGGCGAAAAGCACGATGGCGGGATGTATGTGCCCGTGGCCGGAAAAACCGTGGAGATTCGCGGGGTCGTGCGTGCGGCCTCGCCGGCGCCGCGGCCGGGCTCCGTGCCGTACAAGGACCACATCGTGATGGTGCATCTCGCCGAACTCGAGTCCACGGATGATCCCGCCGCAGCCGGCAAGGATGCGGTGGCCTTCGTCTGGAGCATGCGCGACAACGTCGCGACCGCCGCCTCGCGCTACCGGCCCGGTGATGCCGTGCATCTGCGGCTGTGCCCCTGGGCCGACGTGGCGGAGAAATACGAGGCGATCAATCGCAGCGAACTCGAAGACGATGAGATCCTGCTTGCCGAACCGGCGTGGGGCGGCTAGCATTCCACGATTCGCACTTGCAGTTATAGTTATCAGTTGTCAGTTATCACCCCCTAACACATTCAAAACCGATGTCCCACCGCCCCATCATTCCTAACCCGGGAACCCTGCTTGCACTTTTGCTCGGTCTGTCTGCCGGCATTGCAGCGGCGGAAAACGATGTCGCCACGGCCTTTCGCGAGGTCTGCACGCAGAAAGTCACCAAAGCTGGCGACGCCATGACCATCGCCGGCACCGATGGTTGGCTGTTCCTCGCCAACGAACTGCGCCATGTGGGCGTCGGACGGTTTTGGGGCGAGGGCGCGGCGGCGGTCAGCCAGGCGACGAAAGACGCCGATCCCCTGCCTGCCATTCTGGACTTCAAGCGCCAGCTCGACGCGCTCGGCATCGGGCTGATCCTGGCACCCGTGCCGCCCAAGGCGCTCATCTATCCCGACAAGGTTGCCGCCACGGTGGCGATGCCCGCCGCCGGCAAGGCCCCGGCACGGCTTGATGCGGTCCACCAGGAGTTCTACCAAGTGCTGCGCGAGAAGGGCGTGACCGTGCTCGATCTAACCGACGATTTCCTCGCGAGGCGCCTGAGCGAGGACGGCCCCATCTACTGCCGTCAGGATAGCCACTGGTCCGGCCTGGCGTGCAACCTCGCCGCCAAGCGAATGGCCGAACTCATCCGCCAGCAGGACTGGTATCAGGGCGTCAAGCGTACCGAGTTCGAACCGCGTGTCGTCTCCGTGCCGATCACCGGAGACCTCTGGAAAGCGCTCAACGAAGCGGCACGCCCCGAGCGCGAAACGCTGCAACTGCGGACGATCCGCACCCCCGGCGGCGACCCCGTGACCCCTGACAAAGACAGTCCCGTGGTCCTCCTGGGCGACAGCCACAATCTGGTGTTCCAGGCCGGCGGCGACATGCATGCCTCCGGCGCGGGCCTGGCCGACCAGTTGGCCTATGAGCTGGGCTTTGCGGTGGACCTCCTCGGGGTGCGCGGGTCCGGCGCCACGCCGGCACGGATCAACCTGTACCGGCGCGGCAGCGCGGAGCCCGGCTATTTCGCGAAGAAGAAGCTCATCGTGTGGTGCTTCAGCGCCCGTGAATTCACCGAAAGCCAGGGCTGGCGCCTGGTGCCCGTCACAAAGTGACAAGAACTCCCCTCCCCCATCCGCCATCCACCCTTTCCCATCTACTATCCACCATCTACTATCCACCATCCACTATCCACTATCCCCTATCCACTATCCCCTATCCACTATCCCCTATCCACTATCCCCTATCCACTATCCACTATCCCCTATCCCCTATCCCCTATCCCCTATCCACTGTCCCCTATCCACTATCCCCTATCCCCTATCCCCTATCCCCGAATGAAACCAACCATGACGCAATCACTGAAACGGAAGAACCTTGTAGCGACCCTGTCGGCACTGGCGGCCAGCCTCTGGCTTGGCGCGGCGCCGAACCCCGGCCTCGCCGCCGCCGAGACGGGCAAGAGCGTGAAGCAAGTGCTCGAGCTGACCGGAGGCCGCCGGGTCAAGGTGGCGTGGAATCAGGGAACCCAACAGTCCATGAAGGTCATGTTCCTCGACACGAAAGCCGACATTATCCAAGAGCTACCCATGCCCGGCGGTTCCGCGCCGTTGCTGACGCAGGACGGTCGCTGGGTTGTGATCTCGACGGGAAAGGCACCGCATGAGCGCAAGGTCATGGTGTATGACATCGAGAGCAGGAAAACCATCGAAACCCCCGCCGGCCCGGGCAACAATCTGCTCGCCGTGTGGACGGATTCGAAGACCAAGAGGACCTGGGTCTACGTCAATGACAGCGGCGACAAGGGCGAGGGGTGGGACGTGCCAGCAGGCAAGATCTACCGTTTCCCGGTCGACAAACCTGCGGAGCGGGAGTTGTTCTGGGAGCGCACCTCGAGCCACATCTATCTGATGTTCTCGGCCGACGGCACGCGCGCCTGTTTCGAACCGAACTGGGGCAACATCGGCCAACTGAAACTGGCGTTCGACGGCAACGGCAAAGTGGATCAGGACAAGTCGGAATACAAGCCATACGGCGGCGGCTGCTTTCCCTCGATGGCACCCGACAATTCCTACCGCGTGTTCCGTCTCGAGGGCGACCATAAGGCGATCAGCATGGGTGACGCCGACGGTGCCAATCCCCGCCCTGTCGATGTCACCGGCGCTCTCACCGCGGAGCAAAAAACGAAAGGTCGCAACATTTGGATCACACGGTGGAGCACCGACCCGCGCTTCATCACGTTGGTGGCACCGGCGGGCGACGACGCCCAAATTCACCTGGGACGCCTCGACGAGGGTGCTACCAAATTCGAGGCCTGGGTGCGGGTGTCGGCGGAGCAGGGTCCGCAGTGCTGGCAGTCCCACGCCTGGATTGAGCCGGCGGGTGCCCCCGCGAAGTGACGCTCCACACACTTCCTGAGCTGGACCTTGAATTGACCAGGAATGCCGGAACATGACTTGGCACACCCCGGGAGCATGCGCGTCAAGTTAAGGGAAAGGTGATCCCTGTTACCGACAGTGGCCCGCAACACTAGTCCATAACTGGACATCCTGAGGTCCGATCGGACCTCAGGATGTCCAGTGTAGGGTGGAGATTGTGACGAGGTTGATACAGCAATTCGCGAGGAACTTGCTGGTACATGGCGTCAGGTCCTTAACTTGACGGGCATGCCCCGGGGGTGCCGGGACCGGCATGCGGTCGGAGATGTTAGGCCATGGTTTGTCACTGTTGGTAGATGAGGGTGCCAGTTCCCTTTACCTGCCACAGGCCACGCGCGGCGCGGCGGTCATGACCGCGGCACAAGCCGTGCCATACGCCCGGCTTTTCGATGCTGGGGGCTCGGTTGCGGTGTGGCGCT
>JAPLUI010000478.1 GCA_026397725.1 Verrucomicrobiota bacterium | reverse complement strand
GCGACACGAGTTACGCGGGCATGGTCTGGCATGACGGGCGACTTTGGGTCAGCTACTATTCCAGCCATGAGAAACGCACCAGTGTGTACATCGCCGAGGTGGCCTATCGGCCCACCATCCACATCGGCACGCGTCGCGAATTGTTCGTGGATCACTTTCTTGTCGATTCGTTGACCCATGCCGCACTCGCGCTCCAGACCCCGGTTGATAAGGGAGTGGTGTTCCGCTTCGACCGGCCGTGGGAGGGGATGGGCAGCACCTACGTAACGGAGACCAAGCCCCTTGCCTTCGCGGGTGACCGGTTGACGTTGAACTATGCGGCCCGCACTAACGGAAAGCTGCGCGTCGAGACTCGCCACGCCGACGGGACGCCCGTCACCGGGTACGCCTTGGCCGATGCCGTGCCACTGACCGGCGACGAGATCGACGGCGTGGCGGCTTGGAATTCCGGCTCCGACGTGTCCGCGCTGGCCGGCACGCCGGTGCAACTACGGTTCGTGCTGGAGAACGCGGACCTGTTTGCCATGCAATTCCAGAGTCAACCTAACAAATGAGGTTGCCCATACATACTGACTGAACGGCAGCTTGAACTACAAAAAACAACAAAAATGAACCACAAAGAGCACCGGGAACGCAAAGCAACGCGTCTTTTTTTTGTGATCTTTGCGCTCTCTGTGGTTGAATCAAGGCAGCGGATTCTTTTCCGTCAGATTGTTAGAATGAAGTAGTGCCGGTTGATCGGACGGTGTACCGACACCGTCTGTTTGAACAAACGTTTAAACCAACCAACACTATGAAGAGAAAGATAGGCATTATGGCCCCGATGCAAGTCGGGATTGAGCGATCCTCGCGCTTCCTGCCAAATCCCCGAACCACCTCCTGCAACACATTGCAATACAATAAGTTACCCTACACAGGAAATTGTTTGCACTTTCTTGATTTTTTTGACATCCCCGGAAATTTGTTTTGACACATGGGTCAAGTTCTGTAGGTGTTCAGCAACACAGTTGCCGCTGCGTGCTGTTTTGGGCACGCGGCGGCAGTGTGTTGGCAAAGTGATCCCAAGCGATGCCAGTCAAAATCCCACCGTCATGCTCCATGCGTTGTCAAAGCTCCACGCCTGCGACCGCTTCGGCGCCGCCGCGCCTTGCGCCCCTTTTCCGGACCCCCGTCCCCGCCTGCCAGAGAACAAGTGAAGAAGCAAGTGAATCCAAACCACCCTTCAGGTAGCACCCCTCTCACCCCTGACCCTAACCCCTGACTCATGAACTCAACCACGAATCCACTACCAGCAACCATGAAAACCATGAATCAAATTCACGCAGCAATGTCTGCCATCAATCCACTCCGCTCCGTTCACCGGTTCGCCCGGTGGCGTCCGCAAGCATCCTCATCCCCAAGGCCAATCCCTGTCGGCAGACTCGCACCTGCCCTTGCTTTTATTGCCGCGTTGGCTTTCGCCCCGGCAACCCGCGCGGACGTCACGATAGTGTCCGGTTTTCCGGCCGTGCCTAACAACTCAACGTGGTATGGCGGCAACGAAGGCACGTTCGCTTCGGCCGACGGCGTCACGGCGACCTTCAGTGGCAACTGGGGCATGGCGGCCTGGAAGTGGGCCGGCGGCATGAGTTCGTCGAGCGGTCTCGTCGGTTATGACATCAACTTCACGATGAACTCGAGCGGCGGAACCGGTTACTTCGGCCTCAGCACCTATAGACCCATTTATCCCCACTGGCCGATCCAAGGAGCGGGTGGCCAGCTCGGGCTTTCGCAGAATGCCGCCGGCGCGGTCGTCTTCCCCAACGAGAATGCTGGCACCCGGGGCACGGTGGCGAGCACGACCACTTGGAACCTGAAGTTCAACATGGCCGACAACACGATGACGCTGACCGGCGGCGGGCTCTCGCTCACGGCCAGCGCGACCAGTGTCATTGACAAGGGTGATCTGTGGATCGCGTTCGGCAGAGAGGGTTGCCAGATCTCGAACTTCTCGGTCATCGCGATTGTCGACCCTGCGGCTTGCGACATGCTGAGCATGCAGTGGGGGAGCTACACCGGAATCATCACAGGCACCGACGTCAGCCTGACCGTGCCGTACGGGACGAGCCTCTCGGCGCTCAATCCCACTTACACGACATCCTACAACGCCACCGGCCTGCCGGCTTCGGGCAGTGCTCCCGATTTCACAGGCGGCCCGGTGGATTACACCATCACCTCGCCAGACACCTTGCAGAGCAAGACCTACAAGGTGACCGTCACGGTGGCCGCGCCGAGCACGGCCTGCGATTTGCTGGCCATGAGTGTGAATGGTGTGTACGGTGCCATTGACGGCACCAACGTGATCCTGTCCGTGCCCCCCGGCACGCCGGTGACCAGCCTCACTCCCGTCTGTTCCATTTCGCCGCTGGCTTCCGTGGCTCCGGCTGCGGGTATCGCCCAAGACTTCACCAGCCCGGTCGAATACACCGTCACCGCCCAGAATGGAAGCACACACAAGCACTATCTGGTGTGGGTCTTCCCGTCCCTCATGACGGCCGGTTTCCCGGCCGCGCCCAACGGCGTCAGCTGGTTCGGCGGCAACGAAGGCTCATTCACTTCGGCAGATGGCATCACGGCAAACTTTACCGGCAATTGGCCGATGGCGCAGTGGAAGTGGACCGGTGGAATCACCGCGGGTTCGACGTACCCCATTGACTTCACCGCCAATATGTTGGACTCCAGTGCCGTCCTCTACTTCGGGCTTGCCAACACGCTCCAGAGTTACCCCCATCTGTATGGAACGCAGGGCGTTACCTTGACCCCCACCGGCATGCGCGTCAAGTTAAGGGCTTATTCCCTTTAACCACGGGCTTTTTCGGCTTCACGCGGCGGAGAACGAACGTGTTCCGGTCTTCCACCAGCCATTCCATCTCCTCTCCCTTCTCGATCTGCGCCGCCTCCGCCAAG
>JAPLUI010000166.1 GCA_026397725.1 Verrucomicrobiota bacterium | reverse complement strand
TGGGCGGGTGTGGCACCGGGAGTAACGTGGGCGCGATAAGGAGCCACCACATTCTTGTGGTGGTAGCGGAAGGGCGGCCCATGAGTGCGTGCCGAAGGCTCTGTTCATGGACGTTCCTTCCGCTCGACGACAGGAATGTCATCGCTCCCTAACGGGCATCGAATGCGTTGAATGTCGTGGTTTCCAACGGGTCACTCGCACCTGGATCGTAGGGTGGGAAATGCGGAATCAGGTCACGGGTTTGGCGCTTTGACGGGTTGGTGTTGCAGCGATTTCCAGTAACGCCGGTCCAGATCGTAGGGATCGAGCGGATCCTGTTTCGGATCAAAGTCATCAGGCAGCACGCCATAGTGGTTCATTTCACGGAGATAATGTTCGTTAGGCAGGAAACCCGGCATGTCAAATCGCTTGATCTTATCGAGGTGTGTTTTGCTGGCGACGACGGCGTCCAGCAGGGTTTGGTAATCGGGATCGGACTTGTCCTTGAAGATGATGATCGCTTGATCGTCGCTCTTGCGGCCATGGTGGAACCGGCCGTTGCCGCCGGCCGCGGGAGCCAAGGGCATCAGCAAGGCCAGCGATTTTTCCGCTTCCGTGAAATTGAAGATGATGTCGAAGTTCAAGGTGCCACCGGGGCATGGTGGCTTGAGGTGGCATTCGTTGCAGCGCCGCTCGAGAACCGAGCGGACTTGCTCGGAATTGCCAACGGGAGGAATCATTCCCGATCCGAGCGCGGCATAGGTGCCGGGATAAGGGGCTCCGGTCTCGACCCACAGCCGCACGATCTGCTGTTCGGCCGCGCTGGCCTTGACGTCATGGTGCCCACCGGCAAGTTTTTTCAGCAATGGGCTGGCCGCGGAACCGATCGTTCTGGGGGCGCGGTTGCCGCCGGCGTCGCGCCCGTCCGCAAACTGGGTCCGGCGGGTCAGTGTGACATAACTGATACTATATATCGGCCCGCGTCCGCCATCGAGCAGCACCCCGCCGGCGTTGGGCCCACCTCGGGGTGTCTGCACCGGCCCGTGACAAGCGACGCAGTGCCGGTCGAGGATCGGCTGCACGTCGCGCGGGAAATCGAAGACATCCGGAATACCCGGAATCGGGGTGATCGGGTCCGGCGGGTGCTGCATCGCCAGCCGCTGCGTGCCACCCAACGGGCTCTTGCCACGTTCCTCATGGCATCCGACGCAGCCAAGCATTTCCCCGGGTTGCACGGTCATGAAACTTTGCATGCGTTTGACGGACAAGTTGTTTTCGTCGAGCGCGACGAAGAACAAGCTGCGCAGCGCGGGTAAGACCATGTGGGCCGAGCCGTCGGGCTCGACCGGCACGGTGCCCAAGACCCGCTCCAAGGTAAAGGTGCCATCCATCGAGAGCGGTTCCTGCGTGCCGGAAAAGTTGACCGGCTTGGGCAAGGCTTCCAGGACGAGCAAGTTCCTGATCTCGCCCGGTTTGACTCCCTGCATGTTGCGGCCGATGTAAACGTTGTCCAGCGTGACCGTGCCGGTTGCCTGGGTCCGGTCGGTCATCACGGGAATGATGCGCTCGCGGGAACGGGGCTGGACCGGCCGGGGCTCGTGTATCCAGCCGCTCTTGCGCCACTCGGCAGGCAGCTCGTAGAGCTGGTAAATACCTCCGGCTCCGTCGAGCACACTGATCGACGATTGGCCCGCCACGAGGTATGCTTGCGCTGACAGCGGGTATGGATCACGGAACATGTGATTGCCCGAAATCGAGCGGGCCATCGAGCGGTCGTCCGGTCCGTTAGACGGATCGATGACAGTGATGACGCCCTCGTGTTCTTTCATCCCGTGGCCGGGCGAGAACGACGCCACCACATTACCGGTTCCAGGGATCGGCTTGGCGTCGATCATCACCGTGCCGGGATGCATGTTGCCGAAGTAAATCATTTGCGCGGTCCCATCCGGATGCATGGTCCAGAGGTGGTGGAACTGGACGCGACTGCGATCGATATACTCCCAGCGCTGGTAGAGCAGGCGCCCGTCCGGCAGCAGCCACGGCGTGTTGTCCTGCTCGAGGTTGCAGGACAGTTCATGGATGTCGCTGCCGTCGGCGCGGCACCGGTAAATGGTGGCCACGCGGACAAACCAGCATTGGACCATCCGCTTGCAGCGCGACGTGCAGAAGACGATGTCGCCGTCCGGCAGGTAGGTGGGCTCGATGTCGTCGAAGGGCCCGGCGGTGATCTGCCGCAATCCTGATCCGTCGAGGTTGATCTCGCAGAGGTGGTAATACGGTTGGCCGCCCTGGCGGTATGAGAAGAGGATTTTCCGGGCATCGTAGTCCAATTGCGGGTCGCGCACGCCACCCGCATCGTCGTTGAGCAGGGTGACGGTCTCGCCCGTTGCGACGTCAAGGCGGACCAGGCGGCCGCCGTCGTGATAGAGATTCCTGTTAGGGTTGTCGGACCAGGTGCTGAAATTCGCGTACCAGTGGCCGTCGTCGTCAACCTTGCGCATGGCGAAGACCACTTCGCGAACCTGGTGTTGCTTGAGGATGGCGACGGCTTTGGCGTGCTCCGCGACCGGCGGGTCCGCTGCCGAGAGCGGCCGGCAAGCCAACATGGCGGCGAACCCACCGGCGATGGCGACAAGCGATTTTCGTGATGCGGTCATGATGGATTGGCGATGCCCTTGATGCGGCGGCGATAATTTTCGCGGTCCTTGATGACCCAATCGATGCCGCCGCCTTGTGCCGGGGTGGGTTCCCAGCCGTTGTCATTTTCGTTAGGGTCGCGCACGACACACTGTGCGACGAGACGGGCCATTTTCTTGAAGTTAGGGTCGTCCTTGCTCTGCCATGCCTGGATTTGTCCCCAGCCGCCCGCAGCGATGGCAAGCGGCATCATGAGGATGCGGCTCTCATCGGGTTGCGCGGGATTGACCAGCGCGCGTTCGGGTTGGTTGGCAATGGTCTCCCCGAAGAGAGGTTTGATCAAGGCGCGCAATTCCGTCATGCCCGCAGCGCTGATGGTGCGTTGTTCGATCTTGTTGGGAAACAAGTCGCCGTAGCACTGTGCGTTGAGGTCGAGCCAATCGACGATTCGCTGGAAACTGGCGCGATCCACCCGGGTCTTCCCATGCAGTTGCAACAGCATGTCGGGAAGTTTGCTGCCATACGAATAGTAGGTAAACGGACGGCTGATGTTTTTTTCCAGACCGTCCATGAACGCCTTGAGGCCGAGTTGATGCTCGCCCATTTTGATCAGCTCAACCAGCGGCCGCGGCCAGGTCAGCACCCCGTCATGCACCAGGTTGAGGTTCTTCTTCGGTTCCTCCAAGCCGTGGCAGGAGATGCAATAACGATCCAGCACCGGCTGCACCGTCCGCATGAAACTGAGCCCGCCCTTGTATTGGGGGCCGGCGGGCGGGGTGAGTTCGAGCGGGGCGCGCGGATTGCCATTGCGGACGTTGAGCATGGGCGGACTGGTGAGTTCCGGCTCGTGACATCCGATGCATCCGCGGCTTTCGCCCGGTTGCAGATAGAACAGGCTCTTTTCGGTTAGGATAGCCCGCCCGTTGGCGTCAAGAATCTGGAGTTGCAGGGAGGTTCGGGCCGGCACCTTGAAGTACGCCGAGCCGTCGGCGCCGACGGGCACGGTGCCGAGAACTTTCTTGGGGATTTCGACCGGCACGGTCATGCTGCACGGCGGACGGTCGGCGCGGGGTTGCACGCCCAGCGCGTTGACCCGGATCGCCTTGATCATGCCGGGTTGGATTTTCCCGGCGGGATCGTTGCGCGTTAGTGCCACGTTCTGCACATAGAGCGTGGCGAAGTTGGGCGTGGCGGGTCGCGCGCCAACAGGAAATGCGTGCGGGCGGATGCGTTTGCGGATGGGAATGGGAGAGACTGACGCGACCGCCGGGTTTTCATAAATGAATTCGCGTCCGCCAAGGGTATCGACCAGGTAGATGGCGCGATCGTTTTCGGGCGGCAGGGTTCCCTGGCTGGGAACGGGGTGGTTGGCACGGGAAGTCAGGATGAGGTCTTCAGTGACCGGATAGGGATGGCTGAAATGCGGATTGGGCCAGCCATGGGTTTCAGAATAGGGGGTCTCCGGGGTGAGGTGGAGTATCGATGGTTCGCCGTTTTCCCCGCGGCTGTTGTCGAGTTTCACGATGGTTCCCGTGTTATAGCTGTGATGCCCCTGGGCCGTGGTGACGATGGCATGGGTGCCGGGAATGGCCGTTGCTTCCACGAACTCCATCGGCGCGATCATGTCGTTGCCGAAATAATGTGCGACGCTCGATCCGTCGGGGAGGCACCACCAGAGTTTATGGAAAAACATCTCATGGCGGTTGGTGTATTCCCACCGGGTAAAGATGATTCTGCCGTCGTTGAGGACGGCTGGTTCGTATTCGTTTTCATTGGCAAACGAGAGTTGGGTGATCGCGTCGCCATTGGGGTCGCAGCGATGCAGCACCCATGCGGGATTGTAGCGGCCGCCATGGCATCGTCCGAAGGATTGGGAACGGGTTGAAACAAAGACGATATTGCCGTCGGGAAGATAGCAGGGATCGTTGTCTTCGATGACCACGGTCGCGCGGTCGTCCCAGGTTGTGAGCGGATCGCGGCTGGTGCCGGTGAGTTGGCGGACCCAGGCGCCGTCCACCGCCGCTTCATACAGGCAATAGCGCTTGTGATCGGGCGCGGTATGGTCGCAATAAGCAAACACCACTTTATCGGCGTCGTAGTTGAGATCCGGATTGCGAACCGCTCCTGCGGGCAATTTGCCCGCGAGAATCGGCCTGGCTTTGGGATGGGTTTTCCAGTCGGTGAGGATGGTGAGCCCCGGTCCGGGACGGCTATGCATGCCGAGATGCTGGTCGCCATTGTGACTGTAACGGGTGGGCGGATTTTGATTGATGAGAATCTGTTTGAAGTCGAGCGCGGGATGGGCGAGAACCAGGAGTCGGCGCAAGGTCCGGATTTCGATATAGAACGCATCACGCCGCGCGGGGGAAATTTTCCCGATGTTCCACTGTTCCTCGAGTGAGTTCAACTGATTGCGGATTGGCTCCGGGACCGTCCGGAGTTTGCCGATCCAGACGAGTGTTTGGCGGGCGAGATCCAAGGCGAAGCGGATGTCTTTGGGTTGTGCCTTGCTGGCATTGGAAGGGCGTTGGGTGGCATCCGTGGCCATGCGTGCATCATCGTTGGGGATCTCACTGTTCCGGTTCGGGCGCTTGCCCATTCCCGCGTTGGCGGCGGCTTGTTCGGATGTCTCAAACGTGATCGCCGGCTCGGTGGGGACGCTCAGGTCGCGCAGCCAATACTCGACAAGGGATTTTTGGAAATCCCCCTCGTCGTCCGCACCACACCAGGCAACCGGCACCAGATACGCCAGCAAGCACCCGAATTTTTTCATGCGAGAAATCATTTCATTCATTGCCAAGGCTTGATGGGTAAGCATGCCACCGGCCACGAGCACGCCGGATCACACATCGGACCACGATACGGCGGAATCGGCCGTTTGTTTCAGGAACCATGAAATGAATCCGAAATCAGAGCAAGACCACCGGTACCACGGCCATTGCGTTGCCGATCATATAAGTACTCTTGGTGTTGAGAGCGGTTGTTTGCTCGGGCCACTCCGTGGTCAGCGGTCTGCTTTCACCGGATGTCTTAGGCCGGTTTGTTTCATAAGTCATTGGGCTTGCCGTCGGCGGCTGGCTGGGGGGCGCGGAGAAGCTGTCCATCGGCAAGCAATCGCTGGCGGAGGTCGGGGTATGGAACCTGCTGGACGGCACAGGCCTGTTCCAGGGCCAGCACGGCGGCGGTGGCGGCGGACTGGCCCAGGATCATGAAGACCGGTTCCATGCGGATCGAGCCGTAGGCGATGTGCGTGCTGCTCACCGCGCAGACGACCAGCAGGTTTTCACATTCCGCCTGCTGCGGGACAAGCGTGCCGTAGTCGATCGGATAGGGCCCGCCGGGGTTGACTTGGACGTCGCCCTCGTTGCGCACGAAACCCTGCTCATCCACATAGCGCTGGACGTGGTGGCTGTCCATGTTGTACGAGCCCATGCCGACCGGGCGGGGCGTCGGCTGCCGGCGGCGCAGGTGGTTTTCGGTGACCACGAAGTCGGCGACCATCCGGCGGGCCTCGCGCACGTAGATCTGGTACGGCCAGTGGCCGTTGTCGGCGAACTCGTCCTTGGCCAGGCCCCACTGGCCGTACCACTTGCGGACGTCCTCGGGCACGCGCGGATCGTTGGCCAGGAACCAGCAGTGGCCCATCTGATAGGTCTGGTGCTCGCGGATGATCTCGCGGCGGCGCGCGTAGGACGCCTCGGGGTAGTCGTAGTTCATGCCGATGTTGTCGGTCGAAAATGGCCCGGAGTTGTTGGTGTCGGTCTTGAGGTTGGGCAGCATGTCGAACTTGCCAGTGATGTGCCGGCTGCCGGCCAGCAGCGTGCGCAGCAGCAGTTCGTATTGCGACGCGTCGTAGCCCTCGGGTTTCGGGAACGGGATGCGGTTTTCCGGCACGCGGGTCAGGCACATGCGGAAGTTGTATGCCTGCACGCGGTGGTCGCCCTGGCCGTTGTTGCCGGGGTCGTCCGCGTGGACACGGGGCAGCAGCCCGCTGGACGGGTCGCCGGGGACCTGGTAGGGGCTGATGTTGTGGGTGAACTGGTGAGTTCTGGCGCCTTTCTGGACGCCGTTAAGCGTTTCGCCGTACTTGCTGTTAGGCTCGCGTCCGACGGTGTGGCTCACGCCCGCTGCCGCCATGAGGTCGCCCTCGTAGGTCGCGTCGATGAACATCTTCGCATGGCAGGTCCGCCCCGAGAGCATGGTGACCGAGGTCATGCGTCCGGCTTGCTTGGTCACGCCCTTGCCCGGTTCGCGGTTGAGCCATTCGTCGCGATGCACGGGGATCTCATACTCGCGCACAAGGTCTTCAAAGACGCGCTCGGCGATGTGCGGCTCGAAGGTCCACTGGGCATCGTCGCCGGGCCGATACCGGCCGAATTGGCCGGGCTGCTGCCATTGCCATGTGGCCGGATCGTCGTAGTACGTTTTCACCCGCTGGTAGAACTCGCGGCTGATCCCGCCGATGGCCGTCTTGTCGCCGCTGTCGGTCATCCCCAATCCGCCGCTCGAGAGGCCGCCGAGGTGCTGGTCCGGGCAGACGACGATGACCGACTTGCCCATGCGGCGGACTTGGACGGCAGCGGCGACCGCTGCGGAGGTGCCGCCGTAGATCACGACGTCGGCCTCGGAGGTGTCCTTCCCGGGGTCCCCCGCAGCGTTGCCGGCTGCTGCGAGCGTGGCGGCGATCAGGATAAGTTTGTTCTTCATAGCTTCGTGTTCTTTGGCATTCTTACCTGGCGTCTGAGAAAAAATGCCCAAGCACCGCAGCTCTAGGGCTCGCGGCGCAAATTCCACACGAACGCAAGGGGCCTGGCAACGGATATTCAACAACCAGCCGATTATTTCAACGGCACTTTGATCATGGTCAGGGAATGGGGCGGCAGATTGACCACCCCCTTGCTGAAGGTCAAGGTTGTTTTCCGTGGGACGACCCGGTTAGAGTTCTCGATGTCATTGAAGGCGTCCGGCGAATCCCCGGCCAGGATCAGGGCTGCATAGCCGCCTTCTAACAACAAGTCTTTCATTCTGACGCTGCAGGCCACCTCTTTGTCCGGGTGGCGGTTCACCAGTGCGATCACCCAGTTCTTGCCCGACTCGTTCACGGTGGCGATGGCATCCAGCATCGGAACCCGCTGGTTGCCATGGTTGAGATTCCCCGCTGCAAGTTCCAACTTGCTGACGCGGGGTTCCAGTTCCGAGGTTGCTCGCCGCTTCAGTTTGAAAGACCGTGGATACCCGGGTCCAGTCCTTGCTCCCCGACACCGCCGCCGTTCTCACCGCTTGCATGTTCTGGATGTTCAGCAGTGCGCCGGCGGCGCCACGGACATCTTTGGTTCTGATCCATCCCGAGAGCCGGTAGCAGGTGTTGGGTTTGACGGTCACCGTCGTGGTCCACGCCGCGTCGGCACCTGTGGCGGAATTGATAGAGAGACATCGTTCTCCGGTCCTGCCCGGCGATTCGACAATCCACCGGGTATCTTCATGCCCGGCCCAGTCGCGCGACTTCCAACCCTTGACGCCGTCGCCCTCCTGTTCCTCGAACGATGGATTTGGCAGGAGATTCGCGGCGGATCCGGCAGCCTTGGCGGGCGAGGCGGATGACGCATCCGCGGCGGATTGCAATGGCGCGAGCGGTGCCGGCAGCCCGGGCTTTCCAAGGCGAATTCGGGCGATGGCGCAGGGCAGGAGTTTCAGCACCACCTTGTTGCCGTCGACGACCGTTGGCTTCTCGTCGCGTTGGGCGAACTTGCCTTCGGCTTCGAGCGTGATGGGAACCAGGAGTTTCGCCACGGCTTCGGGTTGCACGCCGAAGTTGCGCAATGACAATTCCAGCGTGCGCTCGCCGGTGGTGTTGCGGTTGACCACGGTGACATAGATGTCTTTGCCATCGGGCGTCAGTGAAGCACATAGATCGAGGTCGGCAGCGGCGGCCATGGCGGGGGTCTTCAACAGGCGGTTGCCTTGGTGCGGGGCATAGAGGGCGAAGACCTGTCCGTCCGGCTCGAGTTCGCTGGTGAAAGGTTTCACCTTGATGGCACCCTCGGTGACCGGCTGGAAATAACTCGCCAGCGCCAGGCCGAGCGATTCCTGCTCGCGGCAGAACAGGTTCAGCATCTCGGCGGCAAAGACTCCGCCGAGCACATCGCCCGACCTGTCCCACAAGACGTTCCACTCGTAATAGGCAATGCCCAGACGCTTTCCGGCCGGGGCGAGGCGGTCTAACAGTTGCCGCAATGACTTCAGTTGCGGCAGAATGGTTTGCGCCGGTGCTTTGACCACGTCGGCCATCGTCCTGTCCCAATCGTTGAAATAGAACCCGATCTGAGCCATCTCGAGCTTGGTGCCTGTCTCGGCAAACAGCGGCTCTAGCCAAGTGGCATCACCCGGCAGGCCGACATTGAGTTCGATGGACGGGTCCGCTTTCTTCATTGCCTCGACATGCGCACGGCAGAGAGGAGCCAGCACCTTGGGGTTCGTCCTGGCCTCCCCATGCAGCAGGCTCATGCCCGTTAGTTCATTGCCAACATACCAATACTTGACGCCATATGGTTCCGGATGTCCCCGCTCGGCGCGGAGTTTGCCCCACCGGGTCGTGGTCGTGCCGTTGCAGTATTCCACCCATGCACCCGCCTCCGCGGGGCTGCCCTCGCTGAACCGGGTCGTGATCATGGGTGCCGCGTCGAGTTCGCGGCACAGCGCCATATACTCGTCGGTGCCGATCTCGTGATTGTCGTAGCCGTCCGAGTCAGGGAGCAAGCCGACCCAGCGATGAGGCCCGATGGGCGGCCGTTGATCCACCGGCAGGAGTCCTTGCCGCCAATCGTAATACTCGGCAAAGCAGCCGCCCGGCCAGCGCAGGTTGCCCGGTTTGAGCGACTTGAGCAGGTCCACCACGTCCCGGCGCATCCCGTGGAAGTTGTCGGCCGGCATCATGGAGACGGCGCCGATCCAGACGGGGCCGGGCGTCTCCAGGCTGATTTCAAGCCGCGCCCCCTTCGCCATCACGGGTGGGACGAACTCGCCGCTCCAGAGTTGCCAGTCGCCGGAGCGCACCACGGTTTCGCCGGCAAAAACATTGTTGAACCCGGCCCGGTTTACCACTCGCAGCCGAAGTGTCTGGTTGGTGTTGGCCTTCGTCCAAACCCGGAACGCATACTTCACGTCCTTGCGGAATGCCAACCACTCATGTTGCTGCCAGATCCCGCAGGCGGTTTGGTCGGCGTGATTCAGTCTAACGGAATTCCTGCCCGCATAAGCCACCTTGTCGTCAATCGCCACGCCCCTGCCGCCCAACGTCGTCCACCGCACCGGCAATCCGCAATCGGTCGCGGCGAACTTCCGGTTGGCAACCATTTCCGCGCTGATCCCCTGCCAGATCGCGCGGCGGGTATGCTCGAGATTGTGGCCGAAGAGCAGCGGTGAAATCACCGCGCCGGTTTCTTTCGCATCGATCTCGACGCGATTCGTCTCACCGGCATGGAGCGCGGCCATCGGTGCCAGCACCAGGGCGGCGAGGGTGATGGATGTGAGTCCATTCATGTGTGTATTCATCTGTTGTGTTCTATTTGACGTCATTCCGTGCCCGGTGAAACATATACTCTCATACTGTTCCCATTGGCACTCAGCACTTTCATCAAGGTCTTCATTTTGTGTTTCATGGTGATCTATCAAATCGTCCCTGTCACCAGATACTCTTCATCCGCCACACGTCCACGTCGCCGGTTCCGTCCGTGAAGGCCTCGATGCCCAGATCCCCGGCGGGTGGGGCCACAACCTTGGCGGCCGTTTGCCTGCCGCCATTCACGAACACCTCGACAATCGACTTGTCCAGAAACACGTGGAGGGCAACCATCTTCTCCTCGCCTTCGGGCGTCATGGGGACGCGCGTGCCGAAGACGTCCACGCCGCCGCCCTGGCAGCGGATCTCCAGCGAGCGCGTGCCATCATCCGAGCGTCGAATCCGCAACCCGCTGCTGCCCTTGTCCGCATTCCTGAAAACGGCCTTGATTTCGAGGGTGTCGCCCTTGAGGTCGAGGACCCGGGCACCAGTTAGATCCTGCACGCCGACGTGCTCGCCGCGGAGTTTTGCCAGTTCGGGGACCGGTGCCTGCACCGGGTGGCCGTTGTTGTCGAGGGTGAGCACCCGCGGCAGCGCGAAGCAGTTGTTCCACCCCAGTTCCCGGTTCTTCGCCTCGTAGATTGGCGCGACGTTGCCGCCGACGGCATCGGTGCCCGTGCAGCCGAGCACCATGAACGTGCGACCGCCGGTTTTGAGGAACGTGCTATCCCGGAGGTAATTGCCCCAAGCATAGCCGTCGAGGTTCCCCGGCAGGATCGGATGGTTGACGGGGTCGTCGGTCGTCTTGCCCCACTTGATGAAATCCTGGTCGAGCGGCTTGACCATCACCTGGCCGTTGAACCTGGCAGGGACGGAGAAGTCCTTTCCACTGCCGGTCATGGAGCAATACCACAACTGCCAGTTGCCGTTGCCGTCCTGCACTGCGCTGCCGGAGCCGCAGTGATGCTCGCCCTTCTCCGTGCTCGGCCAGATCGCCACCGGCAGGTGCTCCCAGGTCACGTTGTCCCGGCTGCGGGCGTGACCCCAGTGGATATGCCCCCAGTCATTGCCGTAGGGGTTGAGCTGATAGAAGATGTGATACCAGCCGTCGGCGAAGAAGCAGGCGTTGGGGTCGTTGATCCACCGGGCCTCGGCCAGGAAGTGATAGACCGGCCGGGTAGGATCGGCCTTGGCCACCGGGATCTCCTGTTGCACACCCTCGCCTGCCTTGCGAATCGCCTCCGCGTCGTGATTCAGGGTCTCCGCGGTGGCAGGTGCCAGCGCAGCCGCGGCTAACATAATTCCCGCCAGCACGTTGTTCTTGATCGTCGCTCTCATGCTCATCATCTCGTTTCCATTCTTGCCGTCGCTTGCCGTCATCCGCCGGAGGCCACCCCGGTGAAGTGGTACAGCGGCCGCCCGGGATCGTTTTCGATCATCCACTTCCGCAACGCCATGGCGGCGCGGGAGTAGGTTGCGAGGTCCGCGCTCTTGACCACGCTGCGGTAGTCGCTCACGGGTTTGGGCAGACCGGCACCATGGCCCGCGTGACAGCCCAGGACGGGCACAAGGGCGATTAGGCGGATTGATCGTGTCTTCATGATCTCTGCTCCAGTACGGAGGTTTCCGGATTGATATTGCCGTGGGTTGGGCTCTGCCGATTTCCGGGGTTAAGGTTCAGTTGGCAATGCTTTCCTCAGCCGGTTATCCGCCCGCCCCGCCGGAAACGGTTAGGATCACGTTGTGGCCGCTGATGGAAGCGACGCCCGTCTTCCCGCCGCCGACGCCGTTGCCACCGGCGAAGGAAGGCGTGGCGTTGACCGTGCCGGAGAGGGGCGACGAAGTGGAAATCAAGGTATAACCCCCCGTGCCCGAGGCGGTGCCGGGCACCACGACGGTGAAGGTGTTGCCGTTGAGCGACAGGGCACCTTGGGAAACCACCAGCGGCGGATGGGTGCTGTCCGGTCCCGACGAAGCCCCGCCCCAGACGAGCGCTATCGGCCGCGAACCCAAGCTGACCGTGCCGCCGGCGGCGCCGGTGATGGCTGCGGCATTCGTGCCAAGGATGGTGCCCGTGCCGTCTACCGTCAGCGAGGCGCAGGCACCGAGCGTGTAATTGGCGTAGGTGGACACGGCAAAGGTCGCGCCGGCGGCGATGGAGATGGCCGAGTTGGCGGGCAGTCTGCCGGGGGTGTTGACGGGCAGCGTGCCGGCATTGATAGTCGTCCCACCTGTGTAGGTGTTCGCACCGGAGAGCGTCAGCGTGCCCGTGCCGGACTTGGCCAGGGCAAAGCTCGCGCCACCCGTACCCAGAACGCCGGAGAACGGGTCGGCCGCGGAGTTGCTGATCGGCAGGGTCGGTGTACCCGTGCGGGCGTTACGCACCACGGCGGCAGTCGTGCCGCTATGGATCAGGCCGGCGATCTCCTGACTGTTGCCGTTCAGATCCAAGTTCGCCCCCTCTGGAGTGGGAGACTCCAGCCAGCTTCGGACGCATCCGGGCTGAGGAGAACTTGAAGGAACTGCGTCGCCGTGAGGCGGGGTGGAGAGCACCGTAGAGAACCTGACACACCGCAAGAATTACCCAAGACATGAACCCGATTCGGCCTCAACAGACTGGCGAGCCTGCGAGCGAGTGGCGAAGCCCCGCCACGACCAGTGGCGGCCGGCGGTGGCAAGATGCGTTGGCCATCGTTGGAGATGTTAGGGTGGTGGGTGGCAGGATGTCAGGCCAGGGAGCTGGTGTGAACACAGGAGATCTGCCGGGACAGGACGCCGCGAGGCCCCCGGCAGCAGTCAGAGCCGCCATGGTAGCGCAAGCAAGCTGCGGGAAAACCGAGGCCGGAAAGCCCGGCCCTGCGGCACGCAGCCGGTAACGACCGGTGGAGCGAAGGGCGCAATGCCTCGTCCCTACCTCTATCATCTCGGTACTCTGCTGCGATTCTTCAAAATTCAAACATCACCTGCGGGCTGTCTTGCTCGACCTTCCTGGTTCTCTTCTTCCCAGGCTTCGGTACCGCCTCACCCTTGCCTCCGGCATCATGATCCCCAGGCAAAACCGCCCCGCCGGAATCAATGTTAGACCCGCCATCGGATGGTGGCGGCGGTCTGTGACCGTCGTCTGGGGCCTGGTCCGCAGATGGTGGAATGGGAATGATGGGAATGATGGGAATGATGGGAATGATGGGAGTGATGGGAGTGATGGGGGCTGGGGCCTGGTTTGCGGATGGTGGCGGCGGTCTGTGACCGTCGTCGGAGTGGCCGCTCACCACCGCCGGATCGGCTTGCTGGCTCATCACGCCATGGCGCAGACCGGCCACGGCAAAGCGCAGGAACCGCTCCAACGTGGCTTCCATGGTCGGCGTGCCGGCAGTTCCGTGCGACAGCCGCATCAAGCTCTCCCCATGCGTCAGCATGTGAATCATCGCGCCCACCACGAAATGCATCCGCCACACCAAATCCTCTTGCGCCAGCGTTGGCAACGACCTGCCAAGTGCCTGCGTGAAGCGCCCGATCAACACGCTGATTTGAGCCTCGATCCCGGCCGGAATGGCGTTGCCGTGAGAGCCGAAGATTCTTCCCACGAGGCGATAAAACAACTGCTCCGACAGCTCTGATTTTTCCACCTGGGTGATGAGCGGACGGACGAAGGCATCCACGACTTCCTCAATCGGCACGGCCTGGTCGGCCCATTTTTGCTCGGCCGCATCCAGTCTGGCCAGGCGCTCCTCATTCACCGGAGTGATGTAGCGGGTCATCACCACCTCCACCAGTCCATCGCGACTGCCAAAATGGTAATTCACCGCCGCCACGTTTCCCCCCGCTGCTTGCGTGATGTCTCGCACCGACACCACCTCAAAGCCATTTTCAGCAAACAACCTCTCTGCTGCCTCAACCAGGCGTAGTTTGGGGCCACCATTGGGAACGATCATTCGGTTCATACGCTCGGGCAATTTGCCGACAACCACGCGCCCTTGTCAAACAAATGATTCAAGCAGGGTTCGCTGATCGGCGTAAGCTGTGGATCATGAATGGATTGCAGCAATTTTCAGGGATTTTCAAGCAACGTGTTCGTGGGCGTGGATGGCACCATCACGGATCACCAAGGTGCGGTCGCCGGCCTTGGCGAGTTGGTGATCGTGAGTGACGACGACCAGGGTGACGCCGTGTTCGGTGGCCAGGTCGAGGAGGATTTTCATGATTTCGGTGCTGTTGTTGGAATCGAGGTTGCCGGTGGGTTCGTCGGCGAAAAGCACTTTTGGCTCGTTGACGATGGCTCTGGCGATGGCGACCCGTTGTTGTTCGCCGCCGGAAAGCTCGGCCGGGAGGTGCTCGGCGCGATCCGCCAGGCCCACGCGTGCGAGGGCATGCATGGCGGCGCTGGTGGAATCCCGTCCGGCGATGGCACCCGGCACGGCGACGTTTTCCAGCGCGGTCAATTCAGGCAGCAGGTGGTAATTTTGGAACACATAGCCGATGCGGGCGTTGCGGAAGCGGGCCTGCTCGCGGCGGCCGAGGGCATAGAGGTCGGCGCCGTCCACGCGGACGCTGCCGCGTTCGGGGCGTTCGAGACCGGCGAGGGTGTAGAGCAGGGTGGTTTTGCCGGCGCCGCTCGGGCCGCAGAGAAACAGGCGTTCGCCGCGCTGGATGCACAAATCGATGCCACGGAGCACCTCGATGGATTTGTTGCCAATCCGGTAGCTGCGGTGGAGATCCACCGTTTCGATCATCACGTCGCTCATGCCGCGAGCCTGTCCCAAGCCGTGCCGCCGCGCAAGCGCAGGAGTTGGAAAATGCGCGGCACGGGGCTCTTGCCTGATTTTTGTTCAGGAAGCAATGGTATCGCTGCGAGCGGAGATACGTAGCCTGCCGGAAGAGCGTGGTCGCCTTCAGACGCAGATCGAAGCCGATGTTGGGCAGCGGAATTCAGATCAATGATGGTGTATTCGAATCACTCGACGGCCGTAAGCAAGCGCATTGGCCGGTCAACCGCGCGGCTGTGATGGCCGGAGCCAATCATTTTCCTGTCAGGGCTTGCAGGCGGCGTGCCGTGAGGGCGAGGAACAGCGGAAACTCCTGGGCGGCGCGGTGTTCGGCCTTGCTGAAGGGACCGGCTTGCGAACGGCGGTGGCTGTAGAGTTCCTCGCAGGCAGTGACGGCGAGCCCGCTCTTGCCGAGGGCGGTGAGCAGTTCCGCCAGCGGCCGATGATGGAAGAGGGTCTGTTCGCCCGAGTTCTTGCCCGGATGGGTGGTGATCGGAATGTCCTGCGGCGAGCCGTAGGCATCCAGCCGCCGGTATTGGATTTTCTGATCGGCATCCCATCCCCAGTGGCTCTGGCGCGGAATCCGGAAACACGGGTGCATCAGCACCAGCACCGCACGGCCCCCCGGCTTGAGCACGCGGGCCAGGTTGGAAAACAACGCCACCGGATCCGCCACATCATGCACCGCCATCACACAAGTGGCGGCATCATGGCTGCCATCCGCCCAGGCTCCGGGTACACAGACATCCGCCGTGATGAACGCCAGCCGCCGCTCCGCGCCGTGCCGCGCCTTGGCCGCCGCGATCAAGCGCGGGCTGGCATCAATGCCGGTCACCTGGCCGACCCCGGCCTCTAACAACGGCTTGAGCAACACGCCCTGCCCGCAGCAGACGTCGATGATCGACTCGCCGGGCTGCGGAGCCAACAGGCGCAGCGTGGCCGGGAGAATGACCTGCCGGTGGTAATCCGAGCCGGATTCGCCCACCAGCTTGTCATACCACGTGGCGACCGGATCCCAGCCGTGCTCGCCCGGTGGCGGCTTGCTGGCAGCATGCAGGCCGGGTTTGCGGGGAGGATGAACGGGTCGGCGTGGTGGCGGCGGCATGGGGGGATGGTATGGCGGAGATGGCGGGGACGGGAAGGGGAATTTGAAGAGACGGGCTGAAGTCCGCGCCCGAATTCTGGCGCATCCCGCAGGCGGGGTTTACGAGCACGGAACCCGGTTGCGCCAGCACCGCCCCGCCGCCGTCACGCCGCCGCGACTGGCCAGGAACAACGGCTACCAGCAGCATGGCGGGCGACTGCGAGAGCAAGCCCCGGACGGCGCCAAGCGATTTTCCGCCCGACTTGCCCCGCCGTACCGTCGGATTTTCAACAAGTGGCCGATTTGTTTCGCCTTTGGCTGGGGAGGGACTACCCTCCGGGCACGGTGACTCAAGCACCCCCACCAAGCACCCCCACCAAGCACCCCAAGGCACCTCATGAAACCGCCCTCTCCATTCGCACTGCAACAACCATGGTTCATGTGCTTTCTCATGGCATTGACCCTGTGGCTGGCCAGCACCCGGGCCACTGCCACCACGGCCTCGCCCACCGCTGTTGAGCTGGCACAGCCCGACGGCACCAAGCTGGCCCTCCGCATTCGTGGTGACGAGTATTTTCACTGGTATGAAGATGGGCAGGGCTTCACGGTCGTGCGTGATGCCGCCAAGCAATATGTCTATGCCAACCTGGATGGCGGCGGACGCTTGGCACCCACCGCGCTGTTGGTAGGGAAAACCAACCCCAAGGCCACCGGACTGACGCAGGGGATACTGCCGACGCCGGCCGTGCTCGAGTCATACCGCACGCAGCGGCTCCAACGGGTGCCGCCAGTGCCGGGTGCGGCGGGAGCGGCCCCGCAGGCGGGCACGCCACCAGCACCGGTGCCGCCGCAAGGGACGGTGAAGAACCTCGTGGTCTTGTGCAAATTTGCCGACCACGCCACGGGCACGCATACCCGGACGCAAGCCGACTTCGACACCTTGTTCAATACCGTGGGCGGGCATGCCACCATCGCGCCGAGCGGCAGTGTGAAGGATTACTACAGCGAAACTTCCTATGGAGTGCTCAACCTGCAGAGCACCGTCGTCGCCTGGGTGACGCTGCCGCAAACCGAGTCATACTATGCCGACGGCAAGGATGGCACCGACGGCGTCTATCCGAAGAACGCCCAGGGCATGGTGAAGGATGCTTTGGACCTGGTGGACCCCTTGGTGAATTTCGGCCAGTTCGACCAGGACAACGATGGCTACATCGATTCCATCACCATCATTCATTCGGGTTATGGGTCAGAGACCGGCGGCGGGGGCGGGAATTGGATCTGGTCCCATCGCTGGTCGCTCTGGGCGCTGCCCGGCGGCCAATGGACCAGTCAGGACACCAATGGCACGGGCACCGCCGTGAAGGTGTATGACTATCACACCGAGCCGGCGCTGTGGGGCACCAGCGGTACCAGCATCGTGCGCATCGGCGTGATCTGTCATGAGACCGGCCACTTTTTCGGACTGCCGGACCTTTACGACACGGACGGGAGCAGTGAGGGCATCGGCTCCTGGTGTCTGATGGCCAACTCCTGGGGCTTTGATGGCAGCCAATTGCATCCGCCGCATTTCTCGGCATGGTGCAAGGCACAACTCGGCTGGCTCACGCCGACGGTGATCGCCGCCGGGACCTACCCGGCTCCGCAGGTGGAGACCAACCCGACCGTTTACAAAATCACCACGGGGTTCCCCACCAACGAGTATCTTCTGATAGAAAACCGGCAGCCCGCAGGGGTGGAGACGGCCATGCCACAGGGCGGACTGGCGGTGTGGCACATCGACCTCAACAAGGCGAACAACAACGATGAAGGTTACCCGGGGCAAAGCGGCTGGCCGACCAACAACAGCCATTTCAAAATCGCCCTGCTGCAAGCCGATGGGCTCTACGAAATGGAAAAAGGTCAGAACCGGGGCAATGCGGGAGATGTGTACCGCGGTGGCGGAGTGTCCGCGATCACCCCGGCTACCGTGCCCAATACCAACCGCTATCAGGGGGGCGTGGTCGCCTCGTCCAACAATTCGATCACGGCCATCAGTGCGTCTGGAGCGACCATGAGCTTCACCCTCAACGGGGCTGGCGGGGTGCCGATCATCACCAGTGCCACGGCCGCCACCGCCCCGCCAGGGCTGGCGTTCAGCTATCAGATTGTGGCCACTGACCTTCCGACCAGCTACAACGCAAGCGGCTTGCCTACCGGGTTGACGGTGAATACCACGACGGGCCTGATCTATGGCACTCCGAATGTGATCGGCAATTACTCGGTGGGTTTGAGTGCCACCAATCGCTTTGGTACGGGCACCACGACCTTGGCGCTGAGCGTCGCGCCGGTGTTGACCTTGGCGGATGCCTTGGACACTACGGACGAGACGTGGACCACGGGTGGCAACTCGAACTGGACGGCGCAGACCGCCACCAGTCACGATGGTCAGGATGCTGCCAAGAGCGGGGTCCTGGGAAACAGTCAGCTTGGCTATCTCGAAACCACCATCACCGGCCCCGGATCGTTGTCATTTTGGTGGTCGGTGTCATCCGAGTCAGGCTATGATTATCTGCGCTTCACGGTGGACGGAGTGGAACCAAGTGGCATTGCCGGTATCTCGGGCACGGTGGCCTGGCAGCAACGCAGCGTGAGCATTGCGTCAGGTTCTCACACGTTGCGCTGGCAGTATTCGAAAGATGGCTCGGTGGCCAGTGGGTCGGATGCCGGCTGGGTGGATCAGGTGCTGTTCATCGCAGGTGTGCAGCCCCCGGTCATTACCAGCACCACCACGGCCAGTGGGGCCTTGGGACTGGCGTTCAACTACCAGATCACCGCCACCAATATTCCCACCAGTTTCGGGGCGAGTGGTTTGCCGGGCGGCCTGACCATCAACACCGGTTCCGGCCTGATTGCCGGCACCCCCACAAGTGCGGGGACCTTCAGCGTCGGCTTGAGTGCCACCAACTCCGCAGGCACCGGCACTGCCACCCTCACCCTGACGATCAGCAACACCGCCTTGACTCTGGGTGAGGCCATGGATGCGCCATCGCTGACCTGGACGGTGGGAGGCACCAGCGGGTGGCAACCTCAGCTTGTCACCACCCACGATGGGCAGGATGCGGCGCAAAGCGGCGTGATCGATCACAGTCAGAACACGTGGATGGAAACCACCGTCACCGGACCGGGAACCCTGTCGTTCTGGTGGAAGGTGTCCTCCGAAGCCGGCTACGATTATCTCCGCTTCACGGTGGACGGCGTGGAACAGACCGGCATTGCGGGCATCTCGGGCACTGTCGATTGGCAAGCGGCCATGGCAAGTGTTGGGGTAGGCACCCACTCAGTGCGCTGGACCTATTCCAAGGACATTTCGGTGGTGTCAGGCTCCGACGCCGGTTGGGTCGATCAACTGGTCCTCAAGCCAATCACTCCGGTCAGCTCGTTTTTTGACGATTTTGATCCGAGTTACGATCCGGCGCTGTGGGCCCAATTCGGCGGCACGGTGGCTGCTAACACCAACGGTCAGGCCGCCGGTGTCGGTTCCACCGGCAACAGCCTGTGGTTCGGAGGTGCCGGCAGCCGTTACGCCACCACGCAGCCCATCGACACCCGCAGCAGCAGTGGCATTTCGTTTCTGTTTGCCCTCGCCAACGGGGCCGCAAGTCCATGGGAAATGGCCGATGCCGGTGAAGAAGTCGTGCTCGAGTACTCCAACGACACCACCACCTTTGTCCAAATCGGCGGCCCGTACAGCAACCGCGCGTGGCAGACCATCGTGGTGACCATTCCAGTGGCCGCACAGACCATCGCCACCCAGTTCCGCTTCTGGCAGTTGAGCAATAGTGGCGATGGCTATGACAATTGGGCCATCGATGACGTCCAAGTGATGGCACCTGAAATCGCCGTGGAACAACCGCTCGGAACCAGCATCGCCGATGGCGGCACCAAGGACTTCGGCTCGGTGAACGTCGGCTCTAACACCAGCCTCACTTTCACCATCAGGAATACCGGCACCGCCAGCCTGACCGGCCTGACCATCACCAAGGACGGCACCAACGCCGCCGACTTCACGGTCACGAGCAACCCGGTCGCCCCGGTGAGCGGGCCTAGCGGAACCACCACCTTCACGGTGCAATTCGCGCCTTCCGCCGCCGGTGCTAGAACGGCCGCGATCCACATCGCCAACAACGACGCCGATGAGAGCCCGTTTGACATCACTCTCACCGGTACCGGCGTGGCGGTGCCGGTGCCCGAGATCGCCGTCGAGCAACCGGCCGGCACCAACATTGCCGATGGCGGCACCAAGGACTTCGGCTCGGTGAACGTCGGCTCTAACACCAGCCTCGGCTTCACCATCAGGAACACCGGCACCGCCAGCCTGACCGGCCTGACCATCACCAAGGACGGCACCAACGCCGCCGACTTCACGGTCACGAGCAACCCGGTCGCCCCGGTCAGCGGGCCT